>JBKPHT010000329.1:0-20735 GCA_046730015.1 Actinomycetota bacterium
GCCCGGACCGGTCGGAGCGGAGGTGGGCGGCCGCCGCGGCCGCCACCTGCGGGTCGTACGGGCCGGGCTCCATCGCCCGGCTCGCCTCGGTCAGCGCCTGCGCCCGCAGCGGGTGGCCCTCGGGCACCGCGGTGAGCACCCGGGCCGCGTCGGCCGACCGGCCCAGCGCCTTCAGCGCCCGGGCCAGGCCGGCCACCGCGACGACCCACGTCGGGTCGGCCACCGCCACCTGCTCGTAGACGTCGGCGGCCTCCTCCAGCCGGTTGGCGTCGCCGGTGGCGACGACGGCGGCGGCGTAGGACAGGGCGCAGGCAGCCTCGCCCGGGGCGGTGGCGTAGGCGTCGGCGAGCAGCACTGCGGCGCGGGGCGCGTCGCCCGCGGCCAGCGCGGAGAGGCCGTGGAGGTACGAGCGGGCGGTCCCGATCGTCGAGGCCAAGCCGGCGGCGTCCGGGCTGGCCTCGTCGAGCAGTCCGATCACCGAGTCGGCCGCCTTGGTGTCGCCCAGCTCGCAGTAGGCGCGGGCGACGGTGGCGATGTCGGCCCAGCTGAGCTCGCCGTCGGCGGCCAGCTCCAGCGCGGCGCTCGGGTCGCCGTCGGCCACCCCGGCCACCCGATTGGCGAGCCGCGGGTGGTTGGGCAGCAGCGGGCTCGGCAGTGCCTGCCAGCCAGTGCCGTCGAGGCGGGGCCGGGGCGGGCTGAACCGGGTGCTGGTCCGGGGCCGGGGGACGCTGTCCGTGGCCGCCGCCACCTGGCACAGCACCCCGTGGAGGGCGTCGGCCATCTCGTCGGCGTCGGCGAAGCGGGCCGCCGGGTCGGGGGCGCAGGCCCGCTGCAGGAAGCGCCAGAGGCAGTCGTGCTCGACCAGCACGTCGTGGTCCTCCCGGGGAGGGAGGGACTCGCGGTCGGTCGACTGCCAGGTGGGCCAGTCGAGGATGAGCACCGCCAGCGCCCGCCCCACCGTGTAGAGGTCGCTGGCGACGGTCGGGCCCGTGTGGGGCACCTCGGGGGCCTGGTAGCCGACGGTGCCGAAGATCGCGGCGTCGGGGTCGTCGAGCCGGCGGACGCCGCCGAGGTCGATCAGCTTCACCGCGTCGCCCACGTGGATGACGTTGTCCGGCTTGAAGTCGCAGTACACGAGGCCCCGGTCGTGCAGGTAGCCCAGGGCCGGGAGCACGGCGAGCAGATAGGCGGCGGCATCGGTGACCGGCAGCGGCCCCTCGCCTGCCTCCCGGCGGCGCTTGGCGAGCTGCTTGATGCTCGGCCCGCCGACGTACTCCATGACGATGTAGCCCTGGCCCTCGTGGTTCACGAAGTTGTGGATGCCCACGATCGTCGGGTGGACCACCTCGGCCAGGAACCGGCGCTCGGCCACCGCCGCCTCGGCGGCGGCGGGGTCGGCGGTGTCGAGCAGGCCCTTGAGGACGCACCACCGGGCTGAGACGTTGCGATCGCGGGCCAGGTAGATCCAGCCGAGACCGCCGTGGGCGAGCGCGCCGGCCACCTCGTACTGGCCCGCCACCAGGTCGCCGGCCGCCAGCTTGGCGCCGAAGTCGAAGCGGGCGCCGCAGTGGGCGCAGAACCCCGCCTGCCGGCCTGGCTGCCCCGCCTTGCCCCGGCCGACCGGCTTCTCGCACCGGGTGCAGAAGCGCCGGCTCTCCGGGACGCTGGGGTCGGCCATCACGACGGTGGCCGGGTCGACCGTGGTGACCGGAGCGATCTCGACCACCCCGGCCCCGACCCGGCTGCGCCGGGCGGTGCTGCCCGACTGCCGGCTGTGGGTCGTGAGGCGGGTGACGTCCACCCGGCCGGACGTGCGCTCGGTCGCCCCGCTGCCGGTGCGTCCCGATCGGCGCGACCCGGCCTTCGGCGGGGCGAGGCCGCAGGTGTCGCAGTAGCCGTCCTGGATCGTCCCGCCGCACCCCGGACGGGCACACGCGGTCGTGGTCACGCTCATGTCGTGTCTCCTGGCCGGGACTCGAGCACCTCGGACAGGCGCTTGAGCGCCGCTTCGGCCGTGTCGAGGTCGCACGGGGCCCGCCACAGCTCGTCCTGGGCGGTGGTCAGCGCGGCGGCAACCTCGGGCCGCTCGTCCAGCTTGCGGGCCCCGGCCTTGGCCCGCAAGGCCGTCCACAGGCCGCGGCCCTGCTCGCGGCGGCGCATGCCGTCGCGGGCGGGCGCCAGGGCCGCGTCGAGCTCGGCCCGCCGGGAGGCGCAGGCGGCGAACCAGTCGTCGAGCGCCGCCGCGGCCCGGGGCCGGTCGGCGGGCGCGGCGGCGGCGATGCGGTCGAGCCAGTCGCCCAGCGCAGCGAGGTCGGCGACGGGGACGGCGGTGGCGATCCCGGCCACCCGGCTTGCGGCGTGGGCCAGCTCGGCGCCGGCCCGCTGGAGGTCGGCGTCGAGGGCGGCGAGGTCGTCGCGGGCGCGGGCCAGGTCGAGGTCGAGGCGGCCGGCGGCGGCCTGGGCTGCGGTGTGCTTCCCGGTGGCCCGGGCGGCGGCGGCCTCGACGCCGGCGATGTCGGTCTCGGCGATCGCGAGCGGGTCGGTGGCCAACAGCTCGCCGAGCGAGGCCGCGGCCCGGGCCGTGGCCGTGTCGCCCGCGATGCTGGCCGCCGTCTCCGCCGCCCGGTTGCGGGCCGTCCAGTCGCCCCATGCGGCGGCGAGCCGGGCGGCCAGCCCGGTGGCCGCCTCGATCGCGGCGTTCGCAGCGTGGACCGCCGTCGTGGCGTCGGCCGGGCCCTGCGGCCCGGGCACCGTCGGCGCGGTGAGCAGGGCGTGCGCCTGTCCAGGCTCGCGCTCGGCCCGGTCGAGCAGGTCGTCGACGGCCCGGAACACCTCCCAGGCGGCGGCGATGCCGGCGTCGGCCTCGGCCCAGGCCGCGGCCGATCCCCCGGCGAGCACGCCGCTGCGCGCCACCGCGACTGTCGGGTCGGACTCGACGTCGACCAGCCGGCCGCCGAGGGCGGCCACGTCGGCCCGCCAGGCGGCGAGGACGGGATCGCTACGCTCGGTCACGCCGGCCACGTCAATCGCTGTACACCGCCGGGGGCGGGGTCCGGCTCGCGTCGGTGCCGCCGAGTGCCTCGGCGAGCCACTGGTCGTAGAGGGCCGCCCAGCGGCCCGAGGCGCGGACATCCTCGAGCACCGCGTTGACGTAGCGGACCCACTCGGGGTGGCCCTTGGGCAGCCCGAGGCCGTACGGCTCGGTGCTGAGCGCCGGGCCGACGATCTTGAGGTTGGGGTCCTGGGCGGCCATACCGGCGAGGATCGTGTCGTCGGTGCTGATCGCCGCGACCTCGCCCTGCTGCAGCATGACGAGGCAATCGGCCTGCTCGGTGACGGGTTCGGCGATCGGTCGGGGCTCGGGGAGGTTGTTGATGGTGTCGATGCTGGTCGATCCGGCGGCCGCGCACACCTTCTCGCCGCCCATGTCCTCGATCCCGTCGGCCTCGCTGTCGCTCCGCACCAGCAGCCGCTGGGCCGAGGTGAAGTACTCGGTGGAGTAGTCGATGTTCTGGCGGCGGGCGCAGGTGATCGTGAACGTGTCGGCCACCATGTCGACGGTGACGCCGGCGAACGCCTGATCTCCGACGGCCGGGTCGTCGGTCAGCACGTTCTGGCGCTCGCTCGAGGGGATCGCCACGAACTCGATCGCACCGGGATCGCCGAACAGGGCGTTGGCCACCTCCCGGGCGATGTCGACGTCGAACCCCTCGAAGCCGCCGGTGAGCGGGTTGACGCTGGAGAACTGCAGCTTCGACACATCGACGCCCACCCGCAGGCGCCCCCGCGCCTTGATCTCGTCCATGTAGCTGCCGACCGGGACAGTCGTCGTCGCCGGGCCGTCCGGGCGGAGGCTGGCCACCGCGACGCCGCAGTCGGGCTGGGGCGGGGCGGTGGTGGCCTCGGTGGTGCTGGAGGTCGGCCCGGGGAGCGACGGCGGCACGTCGGTCTGGTTCAGGATGCCGGGAAGCACGAGCGCGGCCATGGCGCCGAGCACGAGGACCGCTGCGACAGCCACGAGCGGGGCGCGGCTGCTGCGTCGGCCACCCCCTGGCCGGCCGCCGTCGGGCGAGGGGGACGGGGACGTCGTGCTCACCGGTAGCGCCTCCCCCGGCCCAGGATGCCGGCCACCGCCAGCGCCGCCGCTCCGACGCCCAGCGCCAGCGGGACGACCGGGTGGATGTCGGCGTCGGACGCCTTGTCGAAACGCCTGGTGATGGCCGCGTTGGCCGCCGCTACGTCGTCGGCGGCGACGCTGCTGGCCCGTTCGTAGGTCGTCAGCGACTCGCCGTCCAACGTGACCGCGGCTGCGGCCTGGTTGTCGCCGCCGAGGTCGGTCGCCTCGACCTGATCCACCACCACGTCCCGGTAGGACTCGACCGCGTCCCCCAGCTCCTGCCCCTCGGCGCCGCGGTCGGCGAGCGTGGCGAGCAGCGCGCCGGCGTCGTCCTCGAACTGCCGGTAGAGGCCCACACCGCTGCCGCGGGCGGCAACCGCCGAAATCTCGGTGACCCGGAGGTCCGACACGCCGGACGCTCCGTCGTTGGCCGCCAGATAGTCGTCGAACTCGGTCGAGGCGACCGCCCGGAGCTGCCCGCTCTGGCGCGAGATGCCGGACGCCACCAGCACGACCGCTCCTACGATCGCCACGGTGGCGGCCAGCAGCGCGGGGTGCAGCGCCCGCCGGGTCCGCCCGGCGACCAGCACGGCGGCCGCCACCAGCACGAGGACAGTGGCCACGAGCAGCAGCAGCGCCACGCTGCCCACCGGGCCACCGACGCTGTTGGCCGACCGCGCCACCCGCCGCTCGCCCTCCCGCCGCAGCCGGTCGGCCCGGGGGACCAGCTCGTTGCGGGCCATCGTCCGCGCCTCGTCGAGGTAGGCGGCGCCGACCGGGTAGCCCAGGCGGGCGTTGGCCCGAGCGGTCTCGACCAGGCCCGAGTACTCGACCAGGCCGTTGGCCAGCGCCTCGATGTCCTCGGCGTCGTCCGAGGTGCCGACGAGGCCCGCCCGGGTCAGGGCCGACGAGGCGTCGACGAGGTGGGTGACGTAGTCCTCCCGGGCCTCGGGGGCCTCGAGGCCACCGGCGATCAGCGTCCCGGCGGCCGCGGCGTCGGCCGCGGCCAGGTTGGTGCGGAAGTCGGTGGCCGCGCTGACAACGCCCAGGCCCTGGTCGCGGGCGTGGCTGATGGTGGCGGCGTTGCGGGAGGTGACCCAGCCGCCCACCGCGCTGGCCACCAGCAGCGAGCTCGCCGAGACCAGGGCGAGCACGAGGAAGAACCGCCGGGTGGGCAGCCGTACCCGCCAGGCGGTCCGCTCCACGGTGTCGCGCAGCGTCGCCGTAGGCAAAGCCGCCTCTGCAGCAGTGGGCACGGCGGGTGACGGTAATCGCTCCGCGGGAGGGCGCGTTATCGGGCGACGGCGGGTACGGGGGGGCCGCCTACGGGATCGGTGACCGGTCCGGCCGTCGATCCGCCGCCGGAGCAGGTCGGCGTGCCCGGTAGGGCGGAGCGGTGGCGGGCGCCGCGGCGCCGTGGGAGCCTGTCCGGCCATGGTCGAGACCGGCCCGGACCTGAACATGGTCAACCTGGTCGTGCGCGACACGGCGGCCAGCCTCGACTTCTACCGCCGCCTCGGCGTCGCGCCGCCGGCGGGGAACGACGGGGACCCCGGGCCCCACGTGGAGCTGGCGATGCCCGGTGGGACGAGCCTCGAGCTCGACTCGGCGGCGTCGGCGGGGATCTGGCACGCCGGCTGGCGCGCCGATCCCGGCCGCAGCGGCGTGGTCCTCGGGTTCGCGCTCGCCGACCGGCAGGCGGTCGACGACCGCTACGCGGAGCTCACCGCCGCCGGCTACGAGGGCCGCCAGCCGCCGTTCGACGCGTTCTGGGGCGCCCGCTACGCGATCGTCGCCGACCCCGACGGCAACGACGTCGGCCTCATGAGCCCGATCGACCCGGCCCGCCGGGCATGGCCGCCGGAGCGGTCCCCCGACCCCTGACCCCGGCGGTCAGAACTGGAGCTGCTTGGCCGGCCGGACGACGATGTCGGCGACGTTGAGGCGGAGCGGCAGGCTGACGACGTAGTGGACGGCGTCGGCGATGTCCTCGGGCTTGGCGATGAGGCGGTCGAGCGCCGCCTGGGCCGCCGCCAGCGCCTCGGCCGGTATCCGCTCGCCCCGCCGCACCTCGACGTCCATGCCGGCGAGCGCCACGATGCCCTGGACGACCTCGGGGTCGAAGTTACGGGCGAAGTTCGTGGCCACCACGCCGGGGGCGACGGAGGTGACGCGGATGTCGTCGTCCTCCAGCTCGGCCCGCAGGGCCCGGGTGAGGTAGTTGACCGCAGCCTTGGTGGCGCCGTAGACCCCGCTGCCGGGCTCCAGGGCGCCGACCGAGGAGATGTTGACGACGTGGCCACCGTTCCCGGCGCGGCGCATGGCCGCCACCGCGGCCTGGGTGCCGACCAGCAGGGCGAGCACGTTGACCTCGAACATCTCGCGCCACATCCCGACGTCGCCGGCGAGGACCGGCTCGCGGGTGCCGAGCCCGGCGTTGTTGACCATCACGTCGAGCCGCCCGGTGTCCGCGACGGCCCGGTCGACGACGGCGGTGAGCGCGGCGGCGTCCCGCACATCCAGCGTCACGGCCTCCGCCTTGCCGCCCGCCTCCTCGATGCGGGCCCGGGTCTCGTCCATCGGCTCCGGTGTGCGGCCGACGAGGTAGACGAAGGCGCCGGCCGTGCCGAGTCGTTCGGCCACGGCCTGCCCGATGCCGCTCGATGCTCCGGTCACCACCGCGGTCCTGCCGTGCAGGCTGGCGTCGACGGTCATGGCATCCTCCGGGGAGTAGTCTCGATTGCGAGTGGTCGCTCGTGTTACTTATACGAGCGATCGCTCGTATTTGTCAACGGAGGACCGTGATGCCGGGCGGAGGCCCGAAGCGCCAGGAGCGAGGCAAGCGCCGGATCGAGTCGATCCTCGACGCCGCGGCCACGGTCTTCGCCGACGTCGGCTACGACGGGGCGTCGACCAACCGCATCGCCGCGGCCGCCGGGATCTCCCCCGGGTCGCTCTACCAGTTCTTCGCCAACAAGCAGGCCATCGCCGAAGCTCTCACCGCCCGCTACGTCGCCGACATGGAGGCGATGTACGACAGTGCCCTCGACCCCCGCCGGGCCACCCTGCCCCTGCCCGAGATGATCGACCGGGTGGTCGACGAGATGGTCGCCTTCCACCTCGCCAACCCGGCCGCCAAGGCCCTCCTCGCCGGCGCCGACATCTCCGCCGAGCTGGCCGCCGCCACCGAGTCGCTCCACACCGCCATGTGCGGCCGGGTAGAGGACCTGATCGCCGCGTCCGCCCCCGGCCTGCCCCGGGACGACCTGGCCCGCACCGCCGAGGTCGCCGTCCAGATCACGAAGGCCCTGCTCCCGATGGTGCTCGCCGCCCCCGCCGCCAAGCGCGACGCGGTGGTCGCCGAGCTCAAGCGCGCGCTGGTGGGCTACCTCCGGACGACAGTGTCGGCCTGAGCCCGGCTACCCGCCGGTACAGCTCCTTCTGGCGCTCACGCGGTGGTCGTTCAGCCAGCTCCGCCCACCCTGGTCAACGGGTCGCGAGCCGGCCCGCATGCACGGCGTCGACCAGCTCGGCATGGTCCTGCTCGTTCTGGTCGGCATAGGCCTGGGCGAAGCGGGTGATCGCCCGGTCCAGCTTGGGGGTCGTTCCCATGTACCCGCTGATCAACGCCGCGTCTCCCGAGCGGGCGTGGGCCTGGGCGAGACACGTGCCACAGAGCCCCGCGTACTCGGCGAGCTCGGACGGGCCCAGCGCCTCGACGTCGTACGCGCCCTTGTTGTCCCACAGCTGGCGCCAGTAGAAGTGCCGGCCGTCGAGGCCAGTCGACCAGCCGAGGAGGGCATCGCTGGCCGACTGGAGGATGCGCTGCCCCGAGACGACCCGCTCCCCCTGGTGGCACTCCTCGGCCCGATCGACGAAGGGCGCGAGAACCGACGGATGTGCCTCCTTGCCCTGCATCAGGAGAGGGTGGCCGTTCGCGCCCTCGAGCAGGGCGACGTAGCAGCGCGTCCCGACGCTGCCGGTTCCGACGACCTTGAGTGCGACGTCGACGATCCGGTAGTGCTCCATGAGCAGCCGGTGATCCGGGCGCAGCGTCTCCAGATAGCCCTCGTGGTGGCGGTCGATCGCTGCCGGCATGGCCGCGACCTGCTCGGCGGGCAGGAAATCCTCGAGCCGGACGACGAGCGGAGGGCGGTCCCGGAGCCTCGGTCGCCCGTCGACGATCTCGGTCAGCCGGGAGAAGGCGTGCAGGTGATCCCGGCTGCTGGCTCGGCTCGACGCGCGCCGCGTCGCCCGCCTGAGCGTGCGGTTGCGCGCTGCGGAGGCGGCCTCGATGCAGAGATACCAACTGTCCAGCACGCTCATGGCGGCCAGCCGGGTCATCGCGTCCCGGTACCGGCGCACCGCCTCCTCTGCCGAGTACCCGGCGTCGTCGCGTCCGAGCCCGGCCGAACGAGCCGCGATGACCGCACTCGTGGCCAGGCGCTTCAGGTCCCATTCCCACGGGCCCCGCAGCGTCTCGTCGAAGTCGTTCAGATCGAACATGAGCGTCCGCTCCGGCGAGGCGTACAGGCCGAAGTTCAGGAGGTGGGCATCGCCGCACACCTGCACGTCCACGCCGGTCACGGCCGTGGCGGCGAGGTCGGCCGCCATGACGCCTGCCGCCCCTCGATAGAACGAGAACGGTGAGGCGGCCATGCGCGCCCAGCGCAGCGGCACGAGCCCGGGAATGCGGTGACGGCTCTCTGCTTCGAGCCGCTCGAGCGGGTCTCGGCGACTGCCCGGCGACCATTCAGCGTGGGCAGACCGCGGGAGCCGGGCGCGAATCGCCCGGCCCATGGCTCGGCGTTCGGCGGGGGGAGTCGCCGCCCCCTGCCAGGAGGGCTCACGGACGGAGGTCGTCACGCCCCTGCGAACGTACCAGCCTTGCGACAGGGGTCACCGGGGAGGGACCCCGGGGTCGGCGCTGGCACTCCGTGCTGTCTGGATATCGGGGCGGTGGGCACAGTGCGCGGTCGAGCCATGCGGCGCGATACGGGACCTTGCCCATCTCGTCCGTACCCGAGCCGCACCGAACCGTGCTCCGATCCTCGCTCACGATCCCTTCTGGTATCGCTGCGGCGTGGTAGACCACGCGCATGCAGGGGCGGCTGCGCGTCGCAGTCAGTGCCGGTCTGTTGACTGTGCTGCTCGCAGGCTTCTGCAGCCCGGAGCGTCGCGGCCAGCAAGGCCCATCGGCGGGTGCCAGCCGAGACCCAGCGCTAGCCAGGTCTGCGGCGTCGGGCACGACGACCGCCCCGATTACGACGACGACCATGCCCCCGCGCACGTTCACGTTGGTCGCAACCGGCGATGTGCTGCTGCATACGGCGTTGTGGCACCAGGCCAGCGCCGACGCCGCTGCGTCGGGCCGGTCCGGCTACGACTTCAGTCCCATGTTCGCCAACATCCAACCAGTGGTCAGCGGCGCCGACGTGGCGATCTGCCACATGGAGACGCCGGTCGCCCCGCCGGGCGGCCCCTACTCGAGCTATCCGAGTTTCTCCGTGCCCCCGGAGATCACCCAGGCGCTGGCCGCCACTGGCTATGACGCCTGCACCACTGCTTCCAACCACACCTACGACCGCGGCGCCGAGGGCGTCAACCGGACGCTCGACGCGCTCGACGCCGCAGGGATCGGCCACGCCGGCTCCGCCCGGACTCCACAGGAGGCCGCCACGACGACGCTGCTGGATGTCGATGGGGTCGACGTCGCGCTCGTCTCGTACACCTACGGCTTCAACGGCATCCCGGCGCCCGGCGGCGAGACATGGCGATCGAACCAGATCGACGAAGCCCGCATCCTCGCCGACGCCAGTGTCGCCCGCCAACGAGGCGCCGAACTCGTCGTCGTGGCCCTGCACTGGGGCGACGAGTATCGCCACGATCCCAACGACCAGCAGAATGCCATCGCGCCCAGGCTGATCCGGTCACCGGACATCGACCTGCTCCTGGGCCACCACGCCCACGTCGTTCAACCGGTCGAGGCCATCGATGGCGAGTGGGTCGTGTACGGCATGGGGAACCTGGTCTCCAACCAGGGCTCACGGGGTCCCGACAAGCTGGAGGGACTGCTCGTGCGGTTCACGTTCACCGAGACGACCAACGGGTGGCGGACAACCACGGCGGAGTTCGCACCTCTACTCACCGACGACCGGGGGCCCATCCGGATCCTCGATGTCCGTCGGGCGCTCGCCGATCCCGCCACCGACCCCAGCCTTGGCACCCGGCTGCAAGATGCGCACGACCGCACCACCGCCATCGTCGATCAGAGAGGCGCCACCCAGGCGGGCCTCCGGCCGATCAGCGGGTAGGAGCTGCCGGGGACGCCGTAGGGCCCGCGGCTCCGCTGCCCCGAGCGAGGCGTATCCGACGCGCGATCAAGCCGGCCAATGCCATTCGGTCGCGGGTCGCTGAAGCCCTGTCGATCAGCTCGTTCGACGCTGTGTCGTCGCCGTCGTCGCCGTCTTCGCTCTACGGCGTGAAGAGCCGTGGGCAGTGCTGGAACGCGGGGTGCTCCGGATCGAGTGCGATCTGCTCGATGAAGAGCGGCGTGCCGTCCGGCAAGCTACCGATCTGGATGAAGGTGCCGGTACCCACGACCTTCGACGCCGGCTCGTCGAAGTCGAACGCGGCTGTGGATGGACCCGATCACCGAGAACCCGCCGTCGGCGCGACCGAGGTCTGGGAGCTCTACAACGCCACGGCCGACGCCCACCCGATGCACATCCGTGAGGTGCATTTCCAGCTGGTGAACCGCCAGGACATCGTCGTGGACGAAGCAGCGGAGACCGTGCAGGTCACTGGGTCCCCCCGAGGGCCGGAGCCGTGGGAGATGGGGTTCAAGGACACAATCATCGCCTACCCCCGACAAGTCACCCGGGTACGGCTCCGATTCGACAAGCCGGGCCAGTTCGTGTGGCACTGCCACATCGTCGAGCACGAGGACAACGAGATGATGCGGCCCTACCGCATCGGCCCGGTCCAGCCCGACCAGCCGGCGCCAACCACTCCTGGAGGCTGACAAGGCGGGTCGAGCGTCGGCGAGAAGCTGACACAGCACGCAGCTCGTTCACGAGTCCTGGGTGAGGGCGTTCATGACCGAGCGCCGGGCCTGGCTGCGGTTGGTGGCCGCGCGTGCGATCGCAGTGGCGAGCGCGGCGGTGGACCGGGCGGTTCCCGGCATGGCGCCGTCGAGCAGCTCGTTCCAGTACACGGCCCATCCGCCGGCGATGGCCCGCCCGACGACAGGGGCGGTGAGGAGCCGGCCCGTCGCGGCGACGACCGTCGCTCGCCGCACGAGCGCGGACTGGATGGCCGCGTTCGAGGCGTGGAAGGAGCCGTAACGCTGCGCCAGGAACGAGCGGTAGTGGGCGGCCGGCGCGGCCGGGCATGTGAGCACGGCCTCGGCCGCGGCCCGCCCACTGGCCAACGCCTCGGAGATCCCCTCGCCCTGGAGCGGGTTGACGAGCCCGGCGGCGTCGCCGGCGAGCAGCACGCGGCCGCGCGCCGGCACCGTGCCCACCATCCCCATCTTGAGCCAGCCGCCCAACCGCTCGGCGGGCAGGCGCGCAGCATGATCGAGCAACCCGAAGCGGTGGAGCACGGCGACGAAGGCGCCCAACGACCGGCCCGCATGGCCGGCGGCGGCGCGGTCGCCGAGCACGCCGACCCCCACGCCCAGGTTCGCCCGCCCCCCGGGCCCGGGGAAGACCCAGCCGTAGCCGGGGAAGCCGCGCCAGCGAGCCTCGTCCCACAACACGATCGTGGGCAGGTCGACGGATGCGTCGAGGTAGGAGCGCAGCGCGAACCCCCACAGCACCCGCGGCGCGTCGACCAGGCCGGCCGCCGACGCCACTCGGCTCATCGCCCCATCGGCGCCGATCACGACGTCGGCGTGCAACTTGGTTCCGTCCGACAGCTCGAAGCCCGCCAACTGCCCGTCGTCGCGGAGCTGAGCGCCCGCGCGGGCGGTGTGGCCGACGCAGCCGGCATCGAGGGCGGCCTCGCGGAGCGTCTGGTCGAGCACGACACGCGGAAGCGCGACACCATGACCCGGATAGGTCCGGCCGGCTCGGCACGGCAGCCGAACGGATCTCCCGGTCGGGCCGACCACGCGCATGTCCCCCACCGGCTCCGCCCCGGCCAGGCGCACGCCCAAGTCGTGGAGCACCTGCATGCCGCGGGGACCGACGAGGTCGCCGCACGCCTTGTCCCGCGGAAACCTCGTCTTGTCGACGAGCGCGACCCGCGCACCGGCCCGAGCGAGAACCAGGGCAGCCGCACTGCCGGCCGGTCCAGCTCCGATCACCGCGACGTCAGCACGCTCCGCAGGCACCAGCCCACCCTCCCGTGAGTACAGTCGACAAACGGCCCGATGTGCGGAGGCGCCTGTGTTGACCCGGTCACGTCAGGATCCCACCAGGTTCGCGCAGGAGCTCTTCCAGGGCCTGCCGCGACGCTACGACCTGCTGGCCGAGGCGCTGTCGTTCGGTCAGAACCGGCGGTGGCGGCGGACCATGGTCGACACCGTCGTCGAGGGTGGCCCGGCCACCGTGCTCGACGTGGCCACCGGCACGGCAGGCGTCGCCCTCCAGATCGCCCGCCGAACGAGCGCACACGTCACCGGGATCGACATCACCGAGGCGATGCTGCGCCGAGGCCAGGCGGCAGTCCTGCGCGAGGCGTCGCAGGAACGGATCGCGCTGGTCGACGGGCAGGCCGAAGCGCTCCCGTTCCCCGACGCCACCTTCGATGCGCTGACCTTCACCTACCTGCTGCGCTACGTCGCCGATCCGGGCGCCACCATCGCCGAACTGGCCCGTGTGGTCCGCCCAGGCGGCACCGTGGCCAGCCTCGAGTTCCACGTCCCACCCCGGCCGCTACTGCGCGGCGCCTGGTGGCTCTACACGCGTGTGGGCCTGCCCGTCCTCGGAGGGCTGGCGGGACGGGAGTGGTACCGCGTCGGGCGCTTTCTCGGCCCGAGCATCTCCACCCACTACGACCGCTACCCCCTCCCGTGGACCGTGGAGGCGTGGCACCGGGCCGGGATCGCCGACGTCGGCGTCCGCGTCATGAGCCTCGGGGGAGGGCTGGTCATGTGGGGGCGCCGCGTCGATGGCTGACCGGCGACCCGCCTTCTATGCGGCGACGGGCGCGGCCGGTGACTGGTGGACGCTCCTGCACCCGCCGTACACAGCGTGGCATCTCTCGTACGTGGCCATCGGCGCCTCCCTGGCAACGCGATTCGACGCAGAACGTCTCGTCGCCACCTTGCTCGCGTTCTTCCTAGCGGTGGGCATCGCCGCACACGCCCTCGACGAGCTGAACGGCCGGCCCCTGCGGACCGCGATCCCGTCCCCAGTGCTCGCCACCGCCGCCGCGGCCGCGCTCACCGGCGCCGTCGGCATCGGGGTCGCGGGCGTCACCCGCGCGGGCCTCGTGCTCGTCCCCTTCGTGGTCGTCGGCGTGTTCCTCGTCGCTGCCTACAACCTCGAGCTGTTTCACGGCCGGTTCCACACCGACGCTGCGTTTGCGGCCGCGTGGGGTGCCTTTCCCGTGCTCACCGCCTACGTCGCACAGGCCGAACGGCTTGCTGCCCCCGCCCTGCTCGCCGCCGCCGCCGCCTACGCCCTGTCGAGGGCGCAACGAGCCCTGAGCAGCAGCGTCCGGTTCGTCCGCCGGCAGACCAGCCGGGTCGACATCGCCCTCGACCTGCAAGACGGCGGTCAGCGCACGGCACACGAAGAACTCCTGCTCGACCCCCCCGAAGCCGCGCTGCGCGCCATCTCCTGGGGCCTCCCGGTACTCGCCGCCGCGCTCGTCGCCGCTCGCATCTAGATGTTCCTCGTACCGGGTATGCAGACGGAGGAACGAAGCGTCAGGCAGGCTGATCACCGAGGAGCTGACTCGTGGCCGGTCTCGCGATCATCACCGAGGCGTGCATCGATGTGAAGGATCGTGCCTGTGTGGATGTCTGTCCCGTGCAGTGCATCTACGAGTTCGACCCCGCGCGCAACCTGCTGTACTCGGAGGACGAAGCCGGCAGCGGCGTGATCGAGAACACCCACACCCCGAGGCCGGACGCCATCGGCATCTTCGGGGACGGCCTGCTGTACGTGAACCTCGACGAGTGCACATCGTGCACCGCGTGCTATCAGCCCGATGTGTGCCCCGTCGGCGCGATCTACTCCGAGGAAGACGTCCCGGACGGAAGCGCATCCAAGCCGTACAACCGCGAAGACCCCAACAAGGGTCATGACCACACCTTCTTCATCCAGAACAGCCGGGACGTCTTCGCCGACTAGGCCGCGCGCGCCATGTCGCCGAGTCGCACGGGCTCTGTACCGATCATCCGGCTGGGCCTTTCGTGGAGATTTCCTTCTGCGCTTTGGAGGCCGGGACCTCGCCGTCGGGCCGGTAGCCGATGCGCGTGTCTCCTGAGTGGACGACGCTGCCGGGCTCATAACCACCCTGATGACGACGGACCGTGGGGGTATCGCCCGCCACGCCGGGCATCTACTGTGCGGCAACCGAGGGGGAGGAAGAGCGTCATGCGGGTTCGCAAGCAGCTATTCGGGGCGGTGACCGCCATCGCGGTCGGGGCGGGGGCACTCGTCCTGACGGAGAGCGCGACAGCCGCTCAGAGTGCTCCGGGCGGGCCGAGGTACACCGCCGGTGCCGCCGGCGCCGGCGACGCCTACTTCCCGTATGCCGGCAACGGCGGCTACGACGTCCAGCACTACGACCTCGACATAACCTACGCGCCGCCGGCGCCCGCCCCCGCGCCGCTCGTCGGCCAGCTGAGCGGTGTCGCGACCATCGATCTCGTGGCGACGCAGGACCTGGATCGCTTCAACCTCGACCTGCGCGACATGGACGTGCAGGCGATCACGGTCGATGGGAAGCCCGCCGGCGAGGTGACACCACCCCCGTCCGGTGTCGAGGTCGAGGGCGCGGCGTACTGGCAGGTCCAGGACGACGAGGCCCGCGTGTGGGAGCTGACGATCCAGCCCCGACCCAAGATCAAGAGCGGGCAGACGGCCCAGGTCGTCGTCACCTACGGCGCCGAGACCACCCGGCCAGAGGACATCGAAGGCGCCCTCTACGGCTGGGTGACCACGCAAGACGGCGCCATGGTGGTGGGCGAGCCCGAAGGCTCGATGACCTGGTACCCGGTCAGCGACCATCAGACGGACAAGGCGACCTACAACTTCGAGATCACCGTGCCCGAGGAGAAGGTGGCCGTGGCCAACGGGCTACCCGCCGGCGACCCGGTCACGGAGAACGGCTGGACCACCTGGTTCTGGGACGCCCCGGACGAGCAGGCCAGCTATCTGACCACCGCCTCGGTCGGTGACTACGAGCTGCGCTACTCCGAGACCAGCGGCGGGCTGCCGATCATAGACGCCGTCGACGACAACCTCACGCCGGCCAACGCGGCCACCACGGAGGCCGGCCTCGCCCTGCAGGCGGACATGATCGCCTTCCTCGAGGATGCCTTCGTGCCGTACCCGTTCAACTCCTACGGGTCGATCGTGGACGACGACACCGTCGGCTATGCGCTCGAGACGCAGACCCGACCCGTGTACTCCCGCGTGGCCCGCGAGTTCACCGTCGTTCACGAGCTCGCCCACCAGTGGTTCGGGAACGCCGTGAGCCCGGAGCGGTGGCAGGACATCTGGCTCAACGAGGGATGGGCCACGTACGTCGAGTGGCTGTGGAGCGAGGCCTCGGGTGGCGACTCGGCCCAGGCGAGCTTCGACGCGATCATGGAGATCCCCGCCGACGACGAATTCTGGAACCTGGCGATCGCAGACCCGGGCCCGTTCGGTCTCTTCCTCGGCGCGATCTACGACCGTGGCGCGGCGACGCTGCACGCCCTTCGGGTCGAGGTCGGCGACGAGGCGTTCTACGCGGCCGCCCGGGAGTGGCTGGTGCGCTACGACGACTCGACCGGAACCACGGAGGACTTCGAGGCGGTCTACGAAGAGGTCTCCGGCCAGGACCTTGGCACTTTCTTCGACGTGTGGCTGCGGACACCGAGCAAGCCGACGAGCTGGTGACCTCCGGCCGGACCGGGCACACCAGCGCCGTCAGCGGACCCGAGCGCCCCAATAGGATTCGACCCACGACCCGCTGGAACGGTCTGCGCCACCGGTCCCACCGCCGGAGCAAGTCCATACATTCGACCCTTGTCATTCAGATTGCGCAGGTGGACAGTGACAGAGGCAGAAGCAGCGAGGTGGCCATGTCGGACTCCACACTCCGTCGCCACCGATCCTGCCGCAGGGCGGTCGGGCTCGGTGCCGTCGTAGCGGTCTTCCTGCTCACCGTCCAGGTATCGGCACCACCGGTCGGTTGGGACCGCGTCGAACCAGCGGCCGCCGAGGCCGTCCCGGCCAACCAGGCGGCGGCCTCCGCGGTCGCCCTCGCCGCCGACCCGGGCGGGTTCTCTCATGCCTTCTACCGCGGCCAGGACACCGCGGTGTTCACGCGGACGGTTCAGGACGGCGTCTGGTCGGCTCAGACCAGCCTCGGTGGGCGGATCCTCGGAGCGCCGTCAGCGGCGCTGGCCGGGTCGACACTGGTGGTCGCCGCGCGGGGCATGGACTCGGGGTTGTGGGTACTCGTGAACCGTAACGGCACGTGGGGTGGCTGGCAGGACCTCGGCGGCATCCTGTCGTCGGCGCCCGCCGTAGCCGTCGGCGCGGACGGCGGGATCGACGCCTTCGCGCGGGGGACCGACGACCAACTGTGGACCCGGACAATGGCGCCCGACGGCACCTTGTCGGCGTGGACCGCGCTGAACGGCGTGCTGGCCACGGGGCCTGCGGCCGTGACCGTCGCCTCCGGTCGACTCGACGTCTACGTGGCGGGGAGCGATCACAGCGTCTGGCGCCGGACACGGTCCGCGGGCGGATGGTCCTGGTGGGAACCACTCGGTGGGCTGACCTACTCCGCACCGTCCGCGGCCCCGAGCCCGCAGGGCACGGACGCGTGGGTGGTCGTGCGAGGCCTCGACAACGGGCTGTACCTCAACGCCGGCATGGGCGGCGGCTGGAGCGGATGGCAGCCCCTCGGCGGTGTTCTGATCGACGCCCCGGGAGCGAGCGGCGGCAGCGGCGGTGTCGACGTCGTCGTGCGGGGGACGGACAACGCGCTGTGGTCGCTCCGGCACCGCAGTGGCGCGTGGTCGGACTGGTCGCAGGCGTGGGCGCCCGCTCCGCCGCCGGCACCGTCGCCGTCGTTGCTCGGCGTCGACTGGACCCGCATACCCACGAGCGCGCCCGTGGTGGCGCTCACATTCGACGCTGGCGCCAACGCCGACGGGGTGCCGTCGATACTGCAGACGCTGAAGACCAAGAACGTGCCCGCCACGTTCTTCCTGACCGGGCAGTGGGTGCGATCGTTCCCCGCTCAGACGAACGCGATCGCCGTGGGGGGATACCTCGTCGGCAACCACAGCGATACCCACCCGGCGCTCACGACGCTCAGCGACGCCCAGGTCCGCGCCGAGGTGGAGAACGCCCAGTGGCACATCCTCGTGACCGGCGGAGCCGAGACTCGCCCGCTCTTCCGCTTCCCGTTCGGTGACGTGGACGCGCGCGTGCTCGGGATCGTCAACGGCCTCGGCTACGTAGGAGTCCGGTGGACTGTCGACACGCTGGGCTGGCAGGGAACCTCGGGTGGGATGACCGTGCAGCGGGTCGTCGATCGGGTCCTGGCGGGCCTGCAACCCGGCGAGATCGTCCTCATGCACGTGGGCTCGCACCCGACCGACCGGTCGATGCTGGACGCCGCCGCCCTCCCGCAGATCATCGACCAGATCCGCGCCCGTGGCTACGAGTTCGTGAGCCTGACCGCGCTGACCGGCTGACCACCGGGGCAGCCGGCCAACCTGCCCGCCGATGCCGGCGGGGTTGCCCGCGGATCACCCGTCGCCGCATTCGTCCGAGAGCGCGCCTATGGCCTCCACGAGCCCCGTGACCCCGGGCGGCCAGTCGCTTGAAGGCGACCCCTGGGCGAACTTCGGTCCGCACCACCTCCGCAAAGGTGGACCGGATAACTGCACCGGATGACTCTTCATGCCCTGCACGGGGTCACGGTGCCGGTAAAACCCAGGTCAGCGGACCCGAGCGCCCCCGGTAGGACTCGAACCCACGACCCGCTGCCTAGAAGTAAGCACGGCCCATGCGCCATCCTGACCTGGGAAAACGCATGTCGAGACACGAGCGACTTGGCATAGTTATCCGCTCTAGAACGACGCCTCCGAGGCGAATGCGGCGTCTAGGTAACGGCTCATGCTCGACGGTCTCTTGTTTGGCGGTGCCCGCCGAGAACGTGGGCTTCGGTCAACCTCGGGGCTCCGTGGGAGCCGCTTGTTGATCCCAGGCTAGGAGTACGAGCCCGCGGGCGGGTCAGCATGCCGAGGTGCACCAGCGCGTCTCGGCATGGACGGCACCGGGCGGATGTCAGTCGGTTGGCGCGGGGCGCTCCGACGCCGCTATCCGATGGCGCCCAAGTCGAAGAGGAAGATGTCGAACGCCGCGTTGTCGTCGCCCGCCACGATGTTGGAGGCGATCGAGGAGAACACGACCTTGGTGCCGTCGGCGGAGATGTCCTGCCCGAAGCTGAAGTCGTTGGTGTCGCCGCCGTCGGCGGCCACGCTGATGCGGGTCACGGTGCCCGTGTCGGTGTCGCGCACGTAGACGTCGTCGATGTTGTTCTGGTCCTCGGGGACCTGGGGGCTGCTCGAGCGCCAGACGACGAAGCGCCCGGTGTCGCTGGTGCGGGGGCCGAAGGCGTCGAGGCGCTGGTTGTCGAGCGACGACTGCACCGAGATCCGCTCGGACGCGCCGTTCGGGAGGTCCCGGGCGTCGACGTTCTCGTGGATGAAGCCGGACAGGTAGGTGACGTGGCGGCCGTTGAAGGTCAGCTCGGGGGCTCCGAAGCTGGCCGGGAACTCCTCCCGTTCCGGCAGCCCTGCGGTCATCCGGGTGGTCTTGCCCGACGCCCGGTCGAGGCGGTAGATGTCGCCGTCCGGGTTGGTGGAGGCGCCGTCGTCGACCAGGTTGAAGGCGAACGACATGTACCCGACGAAGCGGCCGTTGCCGCTGATCGACGGCGACTCGCTGCTGCGGTCCGGGGCCTCGCCGTGAGCGCCCACGCTGACCTGGATGGTGCGCGCCTGCTTCATGTCCCGGACGAACACCTGGTGCCCCAGGGCCGGTCCCGCGCCGCCGCCCGGAGCCAGGTCGCTGGAGGCCGAGGTGAAGGCCACGAAGCGACCGTTGGTGCTGATCGACGGTTCGCGGCTGTCGCCCTCGCCGGGCCCGCCGGTCGGAGTAGCGCTGACCAGGGCCGTGGTGCCGGCCCGGAGGTCGCGGACGAACACCTGCGTGGTGAAGCCGCTCAGCGGGGGCTCGGAGGCGGGGAGCAGGTTGGTCGCCAGCGAGGTGAAGGCCACGGACCGGCCGTCGGCGCTGATGCGCGGCTCCCGGCTTTCCCCGTTGCTGTCACCACCGTCGGCGCCGACCGTCACCCGGATCGTCCGACCCTCCAGGCGGTCGCGTACGTAGACGTCGCCCACCCCGTTGCCGTCGCCCGGCACCAGATCGGTGGCCTGCGACAGGAAGGCGACGAACCGCCCGTCCGCGCTCACGGTGGGGTCTGCGCTCGACCCGTCGGGCTCGCCCCCGGCCTGATCGACCGTCACCCGCTCCACCGGAGCGGTCGCAGCCACACTGGGCGGCGCGGCCACCACCCCAGCGACGAGGCCCACGGCCCCCACACCCAACCCCCACCAGCCTCGCATGCGCATGCCCATGACTTACCACTTCGGTGGCAGCGGGGGATGTCGGGCACCGGTCGATGAACGGCGCTCGGATCGGCCCTGCTCAAGGAGCGGGGCGGCGACGAGAACCTGGCCGAAGCCGAACAGTGGTGGCGAGGGGCCGCCACCGACCACGACCACCCAAACGCGATCTACAACGATGGTTTCGTCAACTTGCATCAGATGCAATAGCGCGAGGGTTCGCAGTAAACGACCGATTCTCTGCGAGATCACCGCCGGCGGGCCCTGGTCATCCACCACTTCTCCCCCAACGTCCCCGACCGTTCATGCACGCATTTGTTGCGAGGTCCCCGGGATGGGCGTGGTCAAGTCAGCCCTCCACGAGGGCGAGCGCGGCGCTCGGACGGCGGATTCGGTGACATGTCCTGCATCGATGGCCATGCCGTAGGTGCCGTGCTACTGGGGCTGGCGCGGGACGGATGCGGGAGTCATCGTCACGAACCAGGGCAACCAGGGCAAACACAGCGACCGAGGCGCGCCCTCCTAAACGGCCGATCTCCTGTGGCCAACGGCCGAGGTCAGCGGGCGTTCGGTTTACGCCGGTGGTTGGCCTTCTTACGGCGGGCCTTCGCCCGGCGCTTGGCCGTCTTCTTGGACATGGCCGTGAGGCTACTCAGTCGAGGACCCTGCCCAGGTGGGACGGGATAACTGCACCGGATGACTTTTCACGCCGCGCACAGTGCAACGGCGTCGGAAACACCCTGGTCAGGACCACAGAGCGCCCCCGGTAGGACTCGAACCCACGACCCGCTGCTTAGAAGG
>JBKPHT010000330.1:0-7759 GCA_046730015.1 Actinomycetota bacterium
CGACGCGACCGGGCCCGCCGCCCCCGAGGCCGCCCCCGACGCGACCGGGCCCGCCGCCCCCGAGGGCGAGGCCGCCACCACCCAGGCCGCCACCGACGAGGCCGCCACCGCCCAGGCCGCCAGCGACGAGACCGCCACCGACGAGGCTGCCACCGACGAGGCCGCGACCGACCAGACCGCCACCGACGACACCACCACCGAGACCCAGGAGTCCTGAGCCCCGATGGCCGACTTCACCGCCAAGGACGTCCAAGCCCTGCGCCAGTCCACCGGCGCGGGGATGATGGACGCCAAGAAGGCGCTCACCGAGACCGACGGTGACATGGACGCGGCGCGCAAGCTGCTGCGCGAGAGGGGCCTGGCCAAGGCCGACGACCGGGCCGGACGCGAGAACGCCCAGGGCGCCATCGCCATCGCCACCAACGTCGGCACGGTCGGCCTCGTCGAGCTCAAGTGCGAGACCGACTTCGTGGCCAAGTCCGAGGCGTTCATCCGGCTCACCCAGGAGCTGGCCGACTCGGTCGCGGCCCGAGGCGAGGGCGCCGTCGCAGACTACGGCGAGGCCATCGACGACCTCCGTGTCACCCTCAAGGAGAACATCGAGGTCGGCCGGGCGATCCAGATCACCCTCGCGGAGGGCGAGGTCGTCGACACCTACCTGCACCGGCAGGACGGCCGGGGGGTCAACGGCGTCGTCGTCGTGCTCGACGGCGGCAACCAGGAGCTGGCCCACGACGTCGCCGTCCACGTCGCCTTCGCCAAGCCGCAGTACCTCACCCGCGACGAGGTGCCGGCCGCGGTCGTGGCCGAGGAGCGCGAGACGCTGCTCAACATCACCAAGGCCGAGGGCAAGCCGGAGCAGGCGTGGCCCAAGATCGTCGAGGGCCGGCTCAACGGCTGGTACAAGGAGCGGGTGCTCCTGGAGCAGCCGTTCGTGCGCGACGAGAAGCAGACCGTCGCCCAGCTGGCGGCCAGCGGCGAGGCGGAGATCGTCAGGTTCGCCCAGCTCTTCATCGGTGGCTGAGGGTCGGACCGGTGAGCGCTCCGTCCCTGGCCCCCGCGGCGTCGACGACCGCGACCGGGAGGACGGGACGTGAGTGAGCGAAGCGAGCGAACCATGAGCACAGTGCGTTGCTCGGCCCGAAGGGCCGATCGTTCATCGGTGCCTCCCGAAGGGGGCACCCGATGAATGAGTACCGGCGCATCCTGCTGAAGCTCTCCGGGGAGGCGTTCGCCGGCGACAGCGGCTACGGCATCGACGGCCAGTTCGCCGAGTACATCGCCACCGAGATCGCCGACGTCCGCGACGCCGGCGTCGACGTCGCGGTGGTGGTGGGCGGCGGCAACATCTGGCGGGGCATGACCGGTGCGGGCGCCGGGATGGACCGCTCACAGGCCGACTACATGGGCATGCTGGCCACGGTCATCAACGCCCTGGCGCTGCAGGACACGCTGGAGCGCCTCGGCCAGCCGACACGGGTGCAGACGGCGATCCACATGGCCCAGGTGGCCGAGCCCTACATCCGGCGCCGGGCGATCCGCCACCTGGAGAAGGGCCGGGTGGTGATCTTCGCCGGCGGCACCGGCAACCCGTTCTTCACCACCGACACGGCGGCCGCGCTCCGGGCGGTGGAGATCGAGGCCGACGCGATGCTGCGGGGCACCCACTCCGGGGTCGACGGGCTGTACACGGCCGACCCCCGGACCGATCCGTCGGCCACCAAGCTCGACGAGGTGAGCTACCTCGACGTGCTGAACCGGGGCCTCAAGGCCATGGACTCGACCGCCATCACCCTGTGCATGGACAACAAGCTGCCCATCGTGGTGTTCGACCTGCTGGGCAAAGGCAACATCCGGTCCATCGTGGGGGGCCGGGCGATCGGTACGCTGATCCACTAGCGGATGGCGCCGGGCGCCGCGGACCGCCGGTCCCCGCGCCTCGCCGCCTCGATCCAGGAGCACGCCGTGCCCGACGACGACATGATCTCGATGGTCCTCGACGACGCCCGCGAGAAGATGGCCAAGGCCGTCGCCCACGCCCGGTCGGAGTTCACCGGGGTGCGGACCGGCCGGGCGGCGCCGGCCCTGGTGGAGAAGCTGCCGGTCGACTACTACGGCACCGAGGTGCCGCTCCAGCAGATCGCCGGGTTCACGGTCCCCGAGGCCCGGCTGCTGGTCATCAGCCCCTACGACAAGGGGGCGATGGGCGCGATCGAGAAGGCGATCCAGCAGAGCAACCTGGGTCTGGCGCCGAGCAACGACGGCCAGGTCATCCGGCTCAGCTTCCCGCCGCTCACCGAGGAACGGCGCAAGGAGCTGGTGCGGCTGGTCAAGGGCATGGCAGAGGACGGGCGGGTGCGGATCCGCCACGCCCGCCGCGGCGCCCGCCACGACCTGGAGTCGCTGGAGAAGGACGGCGAGATCTCGGCCGACGACCTGAACTGGGCCGAGAAGGAGCTCGACAAGCTGACCCACGAGCAGGAGGCCGAGGTGGACCAGGCGCTCCAGCACAAGGAGCACGAGCTCCTCGAGGTCTGAGCCCGGCACGGAAGGGGGAGGGAGGGTCAGACGCCGCTCACCCCTTTGCCACCACCTGGCGTGCTGGCGGGTGCAGGATTGTGGCGACGACCCGAGTCAGACCCCGGGTGGGCCCGACGAGAGGAAGACGAAGTGAGCGAGCGAAGCGAGCGAGCCATCAGCGCAGTGCGTTGCTCGGCCCGAAGGGCCGATCGCTCAGTGCGCGCAGCCCGAAGGGCGCGCCGATGAGCGATCGGGACGACCGCCGCGACAAGCGCCACCGTGATCCCACCGAGGGCGTCCGGCTGCTGGGTGCGGACGAGGCCGCCGAGGCGATGGAGCGCGACGACATCCGCCACCGCCTGGCCGACGACCAGCCCCGCTTCGGCGACCGCCCGGTGCAGCCCCCGCACGAGGGCCCGCGCCCGGCGCTGCGCTTCCCGCTCGGCTCCTACGACGATCCCAACTCGATCGAGCGGCCCCCGGTGGTCCCGGTCGAGAGGCGGGCCGAGGCACCCGAGCTCTCGCACTGGTCCGGGTCGGCCGCCGAGGAGGTGCCCAACATGAACCGCCGCGACCCCCGCCGGGACGACGACTGGTCGGGGTTCGACGCCGACCCCCGGTGGCGGGACGAGCCCGCCGAGCCGACCCGGGCGCACCCGGAGATGCCGCCGCCGGTGCCACCCCGGGGCGCGGGCGGCGCGCCGCCCCCCGGCCCGGGCGGTCCGGGCGGCTGGCCCGACCCGACCCCCCCGCCGCCGGGCCGGAAGCGGCCGATTCAGGGGACGCCGGTGTCCTTCGACGAGGGCATCGACCCGTCGCCCGGCCGGTCGGTGTTCCCCGAGTCGGGCCCGCCGGGGGCAGCTCCGCCCGCCTACGAAGACGCCTACAGCGACGACGCCTACGCCGAGGACTACGACGAGTCCTACGACGACGTCTACGACGAGGAGGTGTACGAGGAGCCGGTCGCCGGCTACGCCCAGGGCCAGGGCGGCAGGATGGCGCCGCCCCGCCGGGCGTCCCGGCGCTCCCGCCGGGCCCCGGACCGCGACCTGCGGACCGCGCTGCTGGTGGCGGTGGTGTTCGCGGCGGCGGCGCTGGCCCTGTTCAAGGTGCTGGGCCCGCTGGGCGGGATGATCGTCTCCGTCCCGGTGCTGGCCTACATGGCGTACGAGTACATCGTGGCCGTGAACACCGCGGGGTTCGAGGCCCCGATGCCGGTGGCGGTGGCGGCGACGGCCGGCCTGGCCATCGCCGCGTACAACTACGGCGAGGGGGCGCTCCCCCTGGTCGGCGTGCTGGCCGTGGCGGTGTGCTTCCTCTGGTACCTGGTGGGCGCAGGTGGCGAGCGGCCCGTGGCCAACATCGGGGTCACCCTGCTCGGGGTGGGGTGGATCGGCCTGTTCGGGGCCTACGTGGGGCTGCTGCTGGCCGACCCGTTCGGCAACGGCATCGCGCTGCTGCTGGCGGCGGTGATCCCGACGGTCGGCTACGACGTGGGCGCCCTGTTCGTCGGGCGCAGCGCCGGGTCGCGGCCGCTGTCGGCGGCCAGCCCCAACAAGACGATCGAGGGCCTGGCCGGGGGCATGGTGCTGGCCGTGGTGGCGGCCGTGGTGTACGCCGCCGTGGGGGTGACGCCGTTCGACACCTGGCAGGAGGGCCTGAAGCTGGGCCTGCTGGTCGCCCTGGTGGCCCCGCTCGGCGACCTGGCCGAGTCGATCGTCAAGCGCGACCTGGGCATCAAGGACATGGGCAGCGTGCTCCCCGGCCACGGCGGCCTGCTCGACCGGTTCGATGCGCTGCTGTTCGTGCTGCCGGCTGTCTGGTACCTGGCCCGCCTGAGCGACTTCGTCCTGACCTGACCTCACCGCCAGCCGGCCGCGGGGTGTGACCCGCGGCCCTCGCCCGGTCGCGCCCCGGGCGCCCGGCGGGCGCAGCGACCGGGGACGGGCGCGGCAGTAGCCTGGCCCCGTGGCCGTTACGACCGTCGCCATCGCCGGGTCCACCGGGTCGATCGGCACCCAGACGATCGAGGTGGTGCAGGCCGAGCCCGACCGGTTCGAGGTGGTGGCCCTCGGCGCCTGGTCGTCCGCCGAGGCGCTGGTGGCCCAGGCCCGGGCGCTGCGGCCCAAGCTGGTGGTGGTGGGCGACGCCGCCCGGGAGGCAGACGTGGCCGCCGGCGTCCCGCCCGGCACCGAGGTGCGGTCCGGGCCCGCGGCGCTGGCCGAGATGGGCGGGGTGGCCGATGTCTGCGTGAACGGCGTCGTCGGCTTCGCGGGGCTCCGCCTGACCCTGGCCACGCTGGCCGCCGGGAAGCGGCTCGCGCTGGCCAACAAGGAGTCGCTCATCGCCGGCGGCCCCGTCGTCCGGGCTGCGCTGCGCCGTCCCGGGGCCGGCCACATCGTCCCGATCGACTCGGAGCACGGCGCCGTCCACCAGTGCCTGGCTGCGGCGGCCGCGGCGGGCGCCGTCGATCGGAGCCGGCAGTCGCGCGTGGCCCGGATCGTGCTCACGGCCAGCGGCGGCCCGTTCCGGGGCCGGAGCCGGGACGAGCTGGCGGGGGTCACGGTCGCCGACGCGCTCGCGCACCCGACCTGGTCGATGGGGCCGAAGATCACGGTCGACTCGTCGACGCTCATGAACAAGGGCCTGGAGGTCATCGAGGCCCACGAGCTGTTCGGCGACGAGCACGGCATCGGCTACGACGACATCGACGTGGTGGTCCACCCCCAGTCGATCGTGCACTCGATGGTCGAGATGACCGACGGGTCGACGATCGCCCAGCTCAGCCGGCCCGACATGCGGCTGCCTATCGGCTACGCGCTGGCCTGGCCCGACCGCATCGCGACGCCGTTCGGCCGGCTCGACTGGACCGCCTGCGGGCCGCTCGAGTTCGAGCCGCCGGACCGGGAGGCGTTCCCGTGCCTCGGCCTGGCGTACGCCGCGGGCCGGCGCGGTGGCCTGGCCCCGGCCGTGCTCAACGCGGCCAACGAGGAGGCGGTGGCGGCGTTCCTGGCCGGCCGGATCGCCTGGGTGTCCATCGCCGAGGTTCTGGATGCGGTCCTGTCCCGGCATGATGGGGGAGACGCCGACGGGGTCGAGGCCGTCATCGCCGCCGACCGGCAGGGCCGTGAGACGGCGCGGCGGGAGATCGAGAGGATCGCAGGATGACCGATACGCACCGAGAGGACGAGGCGGCGGCCTCGGACCGCGTTCCGGCGCCGCCGGTCCCGACCCCGACCCGCGCCACCGGTCGGCCCGGGGAACCGGTCTACGAGACCGGCGTCACCGGCCTGCTGGCCGTGCTCGGGGCGATCGTGCTCGTCGGCCTGTGGTTCGGGTGGGCCGTGCCGATCATCGTCCTCGGCTTCGCGCTGATGATCTTCCTCCACGAGCTGGGCCACTACGTCACCGCCCGCTGGTCGGGGATGAAGGCGACCGAGTTCTTCATCGGCTTCGGGCCCCGCGTCTGGTCGTTCCGGCGGGGCGAGACCGAGTACGGCCTCAAGGCGATCCCGGCCGGCGCCTACGTCCGCATCATCGGGATGAACAACCTCGACGAGGTCGACCCGGCCGACGAGCCCCGGACCTACCGCCAGCAGTCGTTCCCGAAGCGGCTGCTGGTGGTGTCGGCGGGCTCGATCATGCACATGCTGCAGGCGTTCGTCCTGCTCGTGCTCCTGCTCGGCGTCGTCGGCGTCCCCGGCGGCAGCCTCACCGACGACGCCGCCCGGGCCCGCAACTGGGAGGTCGGCTCGGTGGTGCAGGGCAGCGCGGCCGACGACGCCGGGCTGCGGGAGGGCGACCGCATCGTCTCGTTCAACGGCCACGACGTCGCGACGTGGGCAGACGTCACCGACGACATCCGGGCCAGCGAGGTGGGCGACCAGGTGACGCTCGGCATCGAGCGCGATGGGCGGCCGATGACCCTGTCCGCCGAGCTGCGGCCCCGCCCCGCCCGCCAGGGCGGCGACGAGGGCTCGCCGTTCCTCGGCGTGGGGGCCGCCGCCTCCCGCCAGGCCATCGGCCTCGGGTCGGCGATCGTCGAGGCCCCCGGCGAGATGGCGTCGTTCATCGGCGAGGCCGCGGCGGCCATGGGCGGCTTCTTCAGCCCCCGCGGCCTCGGTGACTTCGCCGACACCGTCGGCCGAGCCGACGACCCGGCGCCGGCGTCGTCGGGTTCGGGCGGCTCCCAGGTGTCCTCCGACGACGGCTCGGACAACCGGATGATCTCGATCTACGGCGCCATCCGGATGGCGGTCCAGCTCAGCGAGGACAGCTGGATGTGGGTGCTGCTGATGTTCTTCCAGGTCAACATCTTCATCGGCATCCTCAACATGGCCCCGCTGCCGCCGCTCGACGGCGGGCACGCCGCGGTCGCCATCTACGAGCGGGTCCGGTCGCGGGCGGGCCGCCGCTACCACGCCGACATGGCCAAGCTGCTGCCGCTCACCTACGCCGTGATCATGGGCCTGCTGGTGCTGGGGGTCGCCAGCCTCTACCTCGACATCGTGAACCCGATCGACGTCTGAGAGACCGCATCGTGGAGCTCGGCCAGTCCTCCTACCCGCGCCGCAAGACCCGCCAGATCATGGTGGGGGACGTGCCCGTCGGCGGCGACGCGCCCGTGAGCGTGCAGTCGATGACGACGACCAAGACCGCCGACGTCGACGGCACGCTCCAGCAGATCTACGACCTGGCCATGGCCGGCTGCGACATCGTCCGCTGCACCTGCAACGAGGTCGAGGCGGCGGAGGGCCTGGCCCGCATCGTGCCCCGGTCGCCGGTGCCGATCGTGGCCGACATCCACCACCAGTACCGGATGGCGCTGGCCGCGCTGGAGGCCGGGGTCCACTGCCTGCGGCTCAACCCGGGCAACATCCGCCGGCCCGAGCACATCAAGCTGGTGGCCCAGGAGGCGAGGGATCGCGGCGTCCCGATCCGCATCGGGGTCAACGGCGGCTCGCTGCACCCGGACCTGTACAAGAAGTACGGCGGCCGGGTCACCCCGGAGGCCATGGTCGAGTCGGCCCAGATGGAGCTGGCCTACTTCGACGAGGTCGGGTTCGAGGACGTGAAGATCTCGGTGAAGGCGTCGTCGGTGCCGCTGATGATCGAGGCCTACCGCCAGCTCTCCGACGCCGTCGACCACCCCCTCCACCTGGGCGTGACCGAGGCCGGGCCGGTCCCCGGTGGCGTCATCAAGGCCACGGCCGGCATCGCCACGCTGCTGGCCGAGGGC
>JBKPHT010000331.1:0-2512 GCA_046730015.1 Actinomycetota bacterium
GAGGAGGGCGAGGACCGCTGGCTCCGCCTCGAGCTCAAGCTGCTGGCCGACGTCGCCCTGGTCGGCTTCCCCAACGTGGGCAAGTCGACCCTGATCAGCCGCATCTCCGCCGCCAAGCCCAAGGTGGCCGACTACCCGTTCACCACCCTGGAGCCCCACCTGGGCGTCGTCCGGATGGAGGACGGCGACGAATACGTCGTGGCCGACGTGCCCGGGCTCATCGAGGGTGCGGCCGAGGGCCGGGGTTTGGGACACCGGTTCCTCCGCCACATCGAGCGGGCCCGGGTGCTGTGCGTGCTGCTCGACGTCGCCCCCGCGGCCGAGCGCTCGCCGGCCGACCAGCTCGACGTCCTGCTGACCGAGCTGGGCGCCTACCAGCCCGACCTGCTCACCCGCGAGCGGGTGGTGGTGGCCAGCCGGGCCGACCTGGCCCAGCCGGGCGACGGGTTCGCGGGAGACGACCTGCCGGTCGACCTGCGCATCTCGGCCGTCACCGGCGAGGGGATCGCCGCCCTGCGGGGCCGGCTCGCGGCCGCGGTCCGGGCCGCCCGGGCCGAGCTGCCCGCACCGACCCAGTTCGTCGTCCACCGGCCGGTCCAGGAGGGCTACACGGTGTCCCGGGAGGGGGGCGGCTGGGTCGTCGAGGGCCGCGAGGCCCTCCGCGCCGTCAACCTGTCCGACCTGACCCGGCGGGACGCCCTGGAGGAGACCCACCGCCGGCTCGAACGGCTGGGCGTCGACCGGGCGCTGGCCCGGGCGGGGGCCCGGCCGGGCGATCAGGTCCGCATCGGCGGGCTGGTGTTCGACTTCGCGGACGAGGACGTCGACCGATGATCGTCGTCGCCAAGGTCGGCACCTCGTCGATCACCACCGACTCGGGCGAGATCGACGACGCCGCCGTCGCCAAGTTCTGCGATGAGGTCGTGGCGCTCCGGCGGGAGGGCCACCGGGTCGTCATGGTCACCAGCGGGGCGATCGCCGCCGGGCTGCCCGCCCTCCGGCTGTCCGGCCGCCGCCGGCCCCGCGACGCCGTCACGCTGCAGGCCGCCTCCGCGGTCGGGCAGAGCCGGCTGATGCGGGTGTACGACGCCGCGCTGGCCCGGGGCGGGCTCATCGGCGGCCAGGTGCTGCTGGCCCCGCTCGACTTCATGGTCCGCCAGCAGTACCTGCACGCCCGGTCGACCGTCACCCGGCTGCTGGAGCTGGGCGTCGTCCCGGTCGTCAACGAGAACGACGCCATCGCCGACGACGAGATCCGCTTCGGCGACAACGACCGCATGGCGGCCCTGGTGGCCCACCTCATCGGCGCCGACCTGCTGGTGCTGCTCACCGACCAGCCGGGGCTGCTGACCGGCGACCCTCGGTTCGACGCCGAGGCGTCGCTGATCGAGGAGATCGTCGAGGTCGACCACACCCTCGAGCGGATGGCCGGCGGGGTGGGCAGCGACCGGGGGAGCGGCGGCATGGCCTCCAAGCTGGCCGCGGCCAAGATCGCCGCCTGGTCCGGGGTGCGGGCCGTGATCGCCCACGCCGACCGGGACGACGTGCTGGTCGAGGCCGTGTCCGGCCGCCAGGGGATCGGAACCGTGGTCGTGCCCCGGCGCCGCCGGCTGCCGGCCCGCAAGCTGTGGATCGCATTCGCCGTCGGCTCGTCGGGCATCGTGGTGGTCGACGAGGGGGCGAAGCGGGCCCTGCTGGAGCGGGGCGTATCGCTGCTCCCCGCCGGCGTCACCGGCGTGAAGGGCAGCTTCGAGGCCGACGAGGCCGTCGAGATCTCCGGCCCCGATGGGATCGTCTTCGCCAAGGGCCTCAGCCGGCTCGACGCCGCCGGCCTCCGGGAGGTGGCGGGCCGCCGGACCTACGAGCTGCCCGAGGGGGTGACCCACGAGGTGGTCCACCGCGACGACCTCGTCGTCCTGCCGCCGTGATCCCGCCGGCACTACCGTTCCCCGGATGACCCGGGAGCGGTCGAACGACCGTTGGATCGCGATGGCCGCGGTGGTGGTCACAGTGGCCGGCGTGGGGCGGGCCGTCCGGGCCTGGCAGCTCCGCGACCAGGTCGCCCTGGTGTGGAACGACACGGCCGACTTCGTGGCCAGCTCGCGCTCGTCGTGGCTCGGCACCGACCTGTGGGCGGGCAGGCGGTCGCCGGCGGCCCCGGTGCTGCTCAAGCTGGTGGGTGGCGGCGAGCAGGCGTATCTCGGCGCCCAGGCGACCCTGGCCGCGCTGTGCTGGGCGGCGCTGGCGGCCTCGGTGTGGACCGCCGTCCCCGGGCGCCTCGCGCGGGTGGTCGCCGTGGGTCTGGTCGCCGCGTTCTCCGTCACGACGCCGGTGGTGATGTGGGAGTCGTCGGTGCTGTCCGAGTCGCTGGCCACGTCGGGGCTGGCGCTGGTGGCCGCCGCCATCGTCCAGCTGACCCGCGGCGTCACCTGGCCCCGGGCCGCCGCCGTCCTGGCGGCGCTCGCGCTGTGGCTCGCCACCCGCGACAGCCACGCCGTCGCCGGCGTCGCCG
>JBKPHT010000332.1:0-8176 GCA_046730015.1 Actinomycetota bacterium
TGACGCCGTCGCCTCGGTGCTCGCCGACCCCCGCACGTACGATGGGGTCGTCGTCGGCAGCAAGCGCATCCGCTGGTTCGATGCCCGCTGGCCCGAACCCGGCACCCGCTTCCACCACAGCATCGGGTTCGCCGTGCTCCACCTCCGAGACGACACGACCGTGGTCACCGACGACCTGCCGGAGAGGCTGCACCTCGCCGCCGGACTCGGCCCGCTGGGGACTGCGGATGTGATCTTTACCCTGGCCGCCGCCGACGGTGGGACCCGGGTCGAGATGACCGAGCATCCCACGGAGGGCCCGCTCAGGGTCGTGTGGTCGCCGCCGCTCGATGCCGTCATGGCGGCCCGCAACCGGGTGGCGCTGCGCCGCCTGGAGGACCTCGCCGCGGCACGGGCCGAGGTGCGGCGGCGCGGCACGGCCGACGCCATCCCCGGCTGAGCCCGCATGGAGACCAGGGACGCCGTCGTCGTAGGCGCCGGGCCCAACGGCCTCGTCGCCGGCAACCTGCTGGCCGACGCAGGGTGGGACGTCCTCGTGCTGGAGGCGCAGGACGAGCCGGGAGGTGCCGTCCGCACGGCCGAGGTCACGGCGCCGGGGTTCCGCAACGATCTGTTCAGCGCCTTCTACCCGCTGGCCGCGGGGTCCTCGGTGCTGGCCGGCCTCGATCTGGAGCGCCACGGGCTGGCGTGGAGCCATAGCCCGGCGGTGGTCGCCCACCCCACACTCGACGGCCCCAGCGCGGTCCTCCACCGCCAGCCGGAGGACACCGCGGCATCGCTCGACGCCTTCGCCGCGGGGGACGGCGAAGCCTGGCTCGAGCTGTTCGGCCGCTGGCGACGGCTCGGTCCCTCCCTGGTGGCGGCGCTGATGTCGCCGTTCCCGCCGGTGCGCCCGGCGCTGCGCCTGACTGCCGCCGTCGGGCCCCGCCAGCTCGCTGAGCTGGCCCGCTTCGCATTGCTGCCCGTGCGGCGCATGGCCGACGAGACCTTTCGCGGACGGGGCGGTGGTCTGCTCCTCGCCGGCAACGCGCTCCACGCCGACGTGTCGCCCGACGCCGCGCCCAGCGGCATGCTCGGGTGGTTGCTGGCGTCCCTCGGCCAGGACATCGGCTACCCGGTGCCGGTCGGGGGAGCCGGCGAGCTGACGGCCGCGCTGGTCGCCCGGTTCCAGGCCGCGGGTGGCACGCTGCGGTGCGGCGAGGGCGTCGACCGGGTGGTGGTGGAGCGGGCTGGGCGGAGCCACCGGGCGGTGGGCGTCGAGGTGGCCGGTGACCGGGTGCGCGCCCGCCGGGCCGTGCTCGCCGACGTGGACGCCTTCCGCCTGTTCTCCAACCTCGTCCCGCGGGAGGCATTACCGGCCGCGGTCGAGCGGCGCTTGGCCGGGTTCCAGCGGGGCTGGGCCACGGTCAAGGTCGACTGGGCGCTCGACCGCCCGGTGCCCTGGCAGGACCCCGTGGCCGGCACGGCCGGAACGGTGCACCTGGCGGCGTCCATCGACGAGCTGACGCTCGGCACGGCCGACATCGTCGCCGGCCGGGTTCCCCGCGACCCCTTCGTGGTGTTCGGGCAGATGACGGTGGCCGACCCCACCCGCTCGCCCCCGGGAACGGAGTCGGCGTGGGCGTACACCCACGTCCCCGCCCGCTGCCGCGACACGGCCACTGGCCGGGAGCGCCCGCTCGACCGGTCGGACGTGGACGCCGTGGTGCGAAGCGTCGAGGCCCGGGTCGAGCGCTATGCCCCGGGGTTCGGCGACAGCGTGCTGGCCCGCCATGTGCTGGGACCGGCGGAGCTGGAGGCCTGGGACGCCAACCTGGTGGACGGCGACATCGGGGCCGGCACCTACCAACTCCACCAGCAGCTGGTGTTCCGACCGTGGGCGGGCTGGGGCCGGCCCGAGACCGGGCTGGCGGGCCTGTACCTGGCGTCGGCATCGGCCCATCCCGGGGGCGGCGTCCACGGCGCCTGTGGCGCTAACGCGGCCCGGGCGGCGCTGCTGCACGACCGGGTGGCGGCGCTGCGTCCCGGCCGGGTGTTGGCCCGGTTTGGCGGCGGGGTGGCCGGGTAGCGCGGGGCGCATGCGCATCGTCGTCACCGGCGCGACCGGGAACATCGGCAGCGCGGTGGTCGAGGAGTTGCGGCGCGACTCCCGGGTGACCTCCGTCGTGGGCGTGGCCCGCCGGCGCCCGGCACCGCGCGGCTGGCCAGCTGATGTGGAGCTGCGGGAGGCGGACGTCGTGGCCGACGACCTCGCCCCCGCGTTCGCGGGCGCCGACGTGGTGGTCCACCTCGCCTGGCTGTTCCAGCCCACCCATGATCCTCTCGTCACCTGGCAGGCCAACGTGATCGGCAGCATCCGGATGGCCGAGGCTGCGGTCGCGGCCGGGGTGGGCGCGATCGTGCACTCGTCGTCGGTCGGTGTCTACTCGCCCGGCGAAGGCCCGGTGGCCGAGTCGTGGCCGACCCACAGCCGGCCGACCGCCGCCTACGGGCGGGAGAAGGCCTACGTGGAGCGGGTCCTCGACGCCGTGGAAGCTCGCCACCAGGGGCTGCGCGTCGTACGGCTGCGCCCGGCGTTCGTGTTCCAACAGCCGGCGGCGTCGGAGCAGCGGCGCCTGTTCATGGGTCCGCTCGTGCCCCGAGCCCTGCTGCGTCCGGGACGGCTACCGGCGGTACCCATGCCGGCCGGCCTTCGCTTCCAGGCGGTGCACGCCCGAGACGTCGCCCGCGCGTTCGCCGCCGCGGCCCTCGGCGACGCCCGCGGCGCGTTCAACGTGGCTGCCGACCCGGTGATCGACATCCCGACCCTTCGCGAGGTCCTGGGCACTCGCGTGGTCGAGGTGCCGCGCCCGCTGTTCCGGAACGCGCTGGCCGCGGCCTGGTGGCTGCGCGCGGTCCCCGCCGCCCCCGACCTGCTCGACCTGGTGCTCGACCTGCCGACGATGTCCACTGACCGCGCCCGCCGCGAGTTGGGCTGGGCCCCGACCGTGGCCGCGCCCGACGCCCTCGGGGAGGCCCTGGAGGGTATGGCAAGAGGCGCCGGTGCCGACACGCCCCCGCTGGCCCCTGACTCGCCGGAGGGTCGGATGGGCGAGGTGGCCACGGGCATCGGCGGCCGCGATCACTGACCGCCGGGACCTGCGGTTCTCGCGCGGCGCCGACCGCCACGACGGCGGTGTCCGGATACACCGCAGCGGCGCGTGAGCGCACGAGGCGACGCACCGTGGTCGAGTCCGTACCGCCCGGGTGGGGCCGGCATCAACGGGCAACGCCATGTACTCTGCCCGAGCCGGCCAAGTCGAGGGGATCGCTGACGCGGTGACGATGGCCTCCTTTCCTGCACCTGGGACGCGGGCAGCCGAGTCCGTGCGCCCTTCGAGCCGTGGAGCAGCGGCGCGCCTCGCCGTGCGGCCCGAGGGCAGGTTCGTTGGCGCCCTCGACGAGGCGGCCACGCACTGACCATCGCTCGAGGCGAAGGCCCGGCAACGTGGGGGGCTCACAGCCATGCCGTCAAGGGATCAGGTCATCTCGCTGCCGGAGGCCGAAGCCGGCGGCGCACCTGCCGAGGCGACGGGAGATGTTGCCCGGCGGTCCCGAAGCGACGCCGACCGGCTTCGCGAACGGCTCTCGTGGGTGGCGCTCGCCGTGTCCCTGCTGCCTCTCGTCGTCGCCGCAGTACGTGCCATCACACGGGACTGGGTACCGGTCGGCGACGCGGCCACGATCGGCATCCGTGCCCGGGACGTGCTGGGTGGAGGGGAGCTGCCACTGCTGGGGCCGTCGACCACGTCGTCGTGGACGTCCGGGATCGACCACAACCATCCCGGGCCACTCTTCTACGACGCCCTCGCCGGTCCCGCCGCCCTCTTCCCCGGCCCAGCCGGCCAGGTCATCGGGACGATCCTGATCGAGGCGGTCGCCGTCCTGGGGATCTTCGTCCTCGCCCGACGTCGGGGCGGCCCCTCGCTGGCCCTCCTGGCTCTGGCCATGACGGCTGTGCTGTGTTGGTCGATGGGCAGCGCGGTGCTGGTCGAGCCCTGGCCGCCCAACACGTTGTTGCTGCCGGTCGTGTGCTTCCTGCTGCTCGCCTGGTCGGTCTCGGTCGGTGATGTCGCCTGCCTGCCGTGGCTGGCCGGCGTCGGCAGCCTCATCGTCCAGACGAACATGAGCTATGGGGTGATCGTCCCCGTGCTGGTGGCCTACGCCCTGGTCGAGCTCGTGCGGCGGGGGCGAAGGGGTGAGCTCGGCTCGTTCCGCAGGACGGGCTTGGTGACCGTGGCGGTGGTGGCCGTCCTCTGGATCCAGCCGCTGGTCGAGCAGGTCGCAGGCGATGGCGAGGGCAACATGTCGCGCATCGTCCGGGGGCTCGGGAAGGGCCCGATGACGCTCAACTGGCGCAGCTCGCTGCAGGCCGTAGCGGACGTGGTCTCCCTCCCCCCGTGGTTCGCGCGACCGTCGTTCGCGGAGAGCTTCGGTTTCGGGCTCACCGGCAACCCCCTGCCGTCGCTGGGCCTGACGCTGCTGTCGCTGGGCCTCGTCGCTGGTCTGCTCGTGTGGTGCTGGCGCAAGGCCCGGCGGGACGGCGACTCGACGTCTGCCGCGGCGCTCACGATGGCAGCGGTGCTCGTCGTGGCGGCGGTGGTCACCGCGAACCAGACACCCACGACCGGGCAGGGAACGGTCGCCTACCAGCTTCGGTGGTTGTGGCCGGTCGCGTTGTTCGTCTGGCTGGCGGTGGCCAGCTTCGGGTTGCAGCAGCTCCGCCGGCGGGGACGCGGGTCGCGACGGTTGCCCGTCCTTCTGGCCTCGGTGACCGCGGTGGTCGCCGTCCTGAACCTCTCGTGGACCAACCAGGGCAGCACCGCGCCGGAAGCTACCAACGCCGTCGCGCGTGACGTGGTGCGCGCGGTCGAGCGCGCCGACCTCGACGGCCCCCTGTTGGTCGAGACCGACGAGGGCGTCTGGGATCCCTACTCCGAGGCGGTGCTCTTCGACCTCCAGGACCAGGGGGTCGAGCTCGTGGTCAATGACCGAATCGGGTACCGGATGCTCGGCGATGAACGACGCTGGAACGGGCACAACGCGGATGCGCGCATCCGGGTCAGCGGGAGCGACTGGGCGATGGTGGACCGTCCCGGCGCGCAGGTGATCGCTCGGCACCCGGGTCTCGACCAGGAGGCGCACGACGAGATGTACCTGTTGCAGCAGGACATCGAGGAGGCGTTCGCCGACGGAGAGCTGCGCTTGAACGATCGGGGTCGCCAGGTGGCCGAGAGCGGCGGGTTCGACAGCGTGCCCCAGGGTGATCCGGACCGGGTCGACCCCGACACGGTCACCGAGACCCGCTTCTGGCCGTTCGGCCGGCACCGGCGAGATGTGTTGGTCATGATCCGGGAGGACCTGCTCGACGCTCCCGAGTGGGAAGACGAGCTCGATCGCTACGCCGACCTCCAGGAGACCTGGGACTCCCAGACCGTGGCGGTGTTCCTGGAACCGATTCCCGCCGCCGACCGGACCGCCTGACAACGGCTCGCGGCTCCCTCACAGATCGACGGCGAGGCTGCCGCCGGGCCGGTAACAGCACACGAGGACGTTGCCCGCGCCCGGCGGTTCGAGCTCGGGGTCGTACGCGACCCGAGTCAGCGTGTCCGAGCGACCGCGGCGTCGAGCTCCAGGTGCCGGCCGAGTGAGTGCACGTCGAGCTGGTCCCGTCGCTCGAACGAGAGTCCCGACCCGGCGGTGAGGTCGCGCAACGTCGAGGTCACCCACACCTCGCCGGTCGGAGCGCGATCGGCGACGGCCTGTGCGACCGCCACGCCGTCGCCGGAGACGTGGGCGCCGCGCCGGGCGATCTCGGCGGTGTGCAACCCGACCGAGAGGTGAAGGTTGGCGGCCGCAGCGCGCTGGAGCAGCGCCAGTCCGCAGCGCACCGCCCGTCCAGGACCGTCGAACGTGGCCAGCACCGTCGCCCGCTCCGCGACGGCGGTCGTCGCCCGGTGCTGGTCGAGCACTCCCCGCAGGACGCCGCGCACCCACGCCACGTCTATGTTCTCCTCGACGCGGACCGCGAGCAGCGTCGTGAGCGACGACTCGACCGGCGTCGAGGATCCCAGCCCGCGGACGAAGTCCTCCACCGGATCGAGGATCTGGTCCGGATCGACGGCGATGAAGTGGTCGATGCCGTCCAGCTCGACGAATCGGGCGCCCGGGATGTGCTGGGCGAGGTACCGGCCCTCCTCGACGCTCGTGTCGCTGTCGTGCCGGCGGTGCAGCACGAGCGTCGGCGCCTGCACGGCGGTGAGCACGTCACGCACGTCGACCAGCGAGTTCATCTCGAGGAGGGCACGCGCCGCGCCCGGACTCGTGGCCGCCCGGCAGCGCTCTCCCCACCACCGGGCGAGCTCCTCGTCGGCGTTCGGGCACATGTGGCGCATGTCGGCCTCCCACGCCCAGTCCTGCTCGAGTTGCGCCGCGTACCGTGCCCGTTCCTCGGGACGGAAACCCCACGGGTAGTCCGGGGCCCACAGCCGCCGCGCGTAGCTCGAGTAGAGGATCAGCCCGTGGACCCGCTCCGGGTAGCTGGCCGCGTAGAGGATCGACAACGGCCCGCCCTCGGAGTACCCGAACAGCACGGCCCGGCCGGACCGAGCGGCATCCATCACCGCCACCACGTCGCCCATGCGCGTCTCGAGATCGGGCAGCGCACCGGGGCGGTCCGACATGCCGGTCCCCCGCTTGTCGAATCTGATCAGGCGGCAGAAGGTGCCGAGGCGGTGCAGGAAGTGGGCATGCCGTCGTTCGGTCCAGTCGAGCATCAGGTGCGAGACGAAACCTGCGGCGAGTATGAGGTCGACGTCGCCCGCGCCCGTGATCTGGTAAGCGATGTTGAGGGCGTCGCTCTGGCTGTACCGGATCGGGGAGGCGGCGTCAGCGGCCACGGCGGCCGACTCGTCGGACTCGTCGCCACCGGCCACCCCGGAGGCCGCCGCTGCACCTTCTCGATCGTCGGCCATCTCGTCGGTGGGGGCCACGAACCGGTACCCCCGGCCGTGCACCGTGAGGATGCAGCGTTGCAACCGGCCGTCGTCGCCAAGAGCCTGTCGAGCCGCCTTGATGCGGCTCGCCAGAGCGGACTCCGAGACGAAGCGATCACCCCAGACCTCGTCGAGCAGCTCCTCCTTCGGCACGACACGGCCGCGGTGATGCACCAGATGCACGAGCACGTCGAACACCTGCGGCTCGACCTTGACCGGCTCGCCCGCCCGGCGCAGCTCGAACAGGTCGGTGTCCAGCTCGCAATCCTCGAACACATACCGCATCGGCAAGGAGTCTCTCACGGTGGCTCTGACGGCCCTGTCACCCAGCGCGGTCGCCCATCCCCCGCCAGACCTTCTCGGCGCGTGGTCGCCCGTCGAGCAAGGCCTCCGCGAGGCTGAGGGCAAGGAAGCCGATGGCCAGGCTGGCCACGACGTCGGAGCTCCAGTGGACGCCGAGCCACACGCGGCTCCAGGCGACCACGCCGACCAGCGCCGCGGCTCCCACGACGGCGACCGCCCTGGTCGTGCGGCGGTGGGTGTAGAGGGCGACGACCGGCGGCAGGAACCCCCAGGTGGCGATGGCCGCGAGCACGTGCCCGCTGGGGTAGGAGAACCCGGTGCCCGCCACCAGCTGGGCGCCCATGGGTCGGGGGCGGGCCACGAGGTCCTTGAGGATCCACTCCACCGCGGGCCGGGCCATCACGACCACGAGCATCACCTGGACGAGGGTCCGGGAGCGGCGCGCCGCGAGCAAGGCCAGGAGGGCGGCGACCGGGAAGACCACGGCCCACGAGCCGAGCCGGGATGCCGCCAGCGCGAGGTCGTCGAGCCACGGGGTGCGGTGCGCGACCGCGGCATCGGTGATCGGTGCGTCCCAGATCAGCAGACGTCCGCCGTCGACCATCGCGGCGATGCCGAGCAGCACGGGAACCACCGCCACCGCCGGCGTCAGTGCCGGCCAGCGGCGGCGGAGACCCGCGAACGACCCGCCCGGCCGGTGATGTCCCGCCGTGCCCTGCCGGACGCGCCTCCCGGCCTCGACGTCGGCGAGCTCGTCCGCTCTCGCCGGCTCGGTCGGCGGTCGCACCTGCGTCACTCGTGGTCTCCTCCGGGTCCGGACCCAGTCAGGATCGCACCAC
>JBKPHT010000333.1:0-7986 GCA_046730015.1 Actinomycetota bacterium
CGACCATGCCGCGTGCCGATGAGGTACCGACGAGTCTCGCCAAGCTGGTCCGGCGCCAGGCCATGGAGCTCAGCCCACAACGTTTCGATTTCGATACCGGCAGGCTCCTCCGGGTACTCGACAGAACCCTCGCCGGTGTGCGAGCCACGCCTGCCGCGGAGGAACCCGAGACCCCGGTTCTCGCGCCTTGGACCGAACAGGACGAGGCAGTGCAGCACCGGAATCCGTCGACAGAGCTCATACATCGGGGCGGTGAGCATCCGACCCCCCGGGGTCGACATCGGCGTCGACTCCGCCGCACGTGGCCGTGGGCTGCCACCGCCGTAGCCCTGGCCCTCGCTCTCCTGGCGGCGGTCGTCACCCTGTGGCCCGGCGGTGACGACGACGGCTCGGACGACACCAGTCAGGGTGCAGGCGGGGGCTGGCCCGAGCACCGGTCGGCGTCGCCGATGGAACCATCACCACCGTGGCCGGCACCGGCGAAGATGGCGACCACGGCGATGGCGGCCCAGCCACCAATGCAGGCCTGACCACCCCCAAGGCATCGCCTTTGCACCCGACGGCACTGTCTACATCGCCGACACCGGCAACGACCGCCTCCGCCGGATAGCCCCGAACGGCACCATCACGACCGTCTGACTCTCGCGATGGCGGCAACTGTCTGGCGGTCAGCCGCGAAGGCCCCGTTGGCTTGAGGCCCTCGGTAGCGATCAGACGGATCCGTCGTGCGGCCAGGGTTGGGGCTGTGTGGTGGCCTGGGACGACCAGGTGTCGACCTCGCTGCGCAGCAGCCGCTCTGTGTTGGCCACGAACGTCGAGATCGCCTCGTCGCGCTCCTCGTCTGTGCCGAGTCGGTCGAGGTCCTCGGGCCGCGGGCCGAAGACGTCGGCCATCGCGATCGCGCTGCGGGTCTGAGCGTACTGTCGGGCGAGGCGCTCGAAGCCGAAGGCCGCCTCGTAGGACACCAGTGCGGTGGCGAGCGCCGACACGGAGGCGGCGACGAACGCCCACAGGGCCCGCCGAGTCGCATCCGCGGTCGCGAGGGCGCCGAACAGTGCGGCGAGCACCAGCAGCGTGCCGGTGGCTGTGACCGCCCCCCGGCGAGCGGCCTCGTTCCGCTCGGCGCGGGCAGAGTAGTAGGCCTGCTGGGTCGTGACGCGGTGCTGGCGATAGGCATCGAGGAACTCGGCTCGGCGGTCGTTCATGGCGCCAGCGGTTCCGACTGGAGCTGGACGACCTGCCGCTCGAGGTCGCGCAGCCGCTCGCGGCGGACGGCATCGTCAGTGGCCGGTGCGCTGGCGAGGTACTCGAAGTAGAGCGATCGCAGACGCTCGGCGCGGACCCGCGCCGTCAGGTAGTTCTGCAACGAGCCCTGCCGTCGGGCGACCGTGGTCAACGCCGAGGTCGCCGCGCCCAGGGTGGCGACGACCACGCCTGGCCACGGCGCAGTCTGCAGCCAAGCCTGAAGGGCGCCGAAAGCGGTCGTCAACAGACCGCCCCCGATGGCCAACATCGTGAACCATCGGTGCCGGTTCTGCTCGACCTGGGCGGTCACGTCGAACTGGGCGAAGAAGGGGTAGATCAACCTATCGGCGTCCGCGATCTGCTCGCTGAGCGGCGGGTAGCGGCGCGCGGCGTCGGCGTCGAGCAGCGAGCCGGACGGCTCGGGCCGGAACCGCCATCGGGGCAGCGCCGCCAGCAGAGCGACCCGGTCCCGCAAGGAGCGCCGTCGGGGCGGCACGAGCAACGATTCCAGGACGCTGCGAAGGCGCAGCGGGCCCTCGCCCAGGGAGACGACATGCACGTCCCTGTTCGCGAGCATCACGCCGAGGTCGTCGTCGGCAAGGGATCCCGGGCCCGGGCGCGGCCCAACACCGGCACGCGCCTGGGCCACCGCGTCGGCCAGCCGGCCCGTGCCGGCGAGGGCAACCACCGACCGCCCGCACGCCACGTGCTCGACCAGCTCGCGTCGGCTGACATCCCCACCCCCCACGAGCAGCACGACCACCGGCGAGCTGCCCGAAAGGCGGGTCACGACGCGGGACAGCGCCAGCGTCTCGTCACCCCACGAGCCACCCGGCACTCGCACCAACACACTGAGCTGCGGAGCGACCAACACCTGGCCCTCCACCGGCTCGGACGCCGGTCCTGACGCTCCCGCTGGCGCCACGAGCCCGTCGGGCGCCACGCCGACCACCACCCGAGGGCGCCGCGGGGCCGACGAGAGCGCCACGCCCAGCAGGTGGAACACGCCGGCATCGGTTCCCCCCGTCACGATCGCCACCCCGTGCTCGGCGGCGGTAGCCACCGCACCGGCGAACATCGGCAACAGCGCCTCGGCCAGCGACGGTTCGAGATCGGCAGTGGTGCCGGACACCACCAAGACCGGCACCGTCCGCCGAACCCCCAATTGCGCCAGCGACGCCCCGCCGCCGGACTCCGACAGCCGCACCTCCGCAGGCCCCACACGACCACTCACCATGCAACGAACGCTACGACACCACCTCGACGACAGCGGCCATCAGCCGACGAGCCCTGCCCGTCGACGGTCTCCGGTGAGCCGAACACCGCGCTCGACGATGATGGACGCGTCGTCTATGATATATCTGAACGTCGGCTCAACGAATCGAACGTGAATCCAGACGAAGGGGGAGACCGTGAGCGAACGCGCAGTCGCCGAGGACGACCCGATCGAGGTGGCGACGGCCGGCAGCCGTCCGGGACGACGAGGCATGACGCTGTACTCGCCCGACGCAGGGGTGGACCTCTTCGCGTCGGGGACGATGTCGGGCCCGGAGTTCCCCGCCGAGGACGCCGACGCGATCGCAGCCGAGGGCCTCGACCTGTCGCCGTCCGGTCTCGGCTACCACGACCTGGTGTTGTTCCGCGGGGAGGGCGAGGACGGATTCAGCCTGGTACGGGCCTGGTTCGCCCCCCACTACGTGCTCCCCCGCCACACCCACGACGCCGACTGCCTCTACTACCTGGAGAAGGGCTCGATCGTCATGGGCGCCAGGGTCGTCGGGGCCGGCAGCGGCTTCTTCGTCCCGGCCAACGCCCCGTACGCCTTCCAGGCCGGGCCGGAGGGGGCGGTCGTGCTCGAGTTCCGGCAACGGACAGGCTTCGACATGAAGATGACCCCCGGCCAGATCGCCCGGTTCCGCATGATGGCGGAGGTCGGCGCCGCCAACGCCGAGCGCTGGGCGGAGCTCCGCAAGCTCCACACCGGCTCCTGACGGCACCGAGCCACCATGGCAGCGTTGGACGGGAAGGTCGCGCTCGTGACCGGGGGCGGCTCCGGCATCGGGCGCGCCGTGGTCGAGCGGTTCGTCGCCGACGGCGCCAGCGTGGTCGTCGGCGACATCGACGAGGCGGGACTGGCCGACGTTGCGGCGTCGTCGGGCGACGCGTCCGCGGTGCTGCGCTGCGACGTCACATCGGAAGCGGACCAGGGCGCGCTCGCCGCGCTGGCCGTCGAGCGCTTCGGGGGCCTCGACGTCGCGGTGGCCAACGCCGGGGCCGGGCACACCGCGCCCCTCGTCGACCACACCACGGCCGACTGGAAGCGGATCATCGACCTCTGCCTCACCGGCGCCTACCTCACTGTGCAAGCCGCGGCCCGGGTGATGCGCGATGGCGGGTCCATCGTGACGATCGCCAGCCTCAACGCGGTGCAGGCGGCCCGTGGCATGGCCGCATACTGCGCCGCCAAGGCCGGGGTCGTCGCCGTCACCGAGGTCGCCGCGCTCGAGCTCGGCCCGCGCCGGATTCGCGCCAACGCGGTCGCACCAGGCCTCGTCCGCACGGCGGCCACCGAGCCGCTGTGGCAGCTACCCAGCGTGGTCGAGGAGTACGAGGAGAACACCACCCTCGGGCGCTACGCCACTCCCGACGAGATCGCCGCGGTCGTCGCGTTCCTCGCCTCCGACGACGCCGCGTTCATCTCCGGTGCGACCCACCTGGTCGACGGCGGCGCCCACCTCAACCGCTACCCCGACATGTGGAAGTCCTTCGGCCTCGACGCTCTCGGCCGCCCGAGGGCGTGACCACGATCAGCAGGGGCGCGCTCAGAGGTTGGCGTCGAGGAACGCCTGGGCGCGCATGGCGTTCACGCTCTCGGTAAGCCCGTTGGAGCCTACGGCTTCCACTCCACCGACAACCTCGCCCTGTGCCTCCTCGACCGGGGCCACTGCCCACCCCTACCCGGCCGGGGATGACCCACCGATCCTCGGAGAGCCGGCAATTCCGAGTTGGACTCCCGCGGCCGCGGATGGTGGAGAGCCTTGGGTCCGGGTACGGACGAGACGGCGACCGTCGTGCCGGCATCAGATGCGCCAGCGAGGGCCCACGGCGACCTCGGAACAGTTGCGTTTCGATGCGAGTATTTCTGCGCCGAAGCTCCCGCCGAGTGCGGCGGAGGAGTCCGGTGATGTTGGTGCGTCGGATGCCAAGCAGCGCCCCTCCGTCCCAGCCCTAGCAGCCACGTCGTCAGCATGGAGACGCAACCGCTGCTGTCGTTCGAGCTCGGTGAACACGATCAGCTGCTGGCCGCTGCTCGACAGCAAATGGCGAACTGGTGACGCGCTCGTCGACTACCGACAACACCGGCCGATGGTCGAACGCTCATTCGCTGGCTCGTCGCCAACGGCCACCGTCGAGTCCGTTACCGCGGCGTCGAACGCAACCGCCTAGGTCTCACCATCCGCGCCGCCGTCATCAACCTCAAACGAGTCGTCAACTCGGTCTCGGCTGGAACGACGACCGGCCCTTCGCTACCTGAGACCCAAGGCCCGGGGCGGCAAACGAGGGACATCTCTACGGGTTCAACCCAACCAGCGTGACCGGCTCGCACCCCGCTCACACGGCGGCGCTCCGGTTCGGCCATTCCCCGACCCACAACCCATGAAGACCCGCCCACAGCCCCATTTGCTCAGCACGCTCCTAGCGAGATTCTGTGGCAGGATGGTCCGGCAACCAACCGGAGGCCGCATGCGGTGGCTCCGCTCGGTGAATTAATCGGGGAGGCACCATGGCTCGAGGCTGGCGTCGCATTGGCCGTCGGGGGACCGTCAGCGCCCTCGCTCTCGTCGCAGCATTGCTCGCATGGCTCAGCGTCCCGGCGAGCGGCTCGCCTCTCGAGCCTGCCGGCCCGGCGGCCGAGTCGAGCAAGAGCGGCGCGACGGTCTACATCGTCCAGATGGCCGACGACCCGGTCGTCGCCTACGAAGGCGGCCGCGCTGGATACGCGGCGACAGCCCCTCGGTCGGGCGAGCACGCGAACCCGGACAGCGCGGACGTCCGGCGGTACCAGGACTTGCTGAACCGCAGCCACGCCGACGTCCTGCGGGCAGCGGGCGCGTCCGGCAACGCGAAGTTCTACGACTACACGTTTTCGTTCAACGGCTTCGCCGCACAGCTCACGCCCGGCCAGGCCGCCCGGCTCGCGCAGCAGCCGAACGTCGTGTCGGTGAGCCAGGACGAGCTGCGCAACCCGATGACCGACAACACGCCGACCGACCTCGGGCTGACAGGGCCCGACGGCCTGTGGGCGAGCGGCCCCGGCGGCACCGTCGGCGAGGACGTCATCATCGGCGTCATCGACACCGGCATCTGGCCGGAGCACCCGAGCTTCTCTGACGAGACCGACCTCGGTTCCGACCCGGGCAACAACGACCTCGCGTATGGCCCACCGCCGGCGGACTGGCACGGCAAGTGCGAGGCCGGCGAGCTGTTCTCGGTCAACGACTGCAACAACAAGCTCATCGGCGCTCGTTGGTTCTCGAGGGGCCGCAACCTCGCCGGTGGCATCCTCGAGGGCGAGTACGCATCGGCGCGCGACCACGACGGTCACGGCACGCACACCGCGTCGACGGCTGGTGGCAATGCCGGCGTCGACCCGTCGATCTTCGATCGGGACCTCGGCGTTGAGACGATCTCGGGCATGGCGCCGCGAGCGCGGATCGCTGCGTACAAGGGCTGCTTCGGCGAGACGGGATGCGCCCTGAGCGACCTCGTCGCCGCGATCGACACCGCGGTCGCCGACGGCGTCGACGTCATCAACTACTCGATCGGCTCCGACGCTCCGTCCGCGCTTGCCGCCGACGCCGACGCGGTCGCCTTCCTGTTCGCGGTCCGGGCCGGCGTGTTCGTCGCGACCTCCGCCGGCAACGCCGGCCAGGGCGCGGCTACCGTCGGCTCGCCTGCCGACGCACCGTGGGTCACCGCGGTCGGCGCGAGCACCCACAGCCGGCGCTTCGACAACACCGTCACGTTGGGCAACGGCGCCACCTACGTCGGCGGAAGCGTCACGCACGGCATCGAGGCGCAGACGCGGCTGATCGACGGCGGCGACCTCTGCCCCGACGGCCCCGATCCCGACGGCGCCGGTGAAGCAACCGGCCTGCCTGCCTCGGCCGCCGGCGCGATCGTGCTGTGCCTCCGGGTGACCGGCATCCCGCGGGTCGTGCACGGTGCCGGTGTCCTCGCCGCAGGCGGCGTCGGCATGATCCTGTACGACCCGCCGCAGTTCAACGTGACGCCGACCGACAATCACGTGTTGCCGACCTCGACGTTGTTCCCGGACGACGGCTTTGCGGTCGCCGACTACATCGAGACCGCCGGCGCCGCTGCGACGGCGTCGTTCACGGCCGGTTCGGCGGCGCCCGACGAAGGCGCACCCGACATGGCGGTGTTCTCGTCCCGCGGTCCCGACCGCGCCGCGGCCGACATCATCAAGCCGGACGTGACCGCGCCCGGCGTGCAGATCCTCGCCGGCAACAGCCCCACCCCGTTCATCGGGGCGCCGGGACAGCTGTTCCAAGCGATCCAGGGCACATCGATGTCGAGCCCGCACGTCGCCGGGATCGGCGCGCTCTTCGTCGGCGCCCATCCTGACTGGACGCCGGCCATGGTCCGCTCGGCTCTGACGACGACCGGTACGCAAGACGTCGACAAGGAAGACGGCACCACCCCCGCCGACCCGTTCGACTTCGGCGGTGGCCACATCGACCCTCTGCCGGCGAACGACCCCGGCCTCGTCTACGACGCCACGTTCGACGACTACCTGGCGTTCCTCTGCGGCAACGGCGACCTGAACCCGACCGGCGCGACGTGCACCCGGGTCGGCGTCGACGACCCGAGCAACCTCAACCAGGCGACGATCGGCGTCGCGCAGCTCGCCGGCGTCCAGACCGTCACACGGACGGTCACGAACGTCGGCTCGCCCGGCACCTACACCGTGTCGGTCGAGGCGCCTCCGGGCGTCGCCGTCGACGTCAAGCCCGACCAGCTCACGTTGGCGGCCGGCGGCACGGCCACCTACGAAGTCTCGTTCACCAGCGAGGCCGGCGCCGTCTTCGACGAGTGGACCTTCGGATCGCTCACGTGGAGCGACGGTGCGCACAATGTCCGCAGCCCCATCGCCATCAAGCCGGTTGCCATCTCGGCGCCCGACGAGGTGAGCGGTACGGGCACCTCGGGCGAGCTCGAGTACGACGTCACGTTCGGGTACAACGGTCCGTTCGAGACGCCGGTGCACGGCCTCGCCGCCGCCAACGTCATCCACGACACCGTCGTGGACGATCCCGACAACGACATCGTCGTCGCTCTCGAGACAGACGTCGGCGTGAACGACTACACGATCCCCATTGCGGCGGGCACGCATCATCTGCGCATCTCGCTGTTCGACGAGACCGTCGACGGCGCGACCGACGACCTCGACCTGTACCTGTATCCGCCGGGGGAGGACCCGTTCAACGACGGTGAATTCAGCCACTTCAGCGCAGGTGGCACCTCGGCCGAACAGATCGACGTCCCCGCTCCGGAAGTGGGTAACTGGACGTTGATCGTCCACGGCTGGGAGACCGATGGTGCGGACGCCGTCTTCGACCTGTTCACGTGGCAGGTCCCCGATGCCGACGCCCACAACCTGACGGTGACGGCGCCGGCCACCGCGACGATCGGCGAAACCGGGACGATCCTGGTGCA
>JBKPHT010000334.1:0-1759 GCA_046730015.1 Actinomycetota bacterium
GGGCCGGGCGGGTGTCCTGCGGGCCGCCGGCCGGGCGTGGCGGGGCCGGGCGGGCACTGCGGGCCCGGGCCTCGGACGACACGGTGGGCGGCGGCGGGCGGTTGTCCGCCAGCACGGTCGTGACCGACTCGGGCGTTGCCGCCCCCCGCTGGGCGGCGACCGCGATGGCCGCACCGAACGCGATGGCGTCCTTCGGGTGGGCGTCGATGGCGATGGGCCGCCCCAGCTCGGCCCCCACCATCTGGGCCACGAGGGGGATCCGGGACGATCCCCCGACCAGCAGCACTGCGCTGATGTCGTCCGACGCCACGCCGGCCGAGCGGATGGCCCGGCTCAGGGCGACGATCGTCTCGGCGATGGCGGGCCGGATCATGGCCTCGAACTCGGATCGGGTGAGCCGCACCTCGGTCTGCAGCCCCGGCAGCAGCACGGGGATCGACACGTCGGTGTCGCTCGACAGCGCCTCCTTGGCGTCGATGCACTCCTGGCGGAGCCGGGCCACCGCGGCCTGGGCGGCGGGCTCCTCCGGGTCGAGCCGGTCGAGGGCGTCGCCGACCGCCGACCGGACGTGGGCGTACACCGCCTCGTCGAAGTCGATGCCGCCGAGCCGCTCGATCCCCTCGGGCGAGCCGATGATCTGGAACCCGCCCGGGGTCCGGCGGACCATGGCGGCGTCGAAGGTGCCGCCGCCGAGGTCGTAGACCGCCACGACCGAGCCGTCCTCGAGCCGCCGCTGCGAGGCGTAGAACGTGGCGGCCGCCACCGGCTCGGCCAGCAGCAGCGCGGCGTCGACGTCGACCTGCCGGACGGCCTGGGACAGGAGGTCGAGCTTGTACGGCCCCCAGTTGGCCGGGTGGGTGAGCGCGATCGCCCGGGGCGGCTCGCCCTGCTGCTCGCGGACCCGGTCGACCGACCACCGCAACAGCCGCGCCATGAGCATCTCGGCCCCGTAGGGCGTGCCCCCGAGGATGATCGGCGTCGGGTCGCCGACGCGGCGCTTGAACTCGCGGGCGACCCGGCCCGGGTCGGAGGTGGCCCGCCGGGTGGCGGCCTCCCCCACCAGGATCTCGCCGTCGTCGCGCAGGAACACGACGGAGGGCACCGACGCGGTGCGGTTGCCCAGGGTCAGGGCCTCGACGACGCCCTCGTGCTCGGCGGCCGCCGCCGTGTACGTGGTTCCGAGGTCGATACCGAGGTAGTAAGCCATCCTGCTCCTCGGGCGCGGGGTCGGTCGCTGCCCTGGTCGAGTCCCTCCGGCACGTTCCGCCGACCGGTGGAAGCCCCGCCGAACCTAGTGCATCGTCGCGGGGCCTCGTCCCCGCGCCCCCGCCCGCCGGGGCCAGACTGCCGCCGTGGACCCGGGACCGCTGCGCGACGCCCTCACCGTCGCGCTGGGCGTGGCGGCGGGCGTCATGTCGGGGGTGTTCGGCGTAGGCGGCGCGGTGGTGTCGACGCCCGGGATCCGGGTGCTCGGGGCGTCCGCGGTCGACGCCGTCGCCACGACCCTGCCGTCGATCATCCCGGGCGCGGCCAGCGGCGTGCTCCGCTACCGGCAAGAGGGCCTGATCGACGGCCGGGCCGTCGTAGCCACCGCCCCGGCGGGGATGGCGGCCGCGGTCGCCGGCGCGTTGCTGACCCGGGCGGTCCCGGGCGAGGGGCACGCGTTGATGCTGGCCACCGCGGGCCTGCTGGCCGTCAGCGCCGTCCGGACCGCCGCCGCGCCCCGGCCGGCCGCCGACCCCGACCTCGACGCCGCGCT
>JBKPHT010000335.1:0-20068 GCA_046730015.1 Actinomycetota bacterium
AGTCGAGCGTTCGCCGCTCGACCGCCCGGACGTCGGCGACCACCGCCTGGGCGCAGGCCGTCGGGGTCTTGTAGCTGGCGTGGGCCACCTCGTCGGCCACCGAGCGGTCGATGTCGTGCCCGACGCCGGTGAGCACCGGCACGTCGAGGCCGGCGACGGCCCGGGCGATGGTCTCGGAGTCGAACGCCGCCAGGTCGGTGGTCGCCCCGCCGCCCCGGACCAGCAGCACGACGTCGACCCCGCCGGCCGCCACCGCAGTCAGCCCCCAGGCCACCGACCGGGGCGCCCGCGTGCCCTGCACCCGGACGTCGGCCCGCAGCACGCGGAACCCGATGCCCGACCGCCGCAGCTCGTCGAGCACGTCGTGCTCGGCCGCGCTGCCGGCGCTCGTCACCAGCCCGAGCCGCAGTGGCACGGCCCGCCGGGGCAGCGCCGCCTGCCGCCCGAGCAGCCCCTCGGCGTCGAGCGCCCGGAGCAGCCGGGCGCGGTCGTCGGCCAGCCGGCCGAGGGTGAACGCCGGGTCGATGTCGGACATCACCAGCTGCAGCCGGCCGCCCCGGTCCCAGAAGGTGAGGCGGCCGCGGACCCGGACCTCGGTCCCGTCGGTCATCCGCACCCCGCCCCCCGCGTCCTTGAGCCGGGCGTTGACCCGCCGCCGGGCCATGTCGAACAGCACCACCGGCAGGCTGGCCTGGGGCGGCCGGGACAGGTCGCCGCCAGGGGCCGGCTCCACCAGGTCGAACCACACCGTGCCGCCCCGCCGCCCCGGGTTGAGGTTGCGGATCACGCCCCGCACCCACACCTCGTCCGGGAACGCAGCCCGCAGGCTGAGCCCGATGGCCTCGCCGATCTCGGGGACCGACCAGGTCGGCTCGCCGGGATCGTCCCACAACGTCGGGGCCGACAGCGTCGGGGGCCCGTGCAGGTGCGGAGCGGAGGTCGGACGTCTCACCACGCCACCGACCCTAGCCAGGGGGTGTGACAGGAAAGCCCGGTAGGGCGGGCGAGGTCCTCATCGGCGTGGGGGCCACCGCCCGGGCCCGAACCCGGCGCGGGGTGCCCCAAGGGCGCACGCAGGCCAGCCCGGGGGGCTCGCCTGATCCAGTGTGGGGACGGCGTGTGGCTTTGGCCTCGGGCCGTCAAGGGTCGCTGCGGGACTCCGCTTCGCTCCGTGTCCTCGCTCGGCCTGCGGCCGCCCCTAGACCGCCCTCCCGCCGGCGGTCGGATCGGATCGGCCCCGATTGCCTCCGCACCCGGGTTGCGTGAGGCGATAGGGGTCGATCCCCCGAGCCCGAGGCGATAGTGGTCGGGGGCCGACAGCTTATTGCCTCGGGAATAGGAGAACGACCCCTATCGCCTCGAGAACAGCAGATTCGGCCGGCTCGCCACCCGCGAGAGGGCAGTCAAGGGGCCGCCGCAGGCCGAGGCGAGAAATGCGGAGCATTTGTCGCCGGACCCTTGACGGCCCGGGGGTGAGGGGCCGCCAGCACCATGGGCTGAGCCAGCCCCTCTGGGGCTGGCTTGGGAGCCATCGTTTGCCCTTCCCCCACCAGCCGGGGATCGAGCCCAGCCAGGGGTGTGACAGGAAAGCCCGGTAGGGTCGGGCGGGACGCGACCGAACCGGGAGGGGTGCCGTGCACACCGAGATCGCGCCGGGGGTCATCCAGATCGACACCCTGCTCGGGGGGTGGGACAGGGTCACCGCCGGGTACCTCGTCACCGGCGACGCCCCGGTGCTGGTCGAGACCGGCAGCCAGACCTCGGTGCCCCGGCTGCTGGCCGCGCTGGCGGAGCTGGGGGTCGAGCCGGGCGAGCTGGCGGGGGTGGCGGTCACCCACATCCACCTCGACCACGCCGGCGGGGTCGGCGACGTCGCCGCCGCCTTCCCCGAGGCGACCGTCTACGTCCACCAGCGCGGCGCCCGCCATCTCGTCGACCCGACCCGACTGGTCGACAGCGCGGCGATGGTCTACGGCGACCTGCTCGACTCGCTGTACGGGCGGCTCACGCCCACGCCGGCCGAGCGGGTCGCGGTGCTGGAGGACGGCGACGAGATCGTCGTGTCGGCCAACCGGACTCTGACCACGGTCGACTCGCCGGGCCACGCCAAGCACCACCTGGCCCTGCACGACTCCGAGTCGGGATTGCTGTTCGCCGGCGACGCTGTCGGCGTGCGGCTGCCCGACGTCGGCATCCTCCGGCCCGCGACCCCGCCGCCCGACTTCGACCTCGACCAGGCGATCACGTCGCTGCAGCGGTTTGCGGCCCGGCGGCCGGTGGGCATCGCGCTGGCCCACTTCGGGCTGGTGCCCGACCCGGCGGAGATCCTCGACGAGGCCGAGGGCACGCTGCGGCAGTGGGCCGAGGTGGCCGAGGCCGCCTGGCGGGAGGACCGCGACATCGCCGCCGCGCTGTCGGACGCGTTCGCCGACGACCTGGCCGGCGTCGACCCGGCCCAGCGGGAGAAGCTCGAGACCCTCAACGGCATCCACTCCAACGCCGCGGGGTTCCGCCGCTGGCTCGACACCCGCCACGACCACACCCATGCCCACGGCCACCGACACGGCTCGGACGACCACGATCGGGTTGGTGACCGGCCGGTAACTTAGCTAGACATCGCGTAACCCCACGCGCAGGAGGACCACGCCATGCCGGAAGCAGTCATCGTCTCGACGGCCCGCAGCCCCATCGGGCGGGCCATGAAGGGCTCGCTGGCCGAATGTCGCCCCGACGACCTCGGCGCCACCATCGTGAAGGCCGTCCTCGACAAGGTCCCCGCGCTCGACCGGACCACCGTCGACGACCTCATCCTCGGCTGCGGCCAGCCCGCCGGCGAGTCCGGCTTCAACCTGGCACGCGTCGTCGCCCTCCTGTCCGGGCTCGACGACGTCCCCGGCGTGACGATCAACCGCTACTGCTCCTCCTCCCTGCAGTCGATCCGCATGGCCGCCCACGCCATCAAGGCGGGCGAGGGCGACGTGTTCGTGGCCGCCGGCGTCGAGACCGTGAGCCGCTTCGTCAACGGCATGTCCGACAGCGGCCCCACCAACCCCCTGTTCGCCGACGCCCAGGCCCGCACCGCCGAGCTCAGCCAGGGCGCCGACTCGTGGGAGCCGCTCGACGGCCTGGCCGACATCTACATCGCCATGGGCCAGACCGCCGAGAACGTCCGCCTGGCCGAGAACGTCAGCCGGCGCGACATGGACGAGTTCGCCGCCCGCAGCCAGCAGCTGGCCGTCGCCAACCAGGAGAGCGGCTACTGGGACGGCGAGATCACCCCGATCACCACCCCGTCGGGCACGGTGGTCACCAAGGACGACGGCCCCCGGCCCGGCACCACCGTCGAGAAGCTGGCGGAGCTGAAGCCGGCGTTCCGCCCGGACGGCGAGGTCACCGCCGGCAACGCCTGCCCGCTCAACGACGGCGCCGCCGCCGTGGTCGTCATGAGTGACACCCGGGCCGCCGAGCTGGGCCTCACCCCGCTGGCCCGGGTCGTGTCGTCGGGCGTCACCGGCCTCAACCCCGAGATCATGGGCCTCGGCCCCATCGAGGCGTCGCGCCAGGCGCTGCGCCGGGCCGGGATGACCGTCGACGACATCGACCTGGTCGAGATCAACGAGGCCTTCGCCGCGCAGGTGCTGCCGTCGGCCCGCCACCTCGGCATCCCGATCGACAAGCTCAACGTCAAGGGCGGCGCCATCGCCCTCGGCCACCCGTTCGGCATGACCGGCGCCCGCATCGCCACCACGCTCATCCACGCCCTGCAGGACGAGGACAAGACGTTCGGCCTGGAGACGATGTGCGTCGGCGGCGGCCAGGGCATGGCCATGATCTTCGAGCGGCTGAGCTGACCCGCTGATCCGCCGACCGCCCCCGCGCCGGCCGCTACGGCAGGCCGGCGTGGGGGGCGTCGACCGTGGTGGTGAGCAGCACCGCCTCGCGGGCGGCGCTCCGGTTGTGCTCGAAGTAGTCGGGCGCAGCGCAGGCCAGCAGCGTCCGGCCGTCGTCTCCACCGAGCATGCACGCGTAGATCCCCAGCCCGTCGGGGGCCGGGATCTCGTCGACGACGCCCTCGCCCTCGGCCACCCGAACGACCCGGTTGCCGAGCGCGTCGGCGGCCCAGATCCGGCCCTCGGCGTCGAGCGCGCAGCCGTCGGGGGCGCCCTCGAAGGTGGCCCACTCCCGCCGGTCGCCGAGCGCGCCGTCGGGCCCGATGGAGAAGGCGGTGTAGCGGCCGCCGGTCGTCTCGCCGACGACGAGGGTGCCGCCGTCGGGGGTGACGACGGCCCCGTTGGGGAAGAAGAGGTCGTCCGCCGCCACGTCGACGGTGCCGTCGGGAGCGATGTGGACCAGCGCCGCCGGGCGGGCCGGCGCCCCCGCCATGATGTCGAACCCGAAGTTGCCGACGTAGGCGTGCCCCCGGCTGTCGACCACCATGTCGTTGGCGAGGCCGCCGCAATGCTCGCCGATGTCGGCGTGGACGGTCACGGCGCCGTCGGGCGCCCGCCGGAGCACCCGGTGGTCGCGCATCGACACGACGAGCAGCGAGCCGTCGGGCAGCCAGCCGAGCCCGGAGGGCTGGGCCTCGACCGTCAACACCTCGTCGGTGGCGCCGTCGGGGGCGATGGCGAAGACGGTGTGCCGGTAGAAGTCGGACACCCACCACCGGCCGTCGCGCCACCGCGGGCCCTCGAAGAACCCGCCCCCGTCGGCCAGCGTCGTGAACGTACGGTCAGCCATGCCGGGACCGTACCGGCCCCCGTCGGGCGGCGCGGATGTCAGCCGCCGCCGGTGTCGGCGGGCCCGCGCGGCGCGTAGCCGGAGTTGGCGGCCTGGAGCACCCGGAGCGTCTCGGCCAGGTCGGGCTGGGGGAGGCCGAGAGACTTGGAGGTGATCGCGCCCAGGTAGACGTTGACGATGACGGCGACCAGGGCGTCGCTGTCGAGGTCGGTGGAGATCCGGCCGGCTTGCTTGCCGTTCTCGACCGACGCCCGGGTGATCTGCTCGATCATCCGGACGCTGACCAGCAGCGGCGACTCGCTGATGTCCCCGCGGATGATCGCCCCGGTGACCTCGGTGAGGAGGCGGTGCTCGGGGGCGGGCGGGGCGGCGATGTGGTGGGCCATGAGCTGGGTGAAGGCCTCGGCGGTCGGGCCGTCGATCCGGTCGGCGAGGTCGGCGAGGTCGCCGGCGGAGTGGGCGGCCACGTACTCGTCCAGGGTGGCCCGCTCGGTGCGGTACCCGTCGAGCACGGCGTGGGCCATCAGCTCCTGCTTGCCGCCGAAGTTGGCGTAGATGGCGCCGGTCGTGAGCCCGGCGCGGCGGGCGACGGCCTGGACGGTGGTCGCCTCGTAGCCGTTGGTGATGAGCAGCTCGTAGGCCGCCCACAGCAGCCGGTCGCGGGTGGATGCGCCGGCGCCGTCCGGCTCGTCGGCGCTGGGTGGATCGGACGACGCAGAAGCGGCCACGACGCCGCGAGGGTAGTTCGTCGTACGCGGCGCCCGTGGTGGCGGTGGCCACCGGGATGACCAGCGGAGGACCCTGACCCCGATCAGCTGGCGCCGTAGACGGGGGCCGGGACGGGTGCCTTGGCCAGCAGTTCGTCAACCACCGGGCCGAGCTCGGCGGGGTTCCAGCGGGCGCCCTTGTCGACCGCGGCGCCGTGCTGCCAGCCGTCGGCGACGGCGACCTTGCCCCCCTCGACCTCGAACACCCGCCCGGTGACGTGGGCCGACTGCGGCGATCCGAGCCACACCACCAGCGGGGCCACGTTGCCCGGGGCCATGGCGTCGAACGCTCCGGCCTCGGTGGGGGCCGCCATCATGTCGGCGAACACGGTCTCGGTCATCCGGGTTCGGGCCGAGGGCGCGATGGCGTTGGCGGTCACGTCGTAGCGGCCCAGCTCCGCTGCCTGGACCAGTGTGAGGGCGGCGATCCCGGCCTTGGCTGCGCTGTACGCGGCCTGGCCGACCGAGCCCTGCAACCCGGCGCCCGACGAGGTGTTGACGATGCGGGCGTCGACCGGCTCGCCGGCCTTCGACCGGGCCCGCCAGTGCTCGGCCGCGAACCGCGCCACCGCGAAATGGCCCTTGAGGTGAACCCGGACGACCGCGTCCCACTCGTCCTCCCCGCACGACACGACCATCCGGTCGCGCACGACGCCGGCGTTGTTCACCACCACGTCGAGGCGGCCGAAGGCGTCGAGCGCGGTCGCCACCAGGTGCTCGGCGCCCGCCCAGTCGGCCACGTCGTCGCCGTTGACGACCGCCTCGCCGCCGGCGGCGACGATCTCGTCGACCACCTGGCGGGCGGGGGAGTCGGAGCCGCCGGTGCCGTCGAGCTCGGCGCCGATGTCGTTGACCACCACCCCGGCGCCCTGGCGGGCGAACTCGAGGGCGTGCTCCCGGCCGATGCCCCGCCCGGCCCCGGTCACCACGACGACCCGACCCTCGCAGATGCCGCTCATGGCGAGGCATGATGTCATAGTTCTGACGGACCGTCAGATCTCCGAGCGGAACGAGGGCCCGATGCGCTACGGCGTCACGATGTTCGCGACCGACGTCTCGATCGACGTCGTCGAGCTGGCCCGGGCCGCCGAGGACCGGGGCTTCGGGTCGCTGTGGCTGCCCGAGCACACGCACATCCCGCTCACCCGGCTGACCCCCCACCCGAGCGGCCGCCCGCTGCCCGACGAGTACACGCGGTCGCTCGACCCGCTCGTCGCCCTGGCCGCCGCGGCCACGGCCACCACCGCCCTCCGGCTCGGGACCGGCATCCTGCTGGCCGCCCAGCGCGAGCCGATGGTCACGGCCAAGGCCGTCGCCTCGCTCGACCACCTCTCCGGCGGCCGGGCCGCCCTCGGCGTCGGCTTCGGCTGGAACGAGGACGAGATGAACGACCACGGCGTCGACTACCGGGCCCGCCGGGCGGTGGCGCGGGAGCACGTGCTCGCCATGCAGGCGCTGTGGGGCGACGACGAGGCGTCGTTCGCCGGCGAGCACGTCCGGTTCGGGCCGTCGTGGTCGTGGCCGAAGCCGGTCCAGCGGGGCGCCGACGGCCGCCCCGCGGTGCCGGTGCTGGTGGGCGGAGCCGCCGGGCCGAGGCTGTTCGCGGCGGTCGCCGAGTACGGCGGCGGCTGGATCCCGATCGGCGGGGCCGGCATCGCCGACGCCCTGCCCCGGCTGCGGGAGGCGGTGGCCGGGGCCGGGCGCGACGCCGCCGGCCTGGAGGTCGTGCCGTTCGGGTCGATCCCCGACCACGGCAAGCTCGACCACTTCGCCGCGATCGGCGTGACCGAGACCGTGTTCAACCTGCCGTCGGCGCCCCGCGACCAGATCCTCCCGCTGCTCGACCGCTACGCGAAGCTGCTGGCCGAGCGGGACTGACCCGCACGACCCCCGGGAGCCCCCATCCACCTCAGCCTGGCCGAATACCTGCTCGTGCTCGCCGCCGTCGCGTTCGGGTCGGCGGTCCAGGGCACGATCGGGTTCGGCGCCAACCTCGTCGCCGTGCCCGTGCTGGCGGTCGTCGAGCCCGCCGCCCTCCCCGCCGCGGCGACGATGATGGCCCTGCCCCTGGCCACCGGCATGGCCGTCCGGGAGTCCGATCACGTCGACTGGCCCGGCGTCGGCTGGCTCATGGTCGGCCGCCTGCCCGGAACCGCGGTCGGGGCGCTGGTCGTGGCCCTGGTCGCGGCCGACACGCTGTCGGTGGTGACCGGGGTGAGCGTGCTGGTGGCGGTGGCTATCAGCGCCGCGTCGCTGACGATCCCGCTGACCCGGGCGACGACGGTGGCGACCGGGTTGGCGTCGGGGGCGATGGGCACGGCCACCTCGATCGGCGGGCCGCCGCTCGCCCTGCTCTACCAGCACCACGAGGGCCGGGTGCTGCGGTCGACGCTGGCGGTGACGATCGGCACCGGCACGGTCGTGTCGCTGCTCGGCCTGGCGATCGCCGGTGCGGTGGCGGGGTGGCAGGTCGTGCTGGCCGTGGCCCTGCTCCCGGGCGTCGGGGCGGGCCTGCTGGCGGGCCGGGCGCTCACGACAAGGGTCGACGGCCGGTGGCTGCGCCCGGCCGTCCTCACCTTCGCGGCGGTGACCGCCCTCGTCGCCATCGCCCGCGGCCTGGCCTGACCGTTCCCGTCGTCGCCTCGACACCCCGATCCGGATCAGGGCACCAGGACGAGCTTGCCGGCGACCTTGCGGCCCTGCAGGTCGGCGAGGGCGCGGGCCGCGTCGGCAAGCGGGTAGGGCGTCGGCTCCGGTGGGTGGAGCCGGCCCTCCGCGACCTCGGCCATGACCTCCCGGACCAGCGCCTGGTTGTCGTTCCCGTTGTGGAGGGCCCAGGCGCCCCAGTCGACGCCGACCACCGTGCGGTTGTTGAGCAGGATGTGGTTGGCCGGCAGCCGGGGGATGTCGCCCCCGGCGAACCCGATCACCAGGTAGCGGCCGCCCATCCGCAGCGCGCGCAGCGCCGGCTCGGCCAGCGGTCCGCCCACCGGGTCGACCACCACGTCGACGCCGCCCCCGCCCAGCTCGCGGGCCCGGGCCTTCAGGTCCTCGGTCGAGTAGTCGATGACCGACCCGGCCCCCGCCGCCCGGGCGGCCGCCAGCTTCGAGGCCGACGACGCCGCCGCGATCGGCCGTAGCCCCAGCGACCGGGCCACGTCGATGGCCGCTAGGCCCACCCCGCCCCCGGCCCCCAGCACGAGCACCGTCTCGCCTGCGTTCACCGAGGTCCGCCGGGTGAGGGCGAACACGGCGGTGGCGTACGACTGGAGCATCCCGGCCGCCTGCCCGTAGGACAGGTCCGGGGGCAGCGGCAGCAGCGAGCCGGCCGCCACCGCGACCTGCGAGGCGAAGCCGCCGAGCCCCACCGAGGCGACCACCCGGTCGCCGACCGCGACGCCGTCGACCCCGTCGCCCACCGCGACCACGTCGCCGGCCACCTCGCTGCCGGGCGTGAACGGCAGCGGCGGCTTGATCTGGTACAGCCCTTGCACGAACAGGGCGTCGACGAAGTTGACCCCCGCCGCCCGCACCGCCACCACCGCCTGCCCGGCGGCGGGCTCCGGGTCGGGGCCGTCCTCCATCACGAGCCGGTCGAGCGGGGCGACCTCCTGGCAGACGACGCGGCGCATGAGCGAGCGTAGCGAGCGAATCATGAGCACAGTGAGCCATCTTCGTCACCCGCCGGCCGCCCGGGCCAACCAGGATGGACGGCGTGCCCGACCCCCTCGACGACTTCCGCGCCCTCAACGACCCGCCCCGGCGCCGCGAGGTCGAGCGGCGGGGCGGCTACTTCGTGGTGGAGGGCCTCCATGCCATCGGGGAGCTGCTCACGTCGCCGTACCGGGTGCGGACGATCCTGGCGTCGGACCGGATGGCCGACCGGGTGCGGGCCCTGGTCGACGGCCGGGCTCCGGTCACCGTCCGGCCCGAACCCGACGTGGCGGCGGTCGCCGGGTTCCCGTTCCACCGGGGCGCCCTGGCGTCGGCCGACCGGCAGCCGCTGCCCGAACCCGACGACCTCCTCGTCGACCGCCGGTTCGTGGCCGTGGTCGAGGGCGTCGGCGACCACGAGAACGTCGGCGCGCTGTTCCGCAACGCGGCCGCCTTCGGCGTCGACGCGGTGCTGCTCGATCCCACCACCGCCGACCCGCTCTACCGGCGCAGCGTCCGGGTGTCGCTGGGCCACGTCCTGCACGTGCCGTGGACCCGGACGGCCCCGCTGCCGGGGGGCCTGGACGCCGTCCGGGCCCGCGGGTTCGGGATCGTCGCGCTCACCCCCGCGCCCGGCGCCGAGCCGATCGACGCCCTGGCCGCCGACCCGCCCTCCGGGCCCGTCGCTCTCCTGGTCGGGGCCGAGGGCCCCGGGCTGACCGCGGCGACGCTGGCTGCCGCCGACCGGCGGGTCCGGATCCCGCTCGCGCCCGGCGTCGACTCGCTCAACGTCGCCACCGCGGCCGCCGTCGCCTTCCACCGGCTGGCCCCACCGACCGCCTGATCGGCCGGCAGGCGCGGCACGATGGTGGCATGGCTGCCACCCACCAGCAGACCCACGAGGTCACCAACCAGCCGCCCCCGCTCGACGGCTACGACGTCTTCGCCGCCGACGCCGCGCTGGTCGAGGCCGTCGAGCGGGAGGGCGCGGGCTGGGCCGCCGACGACCTCCAGGTCCTGGGCCGCCTCGCCGGCTCGCCCGAGGCCATCGCCTGGGGGTTCGAGGCCAACCGGCACGAGCCCGAGCTCCGCACCCACGACCGCTACGGCCGTCGCATCGACGCCGTCGCCTACCACCCCGCCTACCACGAGCTGATGCAGGTGGCCGTCGGCCACGGGCTCCACGGCGCGCCGTGGGCGGTCGACCAGCCCGGCACCCACGTCGCCCGGGCCGCCGGGTTCGTCGTGTGGTCGCAGGTCGACGCCGGGCACGGCTGCCCGGTGTCGATGACCTACTCGGTGGTCCCCGCTCTCCGCAGCCGGCCCGACCTCGCCGCCGAGTGGGAGCCGCGGCTCACCGCCCGGGCCTACGACCCCCGCGACGTGCCCGCCCGGGAGAAGCCCGGCGCCCTCGCCGGCATGGGCATGACCGAGAAGCAGGGCGGCTCCGACGTCCGGGCCAACACCACCCGGGCCGAGGCCACCGCGGGCGGCGCGGACGGCGAGTGGCTCCTCACCGGGCACAAGTGGTTCTGCTCGGCGCCGATGTCCGACATGTTCCTCATGCTGGCCCAGGCCCCCGGCGGGCTGTCGTGCTTCCTCGTGCCCCGGTGGCTGCCCGACGGCGCCCGCAACGCCGGGTTCCGCCTGCAGCGGCTCAAGGACAAGCTCGGCAACCGGTCCAACGCGTCGAGCGAGGTCGAGCTCGACGGCGCCGTCGCCTGGCTGGTGGGCGAGGAGGGCCGCGGCGTCCGCACGATCATCGACATGGTCGCTCACACCCGGCTCGACTGCATCCTCGGCGCCACCGCAACGATGCGGCAGGCCACCGCCCAGGCACTGCACCACGCCGCCCACCGGCGGGCGTTCGGGTCGATGCTGGTCGACCAGCCGCTGATGCGGATGGTGCTGGCCGACCTGGCCGTGGAGACCGAGGCCGCCACCGTCACCGCGATGCGGCTGGCCCGGGCGTTCGACGAGGCGGCCCGGGGCGACGAGGCGGCCGCCGCCTTCCGCCGTCTGGCCTGCGCGGTCGGCAAGTACTGGGTGTGCAAGCGGGTGCCGGCCGTCGCCGGCGAGGCGCTGGAGTGCCTGGGCGGCAACGGCTACGTCGAGGAGTCGATCATGCCCCGCCTGTACCGGGAGAGCCCGCTCAACGGCATCTGGGAGGGCTCGGGCAACGTGATGTGCCTCGACGTCCTCCGGGCGCTGGCCCGCGAGCCGCTGGCCCTCGACGCGTTCCTGGCCGAGCTCGACGCCGCCGCGGGAGCCGACGACCGCCTCGACGCCGCCGTCGCCCGCGTCCGGTCCGAGCTGGGCGACGTGGTCGGCATCGAGGCACGCGCCCGCCGGGTGGTGGAGGCGATGGCGCTGGCGTTCCAGGGCAGCCTGCTCGTCCGGTACGGGCACCCCGCCGTCGCCGACGCGTTCTGCGCCTCCCGGCTCGCCGGCGACGAGGGCCTGGCGCTGGGCACCCTGCCGTCCGGGCTCGACGTCGGCACGATCGTGGAACGGGCCCGCCCCAAGGTCGGCTGACCGGACGGGGGCGGTGGGTCAGCGGGTCAGCGCCCGGCGGAGCTGGCGCCGGGCCAGCAGGCCCAGTACCACCGCGAACCCGGCCAGCACGGCCAGGTCGCCGGCGACGTCGCCCAGCCCGGCGCCGTCGAACACCAGGGCGATCCACGCGTCCATCGCCCAGGCCTGGGGCACGGCGTGGCCGACCGTCCGCATCACGGGCGGCACGATCTCCAGCGGCCACATGCAGCCGCCGAGCATCCCCATGGCGATGGCGACCGGCGTCGCGATCGCAATGGCCTGGTCGGGCTCGCCCACCGTCGACCCCACCAGCAGCCCGACCGACGTGGCCACCGCCGCGAACAGCACCACCAGCAGCGCGGCCGCCAGCGGGTCGCCCCACGACACCCCGAACAGCACAGCCCCGACCACCACGATCAGCGCCGACTGCAGCAGCGCGAACAGGAACTTCGACGCGCCGATGCCGGCCAGGATCGTGCCGATGCCGTGCGGCGTCGCCAGCATCCGTCGGGTGATGCCCTGCTTCCGCTCCATCGCCAGCAGGGATCCGATGACGAGCGTGTTCACGAACGTGAACAGCACCAAGTTGGCCGGTGCCGTGTAGTCGAAGCTGCCAAGCGTCGCCCGGCCCTCGTCCACCTGCTCGCTGGTGACGCGGACGGTCGGGGTCGAGCCCCCCAGGGCCGTCGCCTGCTCGATGGCGGCCGCCACGTCGGTGCCGCCCGCCTCGGCTGCGGCCCGACCGGCGGCGATCGCCACCGCCTCGTCGCCGACCGCCGCCCGCACCGACAGCTGCACGGCCGCCGAGGTGCCCGAGGTCGGGTCGGCGATCAGCTCGACCCGGGCGTCGTCGCCGGCGTCGAGCGCCGCGCCGTAGCCGGTGGGCACCACCACCCCGGCGTCGACGGCGCCGGTGCGGATGTCGCGCCGCAGGGTGTCCCGCGACCGGTAGGTCTCGACCTCGACGCCGCGGGCCTCGTCCAGCGCGGTCACCAGCCGTCGCGATGACCCGGTGCCGTCCCGGTCGACGACGCCGACGGCGACCGACTCGTCGCCGCCGAACGTCGACCCGATCACGACGATGATGACCACCGGCAGCAGCACCACGAAGAACATGGCGGTGCGGTCCCGCGCCGTGCGCACCAGCTCGCTGCGGGCGATGACGCCGATCGTGGTGGCCGTGCCGCTCCGGTCCCGGCTCATCGGCCCCCCGACAGCCGCCGGGGCAGCAGCCGCGCCGCCACGAGGCCGGCGCCCACCGCCCACCCCAGCAGGGCCAGCACGTAGGGGACCACGTCGACCAGGGTCCCCTCGCCGGCTGACAGCTCGGCGAACCCGTGGAGCGCCGCGCCGGTGGGCGTGAGCAGCGACAGCGCCCGCAGCGCCGCGGGCATCAGCCCGGGCGGGATGAACGCGCCACCCACCAGGGCGAACACGAACGCGAGGGTCGTCGCCAGGGTGTCGGCCTGCTGCTCGGTGCGGGCCACCGCGGCGATCAGCCCGGCGATGCCGGCCACCGCGAGAGCGGCCGCGACGATCAGCACCAGGACGCCGAGCGGGTCGCCCCAGTCGGCGTCGAGGGCCCGCGAGGTGACCGCCCAGATAACCAGCAGGCTCGACACGCCGATGGCGAGGACGCTGACGCCCTTGCCGACGAGGATGGCGCCGTCGCCGACCGGCCCGGCCCGCAGCCGGTCGATCAGCCGGGTCCGCTCGTCGACCAGCAGGTCGCGGGCCATGACGCCGACCGACAGGAACAGGAACAGCAGCCCCATGGCGGGACCGAAGTAGGCGGCCGGCGACACGTCGCCGCCCGTGCCGGTGACGTCGACGGTCACCGGCAGGTCGACGGCCGCCAGCGCGTCGGCGTCCGGCGGGGGCGTGCCCAGCACGCCCGAGGTGGCGACGGCGAGGCGGGCCGCGTCTGCCCGGTCGGCCACCGTCGCCGCCACCGACCGGGCGACGTCGGCCGAGATCGGGTCGTCGGAGCTGGTCAGCACCTCCAGCGAAGCGGGATCGGCGGAGGCCAGCGACGCGGCGAAGCCCGCCGGGACGACGATCGCGGCGCCCAGATCGTCGTCGTCGGCGACCCGCGGGCGCGCCACCCCGACCGAGTCGACGGTCTCGAACCGGAGCTCGTCGCTCGACGCCTGCTCGAGGCCGGAGACGAGGCCGCGGCTGGCGTCCGACCCGTCGTCGTCGACGACGCCGATCGTCGTGTCGACCAGGCTGCCGCCACCGAACGCGAGGCTGATGATGGCGGCCAGGACGATCGGCCCGACCACCGCCTGGCTCACGAACGAGCGGTTGCGCAGCCGACGACGCAGGTCGGTACCGGCGATAAGCAGCGCGGCGCGCAGCTGACTCATTGGCGCACCCTTCGGGATGCGCGCAATGAGCCTTCGGCCCTCCGGGCCGGGCAGGACACTGTGCTCATGGTTCGCTCGCTCCGCTCGCTCACGGGGCCCGCCCCGTCAGTCCCGCAGGGCCTTGCCGGTGAGGCCCAGGAACACGTCCTCGAGGTCGGGCTGCACCAGCTCCATGCCCGTGATCTCCACGCCGGTCCGCTCGGCGGTGGCGACGATGTGGGCCAGCGCGGTGCGCCCGTCCTCGACCCGGACGGCGACGACACCGTCGCGCCGGTCGACCCCGACGGTGCCGGGCATGGCGGCGCACGCCTCGGCGAACGCGGCGAGGTCGCTGATGCCGCTGACGTCGACCCGGTCGCCGGTGCCGAGCCGGGCCACGAGCTCGCGGCGGGTCCCCTCGGCGACCAGCCGCCCCAGGTCGATGATGCCGACCCGGTCGCAGAGCCGCTCGGCCTCCTCCATGTAGTGGGTGGTGTAGAGCACCGACAGGCCCTGCCCGCCGAGGGCCTCGATGCTCTCCAGGATGGCGTTGCGGCTCTGGGGGTCGACGCCGACCGTCGGCTCGTCGAGCACGAGCAGCTGGGGCCGGTGGAGCAGCCCGGCGGCGATGTTGGCCCGCCGCTTCATGCCGCCGGAGTACTCGCCGACCCGGTCGCGGGCCCGGTCGGTCAGGCCGACGATGTCGAGCACCTCGGCCACCCGCTCGGCCACGGTCGCCCGGGTCAGGCCCTGCAGCCGACCGAAGAAGTGGAGGTTCTCCTCGGCCGACAGGTCGTCGTAGAGGGCGACGTCCTGGGGCACGTAGCCGATGGCGGCCTTGGCGTCGGTGGCCTCCGGGGTCATCGGCCGCCCGGCCACGGTCACCTCGCCCGCGTCGCGGGCCAGCAGCCCGCACACCATCGAGATCGTGGTGGTCTTGCCGGCCCCGTTGGGGCCGAGCAGCCCGTAGGTCTCGCCCCGGGCGATGTGGAACCCGACGCCGTCCACTGCCACCCGCTCGCCGTAGGACTTGCGGAGGCCACGGCAGGCGAGGACCGGTGCGCCGTCGGCGACGGGCGGGGTCGAGGCGGACGCGGTGTCGACCACGGCCCGAAGCTAGTTGGCCCCGGAGGGGGCGGGACCTCGCCCCCGCCCCGTCCCCGCAGCCAGCGTGCCGACGCGCCTACGATGCGCGGTCGGCGGGTGGACATCCCGTCCACCGAGGGGGACATGCCATGCGTCAACGCCTAGCCATCGGGCTGGTCGCGCTCCTCGTCCTCGCCGTCGGGGCCGCGGTGACCGCCACCGCGTACCCGGCCGGCGCCGACGGCCGCGGCCGTGAGATCCTCGCCGGGGCCGTGCGCCTCAGCGGGAGTCAGGAGGTGCCACCCGCCGATCCGGACGGCAGGGGATCGTTCGCGTACTTCGCCGTCGACGACGTGTTCTGCTACGCGATGACCGCCCATAAGATCGACCCGCCGATCGCCGCGCACATCCACATCGCGCCGGCCGGGGTCAACGGGCCGATCGTGGTGCCGCTCGAGCTGCCGGACCCGCACTCGGCCGACTGCATCGTGGCGGAGCCCGACGAGTCGCTCAACAGCCCCGAAGTCCTGACCCAGGGAGAGCTGGACGCGATCATCGCCAACCCGGCGGGCTACTACACCAACGTGCACACCGCGCCGTTCCCGGGCGGTGCCATCCGGGGCCAGCTCCGCTGACGCCCACCGACAACCGGTAGCTACACCACACCGACACGCCGTTCCGCTCCCCTCCGGGGGGCGGGTACGGCGTCGGTGTCGTTTTGGGCGACCGCCGGCTGACGCCGGCCACGCAGGCCGAGCGCCGCAGGCACCCGCTCAGAGCCGCTCGACGATGGTGACGTTGGCCTGGCCGCCGCCCTCGCACATCGTCTGCAGGCCCCACCGGCCGCCGGTCCGCTCCAGCTCGCCGAGCAGGGTGGTCATCAGCCGGGCGCCGGTGGCGCCGAGCGGGTGGCCGAGGGCGATGGCGCCGCCGTTGACGTTGACCCGGGCCATGTCGGCGCCCGTCTCCTTGGCCCACGCGATCACCACCGAGGCGAACGCCTCGTTGATCTCGACCAGGTCGATGTCGTCGAGGCTCATCCCCGCCTTCTTCAGCGCGTGGGCGGTGGCCGGGATGGGGGCGGTGAGCATCCACACCGGGTCGTCGGCCAGCACCGAGAGGTGGTGGACCCGGGCCCGGGGGGTGAGGCCGTGGTCGGCCAGGCCCCGGTCGTTCACCACCAGCAGGGCGGCCGAGGCGTCGGAGATCTGCGAGGCGCACGCCGCCGTCACCCGCCCGCCCTCGGTGAGGGTGGGCAGCGACCGGATCTTGTCCCAGTCCGGCTCCCGTGGCCCCTCGTCGGCGGTGGCGCCGGCCAGCGGGACGATCTCGGCCTCGAACCGGCCCTCGGCCCGGGCCCGCAGTGCCCGGGTGTGGGACTCGACGGCGAACGCCTCCATGTCGTCGCGGCTGATGTCCCACCGCTCGGCGATCATCTCGGCCGAACGGAACTGGCTGACCTCCTGGGTGCCGTAGCGGCCGACCCAGCCGCTCGACCCGGTGAACGGGTCGGCGAACCCCAGGTCGGCGCCTGCGGTCATGGCGGTCGAGATCGGGATCTGCGACATCTGCTGCACGCCGCCGGCGACCACCACGTCCATCGTCCCCGACATCACGGCCTGGGCGGCGAAGTGCAGGGCCTGCTGCGACGAGCCGCACTGGCGGTCGACCGTGGTGCCCGGCACGTGGTCGGGCAGGCCGGCGGCCAGCCAGCAGGTGCGGGCGATGTCGCCGGCCTGGCCGCCGACGGTGTCGACGCAGCCGAACACGACGTCCTCGACCGCGCCGGGGTCGATGCCCGTCCGGTCGATCAGCGCGGTCAGCGCGTGGGCGCCGAGGTCCGCCGGGTGGATGCCGGCCAGGGCACCGCCCCGCCGGCCGACGGGGGAGCGGACTGCGTCGACGATGTAGGCCTCGGCCATGGGTTGTCCCTCCCGTTGTCCTCAGACACCGATCGCCCGGGCGACCCGGTCGCGGTGCCAGGCGGCGTCGCCCCACGCCTTGGCCAGCGCCCACGATCGCTTGAGGTAGAGGTGCAGGTCGTGCTCGACGGTGTAGCCGATCGCCCCGTGGCACTGCAGCGCCGCCCGCCCGGTCCGCCAGGCGGCGTCGGAGGCCATGGCCTTCGCCATCGACACGTCCCGCCCCCGGGTGGCCGCCCCGGTGGCCACCGAGTGGGCCGCCCGGTGGACCGCCGGCCGGGCGAAGGCCAGGTCCTTGAGCGCGTCGGCCAGGTGGTGCTTCACCGCCTGGAACGAGCCGATGGGGACGCCGAACTGGTGGCGCTCGCCGGCGTAGGCGACAGTCAGGTCCAGCATCCGCTGACCGAGCCCGACCAGCAGCGCGGCGGTGCCCCAGGCGCCCCGGTCCCGCGCCCGGTCGATCACCGCCGGGTCGTCGGCCACCAGGGTCGCGGGCGCGGGGCGCCAGTCGACGGTGGCGACCCGGCGGGCCGGGTCGACGGTGGCCACCGGGGTAAGCACCGCGTCCGCGGGGTCGACCAGGTGGAGCGCGTGGGCGGCGGGATCGTGGAGCAGCAGGCGGTCGGCGTCGGCTGCGGCGGGGACGTTGGGGCCGCCGAGGTCGGTGGCGACGAGCCCGGGCGCCCTGGCCAGCAGCGGCGCGGCCACCGCCGCGGTCTCCACCAGCGGGTGGGGCAGCGCGGCCCGGCCCGCCTCCTCCAGCACCAGCACCAGCCACTGCTCGTCGAGGCCCAGGCCGCCGTGGGCCTCGGGCACGAGCGTGGCCGGGACGCCCATCTCCTCCAGCCGGTCCCACACGCCGCGGTCGAGCTCGCCCGGGGGCGCCTCGGCCGCATCCCGGACGGCGGCCGGGGGGCACTCCTTGTCGAGCAGGTCGCGGGCCGCGTCCCGGAACGCGATCTGGTCGTCGTCGAAGCCGAAGAACACCGCCGCCTACTTCCTCGGCAGCCCGAGCACCCGCTCGGCCGCGATGTTCCGCTGGATCTCGTTGGTGCCGGCGTAGATCGGGCCGGACAGCGAGAACTGCCACCCCTTGGCCCACGGGCCGTCGACCTCGGCCTCGGGGCCCAGCAGCTCGAGGGCGATCTCGTGCAGCTCGACGTCGAGCTCCGACCACCACACCTTGTTGATCGAGCTGTCGGCGCCCATCACCGCGCCGCCGGCCAGCCGGGTCACGGTGTCGAGGGTGAACAGCCGGTAGGCCTCGGCCCGCATCCAGGCCTCGGTCAGCCGCTCCCGCAGGCGGGGCTGGGGGTCGCGGCGGTACAGGTCGACGAGCCGCTCGGCGGTGGCCAGGAAGCGGCCGGGCGACCGCAGCGTCAGCCCCCGCTCCGACCCGGTGGTCGCCATCGCCACCCGCCAGCCGGCGCCTTCCTCGCCGAGCAGGACGCCGCCGGGCACGGCGTCGTCGGCCAGGAACGCGCCGTCGAAGAACACCTCGGCGAACCCTTCGTCGCCGTCGAGCCGCCCGAAGCCGCGGACGGTGACCCCCGGGGCGTCGAGCGGGACGAGCAGGTAGCTGAGGCCCCGGTGCCGCTCGGAGCCGGGGTCGGTGCGGAACAGGCCGAACAGGTGGGTGCAGAAGGCGCCGCGGGTGGTCCAGGTCTTCTGGCCGTCGAGCCGCCAGCCGCCGTCGACCCGGGTGGCCCGGGCCGAGATGCCGGCCAGGTCGCTGCCGGCGTCGGGCTCCGACCAGCCCTGGCACCACAGGTCCTCGGCGGCTGCCATCCGGGGCAGGACGTGGGCTTGCTGCTCGGGCGTCCCGAACTCGAACACGGTCGGCGCCAGCAGGAAGATGCCGTTCTGGGTGACCCGGGGCGGGGCGCCGGCCCGGTAATACTCCTCCTCGAAGATCAGCCACTCCCACAGCGAGGCGTCGCGGCCCCCGTAGGCGGCGGGCCACGACACGGCGGCCCAGCGGCCGGCGTGGAGCCGCCGCTCCCAGTCGAGGTGCTGGGTGAAGCCCTCCCGGGTGTCGCCCGACGCGATGGCCGCCTCGCCGCCATGGGCGGCGCGCCAGGCGCCCAGGTTCTCCTCCAGCCAGGCGCGGGCCTCGGCCCGGAAGGACTCCTCGGCGGCGCTCCAGGTCAGGTCCATCAGCCGGCCCCCAGGCGGTCGAGGGTGGCGGCGGCCTCGGCCTCGATGCGGGCCAGCAGGTCGGCCACGGTCGGCAGCTCGCCGATGACCCCGGTGACCTGGCCGGTCGGCAGCACCCCGAAGTCGCGCGACCCGTCGACCAGCGCGGCCTTCACGAGCATGGGCGCGTTCGCCGCCATCGCCACCTGCGACCAGGTGAGGCCCTGGTTCCGGCGCATGGCGAGGCCCTCGCGCACGAGGTCGCGCAGCGGCGTGCCGGTCAGCCTGCGGAACGCCAGGGCGGACCGGGCGGCCCGGGGCAGCCGGGTCAGCGTCGACGACCGCTCCAGCCGGTCGACCATCGCGGTGCGGATCACTCGCTGCGGCGCCCCGTCGAGGGCGGTGGTCACCACCGTGTCGGTGACGGCGGCGTCGAGGTACAGCGCCTTGATCGCGTCGGGCACGCGGCTCTCGGCGGTGAGGAGGAACCGGGTGCCCATCGCCACCCCGTCCGCCCCCCAGGCCAGCGCCGCGACCAGCCCCCGGCCGTCGTGGAACCCGCCCGCGCCCAGCACCGGGATCGCGTGGCCGACCGCGTCGACCACCTCGGGCAGCAGCAGCGAGGTGGGGACGGTGCCGGTGTGGCCGCCGCCCTCGCCGCCCTGGGCGATGACCGCGTCGACGCCCCAGCCCAGCATCTTCTCGGCGTGGCGGCGGGCGCCGACGGTGGGCATGACGAGCACGCCGGCCTCGTGCAGCCGGCCGACGGCGTCCTTGGTCGGCGCCCCGGCGAAGCTCACCAGCCGGACGCCCTCGCGGACGCACAGGTCGATCCGGTCGCCGAGGTCGGGCTGGTCGGCCCGCAGGTTGACCCCGAACG
>JBKPHT010000336.1:0-16758 GCA_046730015.1 Actinomycetota bacterium
CCTCGCCCCCCCCCCCCCCCCCCCCCGCACGCTAACCGCCCCGCGGTAGGCCCGGTGGAGGGGCTAGCGCCACCCCCCCACGACACGGGCCTCACGACACGGGGCCGGAGGGCAGCGAGCGAGGGGGCGGGCCGGCGAGAGTCGGTCAGGCTGTGCGGCGGACCGGTTGGTGGACCGGGGTCCAGGCCATGCCCACCGGGTCGGCGGCGAAGGCGGTGTGCCGGGCGCCGACCTCGGCGGGGCGCAAAACGTAGCCGACGCCCCGGACCGTGTGGATGATCCTCGGGCCCGAGCCCTCGAGCTTGCGCCGCAGGGCCGATACGTGGACCTCGACCAGGTTCACGTCGTGGTGGTCGAAGCCCCACACCATCGTCAGCAGCTGCGACTTGGACAGCACCTGCCCACGGTTGCGGCACAGCGACACCAGCAGCGAGAACTCCAGGGCGGTGAGGTCGACCGGCCGGCCGCCCCGCTCGACCATGTGGGCCGGCTCGTCGACCAGCAGGTCGCCGAGGATCATCGACCCGCCCCGCGGGCCGGTCCGGCGCAGGATGGCCGTGGCCTTGCAGCGCAGCTCGGCCAGCGGGAACGGGGTGACCAGCACCTCGTCGGCCCCGGCCTCGAGACCGGCGAGCCGGTCGTCGTGCCGGGTCGACCGCGTGAGCACGACGATCGGCACGTCGCTCACCTGCCGCACCCGGGTCACCACCACCGACCGCTCGACCAGGTCGATCTCGCCGGTGTCCATCACCAGCAGGTCGGGTCTCGCGTCGACCAGCAGCGGCTCGATCGGGCCGCGCCGATGGCGCTCGACCCCGTACCCGGCGCTCCCCAGCACCTGACTGACCGCGTCGGCCAGGAAGTCGTCCTCGGTGACCAGGAGGACCAGCCCGCCCGCTGCGCCGCTCATCGTCCACACCGCCACGCGGCAATGCCACACATGTCGCCCTACTTCCGCCCATGGCCCCCGGCGCCCCAGCGGCCAATCCTGCCCTCAGTTGCCCCGCCTTCGCGTGGCGGGGGAGACACCCGAACCCTGTCCGCTGGCCCGAGCCGGCGACATCCCCAGATCTGAGTGTGTGTCGCCGCACGGAGCATAGCGCCCGAGACAGGCCGTGCGGACATCCCGACGTTGAGACTTCAGTGAGACCTCAGTGCGCCTTCAGCGCGGCTTCAGCGAAGGCCCCGAAACTGAGCTGCGATCCCGCGGACAGGCGGATGGGCGGACAACAGAGGGGTCGACGTGGGGAATTCCCTGCTTGACCGACACGGGGCACGCCAGGCGGACGTCCCCGATGTCGCAACGCGCCTCAGGAGCGCACACATCACAGAACGGAGACGACGACCGCGGAGCCTTCGCGTCGGTCTCGCGGCGCGACTGGCGCTGCTGGACGTCGCGGCGCTCGTGGTCGGCTGGTCCCTCGGCTGGGTGGTGGCTGCGGCCGCGACCAGCGCACCCGTGCCGGCCCCCGCGCTGCAGTTCGACGACATCGCCGTCGGCGTGGTCGCCAGCCTCGTCTGCTTCGCCCTCTTCGGTCTGTACCGGGCCCCCTCCCACGGCACCCGGTCGACCGCCGTGGGCACGGCCGCCCAGGCGATCGCCGTCGCCGCGGTCACGGTCACCGGATGGCAGGCGGTCGTCGGCAACGCCGCGCCCGGCCTGTCGGTCGGCGCCGCCGGCGGCGGGTTCGTCGCCGTCATCGTCGCCCGCTACTTCTTCGACGTCTGGCTCATCGGCTGCCGGCGCCAGGGCCGCTACCTCACCCCGGTCGTGGTGGCGGGGACCGGGCGCGACGCCACGGCGCTCGTCGAGTTCCTCGACCTCAACCCCGAGGCCGGCTTCCGCGCCGCCGGCGTCGTGGGCGGGCGCCGGGGCGAACGGCACCCCGGCGAGGTCGGCGAGACGGCGGCAGCGGCGGCAGCGGCGACCGCGGCGACCGCGGCGACCGCGGCCAAGGTCGACGCGGGCGCCAGCGTCACGCCGCTGGTCCCCTGGCTCGGCGACTACGACGACGCCATCGCCGCCGTCTGCCACACCGGTGCCGCCGGCGTGCTGGTGGCGGTCAACCACATCCCGACCGGGGCATTGCACACGCTGCTCCACGACGTGTCGGCGATCGGGCTCCCGGTGCACCTCTCCAACGGGATCACCGGCGTCGCCCACTCCCGCCTGCGGACGATGCCCGTGGCCCACGAGCCGTTCCTGGTGCTCGAGCCGCTGCACCACAGCGCGCCCCAGCGGGCCGCCAAGCGGGCCATCGACCTCGTCCTGGCCACCATCGCCCTCGTCGTCACCGCCCCGGTGCTCGCGCTGTGCGCGCTCGCCATCAAGCGGAACGACGGCGGCCCCGTGCTGTTCCGCCAGGTCCGCCTCGGGCGGGACGGCGTCACCTTCCGCTGCCTGAAGCTGCGGACGATGGCGGTCGACGCCGAGGACCGCCTGGCCGAGCTGCGGGACCGCAACGAGCGCACGGGCCCGCTGTTCAAGCTGGACGACGACCCCCGGGTCACCCGCATCGGTCACTTCCTCCGCTCGACCGGGCTCGACGAGCTTCCCCAGTTCGTCAACGTCCTCCGGGGCGACATGAGCGTCGTCGGCCCCCGGCCGGCCCTGCCGAGCGAGGCGGCGACGTTCGACGCCGAGCTGCAGACCCGCCACGTCGTCCGCCCCGGCCTCACCGGGCTGTGGCAGACCGAGGCCAACCACAAGGCCAGCTTCGAGGAGTACAAGCGCCTCGACCTCTTCTACGTCAAGAACTGGTCGGTCGCGCTCGACCTCTCGATCCTCATCAACACGATCCCCACCCTTTCGCGCCGAGCCTTCGCGGCGCTGCGTCGATCGGCGCCGACCGCCCCGGCGCCGATCAGCTCGCCCCCGCCTGCGTCCGATCCCGACGTGGGCCGCCTCGCAACCGGTCCAGCGCCGTCGGCACGTGAGCGCCGCCGCAGCGCGGTGCGGCGCGCTAGCGCCGACGCCTCGGGTCGGTCCAGGCGGGGGCGTAATCCTCACGTGCTGGTCATCGTGCAGAACCTGCCGGTGCCGCTCGACCGCCGGGTCTGGATGGAGTCCAAGGCGCTGGTCGCCGCGGGCTTCGACGTCTCGGTGATCTGCCCCCGGGGCGACAAGGACGGCGTCCCCGACAGCCGGTTCGAGGAGCTCGACGGCGTCCGCATCCACCGCTACGCCCCGCCCCGGCCGGCCACCGGCACGCTCGGCTACGTCTGGGAGTTCGCCTACTGCTGGCTGCGGACCGCCGGGCTGTCGGCGCGGATCTACGCCCGCCGGCGGTTCCACGTCATCCAGGCCTGCAACCCGCCCGACACCTACTTCGCGCTGGCCCGGATGTACCGGCCGCTCGGTGTCCGGTTCATGTTCGACCACCACGACCTGTGCCCGGAGCTGTTCGAGTCCCGCGACCTGTCCAAGCCCCCGTCCAAGGCGCTGATGGTGGCGCTCCGGCTGCTGGAGCGGGGCACCTACCGCACGGCCGACCACGTCATCACAACCAACGAGTCGTACCGCGACACCGCCCGGGTCCGCACCGGCAAGCCGCTCAACGACTTCACGATCGTCCGCAGCTCCCCCGACCCGGCCACGATGGCCCGCCGGGAGCCCGAGCCCGCGCTGCGCCACGGCCGCCGGCACCTGGCGGTCTACCTCGGCATCATGGGCCACCAGGACGGGGTCGACATGGTGCTGCGGGCCGCCCGGGTCATCGTCCACGACCTCAAGCGCGACGACATCCACTTCGCCCTCCTCGGCTTCGGCGACACGCTGGAGAGGCTGAAGCGCCTGGCCACCGAGCTCGACCTCGACGGCCACGTCACGTTCACCGGCCGGGTCGGCCCGGACGACATCACCCGCTACCTGTCGACCGCCAGCGTCGGGCTCTGCCCCGACCCGAAGACCCCGTTCAACGACCGGTCGACCATGAACAAGGTCCTCGAGTACATGGCCCACGAGGTGCCCGTGGTCTCGTTCGACCTGTCCGAGACCCTGCGAGCGGCAGGGCCGGCGACCAGTCAGGTCACCTGGCTGGGCAACCCCGAGGTCGACGCCAAGGCGTTCGGCCTCGCCATCGTCGACATCGTCGACGACCCCGATCGGAGCACGGCCATGGGGCGCCTTGGCCGGGCCCGCATCGAGAACGGCATGGGCTGGCCGACCCAGGCGGCCGGCTACGTCGCTGCGTACGATCGGCTGGTGGGGCGGACCCCTTCGGTCGACGTCGGCGCCGGCGTGCCCGTGCAGACCCGTCCCTCTACCCGGAGCCGCGATCTCCAAGGGGTGTGACACGACATGGATCTTCTGACCGCGCTCAAGATCCTCCTACGACAGTGGCCGGTGGTGCTGGTGGGCTTCCTGCTGACCATCGTCGCCGTGATCCAGGTCGGCAACATGGTCGACCCGACCTACGAGGCCAAGGGCACCGTGCTGCTCAAGAGCCCCAGTGCGAGCAACCCGTACGTCGAGTTCCCCGCGGGGCTCGAGGTGACCGCCGACGCGCTCGTGGTCTTCATGCAGAGCCCGGTCGGGGGCAAGCAGATGGAGGCGGCCGGGGCCACCGCCTCCTACTCGCTCGAGCGGACCACCGGTCCGATCGTCGACATCACGGCCAACGACACGACGGAGGACGAGGCCACGTCCACGATCGACACGATCGTGGACGGGCTGAAGGCCAAGCTGGACGACTACCAGGCCGCCGTGCCCCCCGACCAGCGGATCGCCGTCGACGTGATCACCCAGCCGACGGCGAAGGCCAAGCTCGGCAGCCGCATCCGGGCCCAGGCGGCCACCGGGGCCATCGGGCTGGCGGCCACCGTCGCCGCCGGCCTCGCGGTGGACGCCATCCGGCGCCAGCTGCGGGAGGCCAGGCTCCGGCGTGAGGCGGAGGCCGAGGCCGACGAGTGGGAGTCGGCCATGCCGGTCGGACCGCCCCCGGCCGGCGGCTTCCGGTCGGCGACCGACGCCCGGCTGGGCCATGCCGCCAAAGGGCGCCACGCCGGGGTGCCCCCGGTGACCATCGTCAACGGGTCGCCCGCGGCCGCCAACGGTCGGAACGGGCGCGCCAGCGTCTACCCGGCCCGGTCGACCGCCCGGCCCCAGGGTCCCTCCCCCGTCACCCCGGTGCCTTCCGGGCCGACGGTCAACGGCCGCCCGACCGGTGAGGCCGCCCGCCCCCCGGGTGAGGCCCGACCGGCGGACGAGGGGCGTCCGGCAGCCGACGAGCCGGCACCGGACACCCCCCGCGCCAACTGGCCATGACCCAGCGGAGCGAGGTCCTGGAAGCACAGTCGCCTTTCGCCACGAAGTGGCGATGCGGTCGCAGGTGCGCCCGAAGGGTGTACCAGTGACCGCCACGGTCTTCCCCGCCGGCCTCTACCGCACCGCCCTCCGCCCCAACCTCTTCGCCGTACGCGCCAGGCTCGACCCGGCATGGATGGTCGGCGCCTACATCACGGTCCTGCTCGTCATCCCGTCGCCGCTGGTCATCGGGCCACTTGGGGCGGCGGGTGGGCCGGCCAACATGGTGGCGCTGGCCTGCCTGGCCTGGTGGGCCTGCGCCCGCTTCATGCCCGGCGGCATGGCGTGGGGCTTCAACCCCATCCGGTGGGCGGTGGTCGTGTTCGTGATGGCGATGTTCGCCGGCTTCGCGGCCGGCGCACTGCGCCCGCTCACCGGCATCGAGACCAGCGGCGCCGACCGCAACGTGATGGCCCTGCTGGGCTTCGCAGGCGTCACCCTGCTCGCGGCCGACGGCATCTCCAGCCTCGAGCAGCTCAACAAGGCGGTGAAGCGGCTGGTCAACATGGCCGGCTGGTTCGCCGCGGCCGGCATCCTGCAGTTCTACACGGCCATCGACGTGGCCCGGTACGTCCGGATCCCCGGCCTGTCGCTGGCCGTCCCGCCGGCCGCCGAGTTCGCGCTCGAGGAGCGGGCCGGCCTGCGCCGGGTCGTGGCCACGGCGTCGCACCCGATCGAGTTCGGCGTGGTGCTGGCCATGGTGCTGCCGATCGCGCTCCACCTGGCCCTCACCGCGTCGGAGGACGAGAAGCGGGTCCGCTGGCTGTGCCTCGGCGTCATCGGCTTCGCGGTGCCGCTGTCGCTGGCCCGCTCCGCGATCCTCGGCGTGCTGTGCGGGACGCTGATGCTGTGGTGCGGCTGGGCGTGGCCCCGCAAGAAGACGGCGCTGAAGGTCACGCTCGTCTATCTGCTGGTGATGCGGCTGCTGGTCGACGGGCTGCTGGGGACGATCCGGGGCATGTTCGTCAACATGTTCAACGACCCCAGCTACACGGGGCGGACGATGGACTACGCCCAGGTGGGGCAGATGTTCGGGGACAAGCCGTGGTTCGGCTGGGGCCTCGGCACGTTCGACCCGCGGATCTACTTCTACCTCGACAACCAGTACCTGGGCACCCTCATCGAGACCGGGCTGATCGGGCTGGTCGCGATGTCGCTGCTGTTCCTGATCGGGCTGTTCACGGCCCGCGGCGTGCACCGGATGTGCAAGCTGGCCGGCCTCACCAGGCTCGGCGAGCTGGGCCGGGCGCTGGCGGCGTCGATGTTCGTGGTCATCACCAGCTTCATCACCTTCGACGCGCTGGCCTTCCGGATGGTGGCCGGCGTGCTGTTCGTGCTGCTCGGGCTCATCGGCGCGGCGTGGCGGGTGGCCCGCATCGAGTCGACCCGGCTCACCTGGCGGCCCCGCCCGGTGACCGACCAGGGGGTCCGCATCGCGAGGCTGACGCCGGCCCGGGCGCGGGCGGGAGCGGGGGCACGCGCATGAGGACGGTGCTGGTCGTCGTGGCCGTCGTCGTCGGTCTGCCCGGGCTAGCCACGGCCGCCCACCTCGGGCTGCTCGCGCTCGGCTCGCTGTTCTACCGGGAGCCCCGGGCGGCGGCGGGCGCGTCCGTCCGCTTCCTGACTCTGGTGCCCGCCCACGATGAGGAGGCGGTGATCGCCCGAGGTCTGGTCGCGATCATGGCCGACCGGCGGGATGGCGACCCGGTGCTGGTGGTGGCCGATCGCTGCACCGACGCCACCGCCCGCATCGCCCGCGACCACGGTGCCCTCGTGCTGGAGCGGGGCCCGGCCGAGGAGCCGGGCCGGGCCGCGGCCCGCCAGGCCGGCCTGGAGCGGGCTCGCGACCTCGACTGGGACGCGGTGCTGATGCTCGACGCCGACTCGGTGATCGAGCCGGGGTTCTACGACGCCTGCGAGCGGATGCTCGCCACCGGCGCCCCCGCGGTCCAGGCCCGCAGCGAGAGCGCCCGGGGCCGGAGCCTGGCCGCCGAAGCGTCGCTGGCCGCGTTCACCCTGCAGGGGATCACGGTCCCCCGGGGCCGCGACCGCCTCGGGGTGTCGGTGAGGCTGCGGGGCACGGGAATGGCCATCCGCCGCGAGGTGGCGCTCGGTCACACCTTCCACGCCCCGGCGTCGGAGGACCTGTTCTTCACCCTCGACCTGCTTCTTGACGGCGTCCGCTGTCGGCACGTCGACTCGGCCCGGCTGCGGTCGGACGGCGCCCCCAACTGGGACGCGTTCGGCGGCCAGAAGGTCCGTTACGAGGCCGGGCGGATGTCGGCGGCCCGCGACTACGTCCCCCGGCTGCTGGCCCGGGGCGTGCGCCACCGGGACCGCGCCTGCCTGGAGGCCGCCTGGTTCCTGGCCACGCCCCCGTTCGCGCTGGCGGTCCTATCGCTGGTGCTCGGCGCCGCGCTGGCCGCGGTGGCCGGGGCGTGGGTCGTCGCCGCGGTGATGGCCGGCGGGCTCGCCGCCACCGCGGTGACCCTGGTCACCGGGCTCGTGCAGGCCCGGGCGGGGCTGCGGACCTGGCTGGCTCTGGCGGCCGCGCCCTGGTACGTCGCCTGGAAGGCGGTCGTCCAGGTAAAGGCGCTCGTCCGGGTCGTCCGGGGCGACACCGTCTACGGCCCGACGGCGAGAGCGTGACGATGGCGGCGGCGAGCGGCGGCACGACGCACCTGATCCTCACCCGGTTCAACGTCCGGTGGATGATCGGCCCCCACCACACCGGGTGGCTGGCCCACCGGTTCGACCTGTTCGACCGCTTCTGCCACCCGTCGGTCCGGGGGCAGACCAGCCACGACTTCCGCTGGCTGGTGTTCTTCGACGAGGACACGCCTGAGCCGTTCCGGTCGCGCATCGACGGGTACGCCCGCTGGCCGGTGTTCACGCCGGTGTTCATCGGCCGGCCGTCGACCGAGGTGTACGACGCGGCGATCGCCGCCCACCTCGGCGGCGCCGACCACCTGGTCACCACCCGGCTCGACAACGACGACGCCATCTGCCGCGACTTCGTGGCGCGGGTGCAGGCCGCCGCCCGGCCGGGCACCCGTGAGTTCCTCAACCTCCCGGTGGGCTACGTCTGGCACCGGGGCCGGCTGTACCGGCACGAGCACCCCAGCAACGCGTTCATCAGCCTGTCCGAGCCGGCGGCCGGGTTCCGCTCGGTGTGGGCCTCCCAGCACGAGGAGGCCGGGCGGGTCGCGCCCGTCCACCAGGTCGCGGGCGGGCCGGCGTGGCTGCAGGTGATCCATGAGCGGAACGTGTCGAACCGGGTGCGGGGCCGCCGCGTCCCCGCGGCCTGCGTGGCCAACGAGTTCACCGTCGACCTCGGCGCCGAGGCGGCCAACGAGACCCCCGCCGACTACTGGCTCGACCGCCGCGTCCGGCACCCGGCCCGGGTCGCCCGCGACGGGGCGTTCCGGCTGGCCAAGCCGGTGCGCGACGTGCTGGAGCGGGCCTCGACGGCGGTGAAGGCCCGATGATCCGCGTGCTGCCGTCCGACGCCGTCCGGAGCGAGGCCTGCGACGCCCGTCCGCCGTCCCGGCTGGTGGCGCTGGCCTCGACCGACCCGCTCGACCCGGCCACGTTCAGCGGGCTCAGCCACCGGCTGTTCCGCCGGCTCGCCGCCCAGGGGACCGCGGTCACGGCCCTGGCCACGCGCGACCTCCGCTGGCACGACGCCCTTCGGGGCGCCGTCCGGCCCCGGGCCGTGCTCGGCCGAGCCGCCGCCGACCGGCGAACGCCGCTGGTCGACCCCGACTGGATCTGGTCCCGCCGAGGCTTCGACACCCTCAGCGCCCGCTTGGCCGAGCGGCTGGCGGCCGTGCCCGCCGCGGTGCCCGTGCTCCAGGTCGGCACCCAGACCGACCCGAGCCTGGGCGACCCGGCCCGCCCCGTCCACTGCATCACCGACTGCACCGTCGTGCAGGCGCTGGAAGCCGACGAGTTCTCGGTCAGCCGGGCCTCGGCCCGGGTGCAGGCCGAGGCGATCGCGTGCCAGCGCGAGGTGTTCGCCGCCTGCAGCCGGGTGCTCGTGCTGTCGGAGTGGACCCGCCGCAGCGTCGTGGGCGACTACGGGATCGACCCCGACCGGGTCGCGACCGTCGGGGCGGGGGCCAACCTGGCCGATCCGCTCCCCCGCCGCACCGACACCCTCCGGCCGGCCGTGCTGTTCGTGGGCCGCGACTGGGACCAGAAGGGCGGCCCGCTGCTGCTCGACGCGTTCCGGCTGGCCCGGGCCCGCGTCCCGGACGCCCGCCTGGTGGTCGTCGGCTGCACCCCTCCGCTCGGCGCCGAGCCCGGCCTCGAGGTGGTCGGCGTGCTCGACCGGAGCGACCCGGCCCAGGACGAGCGGCTCCGCTCGCTGTACGCCGAGGCGACCTGCTTCGCCATCCTGTCCCGGTTCGACGCGTTCCCGAACGTCGTGCTGGAGGCCGGGGTGTGCGGGCTGCCGGTCGTGAGCACCGACGGGGGCAGCCGGTCGGAGGCCGTCGTCGACGGGGTGACCGGGATCCTCGCCGCCCGCCGCGACCCGAGGCTGGTGGCCGACGCGCTGGTCGCCCTGCTGGGCGATCCCGACCGGGCCGCCACGATGGGCCGGGCGGCCGCCGCCGGGGTGGCCCAGCGGTTCACCTGGCCGGTCGTCGGCCGCCGGGTGGCCGACGCGCTGGGGCTGCCGTGCTGACCGGCCCCCGACCCGCCCCGGCCGGCGCCGGGTCCGCCGACGCCACCGGCGCCCGGCCCGACCTGTCGGTCGTGGTCGTGAGCTGGAACACGCGCGACGCCCTGCGGGCCTGCCTCCGGTCCACCCTCGACGGGCTGGCCGGCGTCACCGGCGAGGTGATCGTGGTCGACAACGCCTCGTCCGACGGCTCGGCCGACATGGTGGCGGCCGACTTCCCGGAGGTGCGACTGGTCCGCAACCCGGAGAACGTCGGCTTCGCCGGCGGCTGCAACGCGGGCCTGGTGGTGGCCGCCGGCCGCCACCTGCTTCTGCTCAACCCCGACACGGTGGTGGTGGGCGACGTCCTGGCCGCCACCGTCCGCTACCTCGACGACCACCCCGGCGTGGGGGCCATGGGCTGCCGGGTGTTGCGGCCCGACGGGTCGGTCGAGCCGACCTGCTTCCGCGACCCGTCGGTGCTGAACATGGTGCTCGGCCTCACCGGCATGGCCAAGGTGCCGTGGCCCCGGTGGTTCGGTCGCGAGCGGATGACGGACTGGCGCCGCGACAGCGAGCGCGACGTCGAGGTGGTCACCGGCTGCTACCTGGCCGTCCGCCGGGGGGTGCTCGAGGGCGTCGGCATGCTCGACGACGGCTACTTCTTCTGCGGCGAGGAGTCCGACTGGTGCCGGCAGATCCGCCGGGCCGGATGGGCCGTCCGCTTCGCCCCGGTCGGGGAGATCGTCCACGAGTCCGGTGCCGCCGGCCGCAAGCTCGACCACCGGCGGGAGCTGCTGCTCGACGCCGGGCTCGTCCGCTACGCCCACAAGAACGACGGGCAGCTGGCCGGCCGGGCCATGTGGGTGCTGCTGTGGCTGTTCGCCGTGACCAGGGGCGCCGGCTGGGCGGTGGCCGCCGGCGCCCACCCCCGCCCGGGCTCCCGCGGGCGGGCCCGCGCCCGGCGCGACTACTTCCGCCGGGTGGTGCGGGACTACGCCGAGGTGCGCCGCCTGGCCGGGCTTGCCCGGCAATGACAGCGCACGCTCGGCGGCCTGGGCCTAGCGGCGGGTCAGCACGGCACCTCGCGGACGACGCCGGTGACCTGGAAGTTGCTGTCGATCGTCACGACCTGGTTGCCCCCGCAGCTGAAGTTGAGGGCGCCCCGGTTCACGATGTCCATCGGCCCGTACTGCCAGGCGCCGTCGACGATCCTGTTGTTCCTGGCCACGAACGTGGCGGGGATCTCGTACTGGTTGAGCCGCAGCGAGTAGGTGCCTCCCAGCAGCAGGTTGCCCTGCACGTCGGCGTGGGGGCTGCTGTCGGCCATGAACACCGACGCGTTGGAGCAGTAGCCCCGGGCGTCGAGCGTGTTGCCGTGGACCACCACGTTCTGCCCTCCCCCGTAGCCCTGGACGGCGTCGAGGTGGTTGCACTCGCCCTCGACGACCCCCAGCGACACGAACGAGTCCTCGATGAGGACGTTGTCGCCCGAGACACGGAACCCGTCGGTCACGTTGTGGATCTCGACCCGACGGGCGGTGTAGCCAGCGGTGCCGACCGCACCGTGGCCCCAGTCGGTCATCACGCCGGAGTCGGGCCCGACCTCGGTGTCCTCGATGAGCAGGCCGCCGAACTGCTCGCTGTCGGAGTACTGGTTCCAGATGATGCCGTGGACCCGGGTGCGGCGGATGGTGACGTTCTCGGCCCGCACCTGGATCGCCCCGGTCACCAGCATGTCCTCGATGACCGTGCCGGGCTCCTCGACCCACAGGTCGCCCTCGTGGACGGCCGCGGGCTGCCAGCCGGCGGGGACGCCGGTCGAGGCCGGGTTCGGGAACGCGCCGGGCGTATAAGTCGGCGCTGGCGGGGGCGCGGTCGTGGTCGGGGGCTCGGTGACCGGCGGAGCGGTGGTCGTCGTGGTGGCCGCCGGGCGGCACCAGCGCCGGTGCCGTCGACCCCAGCACCGGGGGCCGCGGCGGTGGTCCTTCTGCCCGTCGCCGGGGGCGGCGACCTCGTCCTTCACGGCCGGGCCGGCTGCCTCGGCCTTGTCCGCCCCACCGCCGCCCGTGCTGCCGGATCCGGAGGCCGCGTCGCCGTCAACGAGGTCGACCGCCAGGAGCGGGACGACCAGGGCGGCGACAGCGGCGGCCATGATGAGCAGACGGCCGCGTCGGCTCAAGCGGGCAAGCGGTGTCATGTCGGAGGACCCCTCCGGTCGCGTGCAGGTCTGAGGCCCAGCCGGCAAAGGATGTCTCCCCCAGCGCCGGCCCGGTGGAGGGCCTGCCGCGGATCCCAGCGGTCCGCCCGGCCAGCTTGCCCGACCCACGGAACGTGGTCAAGGAGCCCGTCGCCCTGCGGAGGCCCCCGATGAGCGCACCCCTCACGTCACTCTGGAAGGTCCGCGACCGGATGCCGCCGTCGACCCGCCAGGCCCTGCGGCGGGCGACCGACCCGGCGCTGGCGCCGATCGGCTCGGTGGCCGGCGTCCAGGCCACGGCCGTGCGGCCCGCCGCGGTCGGCCTGACGTTCGACGACGGCCCCGACCCCGAGGTCACCCCCGCGGTGCTCGCCGCGCTGGCGACCGGCGAGGCGACGGCCACGTTCTTCGCCCTTGTCGACCGGGCCGAACGCCACCCGGACCTGGTCCGCGCGGTGGTCGCTGCCGGCCACGAGATCGGCCTCCACGGCCCGGACCACCGCCGCCTGACCACGCTCGGCGGCGAGCCGGTGCGGCCGCTGCTGGCGGACGCCAGGGCCCGGCTGGAGGCGATCGCCGGGGTGCCCGTGCGGTGGTTCCGGCCGCCGTTCGGGTCGCAGTCGCTGGGGACCTACATGGCCGCACGCCGGGCCGGGCTGATGCCGGTGGTGTGGTCGGCCGAGGGCGAGGACTGGGTCGACCAGCCCCCCGAGCGGATCGCCGACCGGGTCATGGAGCGGCTACGGCCGGGCGGCGTGATCCTCCTCCACGACGGCCTGGCCGGCGACCCCCGCGAGCGGGAGGCCGCCGACCCGCTCCACGACGTCCGCGGCGAGATCGTCACCCACGTGCTGGCCGTGCTCCGCGACCGGGACCTGCGGGCGAGGTCGATCGGCGAGCTGGTCACCACCGGCCGCACTCGCCGGTCGGCCTGGTTCCGGCCGTAGGCCCGCGGTCTCCGGAAGCGGGCGACCCCGTTCGCCCGACCCCCAACCGGGTCGGGTCGACCGCGCCACCCGCGACCCGACCGACCCAGTTCGCCCGCCCCCCAACCGGGTCGGCCCGACCTCGCCTCTGGGTATCGGCTGCTGGGTCGGTCAGTCGTTGGGGCGGTGCCTGGTGGCGGTGGCGGCGAGCTCGGCACGGGTGGCGACGTCGAGCTTGGCGAAGACGTGGGTGAGGTGTGTCTGCACGGTCCGCCTGGAGATGAACAGCCGGTCGCCGATCTGGGGGTTGGTGAGGCCTTGGGCGACCAGCGCGACGATCTGGTGCTCGGTGGGCGTGAGGCTGTTCCAGCCATGGGAGGGACGCCTGCGTTGGCCGCGCCCGCGCCGGGCATAGGCGACGGCCTCCTCCAGTGACAGCGCCGCACCCTCGGCCAAGGCCGCCGCGAAGGCGTCGGGTCCGAGCGAGTCGCGGGCGAGCGCGAGGTCGGCGTCGTGTCCGGCTTGATGGATGGGGTAGCGGGCGTAGCCGATGGTGTCGCGTAGCGACTGGGCGGCGCCGAAGAGCCGGGCGGCCTCCTCGAAGCGTTGCTGGTCGGCGACCGCGGCCCCGAGTCCTTCGAGCGCCTCGCAGGCGTCCGGCGCGAGGTGGGCGCGTTGTGCGACCTCGAGGGCGTCGTGGAAGCGGTCCTCGGCCCGGTCGGGTTCACCGTCGAGTCGGCCGAGCGCCCCGTCGGCGCCGAGGGCCAGCACGAGGGCCAAGGCGAAGTTGGTCGTTCGGGCGTGGGAGAGCGCGTCCCGCGCGCAGCGGCGGGCCTCCTCGGGGTGCGACCGCGCCAGCTCGACGTGAGCCTGGAGCGCCTTGCACGTCGCCCAGTCCCACGGAACCATCACCGTCAGGAGCTCGAGCAGCCGGTCGAGCTCGGCTGCCGCGGCCTCGAGATCACCCTGGGCGTACGCCAGCCGACAGAGCACTCGACGTACGTTGGCTTCGCCGAACGGATACTCGACGGCGCGGGCAAGCCCGAGCCGCAGCTGCTCGCGGGCGTCGTCGTAGCGGCCCCGATAGAGGTCCAACCAGCCACGGGCGATCCTCCCGAGGGCCTCGGAGTGGGCATCTTTCAACTCCTGGCTGCGGATAAGGGCCTCGTCGAGGCGCGTCGCGGCATCGTCGAACCGCCCCTCCAACACGTCGATCCATCCCAGCGTCACCAGGCCCATCATGAGCGGGTACAGGCGTCCGGTTCCGCGAGCTACCGCCTGGCCCTCGGTGAGGTGCTCGCGTGCAAACCGGGGGGGCTCACCGGTTGCCCAGGAGGCGGTACCGGTAGTATTCAGCGCAGCGGCAAGGATGAGGTCTTCCTCCGCCGCGCGTGCCGCGGTGATCGCCTCATTGGCCAGCGACAGCGCCATCCTCGGATTCGGCTGGCTGAAGATCACAAGCACAGCGAGCGAATGCAGCGCGAATGCCAGTGTGCGGGGGTCGCCGATGCGGCGACCGAGGGCGACCGCCTCCTCGCCGCAGCGCCGACCAAGGGGCATGTCCCCGGCACCCGTGGCCACGTAACACAGCGCGGTGAGGGCTCGACAACGGTCGACGTCCTGGCTCGTCGAGCAGCCCAGCGCGACTTCGAGGCGCGTCCGTGCCTCGGCGAGCTGGCTGCGGGCCAGCCAGAAGAGGGTTAGCCAGCCGGCGATGCGCAGCCCACGGCTCGGGTCGCTCGAGGTCGGGCTCCAGTCCATCGCGGCGCGCAGGTTGTCGATGTCCTCGTCAAGCCGATCCAACCATGCCAGCAGGTGTGGTCCCTCGAGGTGCGGCGCCGCGTCTTCGGCCACCGCCGCGTAGTAGTCCAGGTGGCGGTCCTGGACGGCTGCGGCCTCGCCGGCGTCGAGGAGCTTGACCCGGGCGTAGTAGCGGACGGTCTCCAACAGCCGGTAGCGGGCACGGGGACCCTGGGCCTCGACCTGGACCAGCGAGCGGTCCACCAGATGGCCGAGCAGATCGAGCACGTCGTGGCCTTGGATCCCGTCGCCGGCACAGACAGCCTCGGCGGCATCCAGGCTGAAGCTGCCGGCGAAGACGGCGAGCCGGCGAAACACGGAGCGCTCGGCGGCGTCGAGCAGGTCGTGGCTCCAACCCACTGACGCCTCCAGGGTGCGCTGGCGGGCCAACGCCCCCCGGGCGCCGCCGGTCAGGAGATGGAACCGGTCGCTGAGCCCGGCGGCGATCTGTTCGGGGGTCAACATGCGGGTGCGGGACGCGGCCAGCTCGATGGCCAATGGGATGCCGTCCAGGCGCCGGCAGATCTCGGCCACCGCCGGGGCGTTGTCGTGGGTCACCCGGAAGTTCGAACGCACCCGCACCACCCGGTCAACGAACAACCGCACCGACTCGCTCTGGGTGAACGCCCCGGGGCTCGGCGCCCCGGCGGGGGGCAGCGTGAGGGACGGGACCCGCCAGGTGGTCTCCCCCCGATCCCCAGCGGCTCGCGGCTGGTGGCCACCACCCCAATGGCCGGGCAACCTCGCAGCAACCGGTCGGCCAGCGCGGCGCACGCCGCGACCTGATGCTCACAGTTGTCCAGAACCAGCAGCGCCCGCCCTGGCGCCAGCCGCCGCACCAGCGTCTCGGTGAGCGGCTGGGGCGGGGCTTCCCGCACCCCCACGGCCGCCGCCACCGCACTGGGCACCAGCGCCGGGTCCGCCACCGGCCCCAGGTCCACCCACCACAAGCCCTCGGGGTAGTCGTCCACCAGCTCGGCCGCCACCTGCAGCGCAAGCCGGGTCTTTCCACAACCACCGGCACCCGTCAACGTCAACAGGCGCGTCTCGCGCAGCAGCCCCCGCACCACCTCGACCTCGGCCTCGCGACCGATGAACGTGGTGAGCTGCACCGGCAGGTTGTGGGGCACCCCGTCCAGCGACAGCAACGGCGGGAACTCCTCGACCAGATCGGGGTGGCACAGCTGCCACACGTGCTCGGGCCGGGCCAGATCCCGCAGCCGGTGGCAACCCAGATCCCGCAAGCGGGCCGGGGACGGCAGCCCCTCGGCGATCACCTCGCAGCTCGCCTGGGACACCAGGATCTGCCCGCCGTGACCGATCGAACGCAGCCGGGCGCACCGATTCAGCGCAGACCCCCGGTAGGTGCCGTCGTCACGCAGCTCCGCCTCCCCCGTATGCAACGCCACCCGCACCCGCAGCCCGCCCCCATCCGGCCACCGCACACCCTCCAGCGCCCGCTGGATCTCGACCGCGCACGCCGCCGCGTCCGACGCCCGAGCAAACACCGCCACCGAACTGTCACCGTCCCCCTGCTCCACGGGGCGGGCGCCCCCATGACCGGCCACGCAGTCGGCGATCACCGCCTCGTGGCGAGCCAAGGTCGCCGCCGCCCCCGCATCGGCCTCCCAGTGACGCGACGAGCCCTCGACATCGGTCAGCAGAAACGTGACCGTTCCCCCCGCCAGCGCCCGTGCCGCTCGAGGCGTCAGGGCATCGGCCTCGCCAACCCCGGACCCGGTCATCTCACCGGCGCCACCTCTCCCGACCACTCTAGGTCACAACCCCATCCTCGCTGCTGCGCCGCCCGACTACATCCGCCATCTGGCCTAGGTCCCCCCGGCTCGCCCGCCGCAGCCTG
>JBKPHT010000337.1:0-2168 GCA_046730015.1 Actinomycetota bacterium
TGCTCGGCCCGAAGGGCCGATCGCTCATTGCGCGCATCCCGTAGGGTGCGCCAATGAGCGAGGTGACGCTGCCCGACCCGGACCGCCCCTGGCTGATGCGGACATACTCCGGCCACTCGACGGCCAAGGCCAGCAACGAGCTCTACCGCACCAACCTGGCCAGGGGGCAGACCGGCCTGTCGATCGCCTTCGACCTGCCGACCCAGACGGGCTACGACCCCGACGACCCGCTCGCCCGCGGCGAGGTCGGCAAGGTCGGCGTGCCCGTCGCCCACCTCGGCCACATGGCGGAGCTGCTCGACGGCATCCCCCAGGGCGAGATGAACACCTCGATGACCATCAACGCCACCGCCTCTTGGCTGCTGGGCCTGTACGTGGCCAACGCCGAGCGGCACGGCGTCGAGTCGCGCCAGCTCCGGGGCACGACCCAGAACGACATCGTCAAGGAGTACCTGTCCCGCGGCACCTACATCTTCCCGCCGCTGCCGTCGCGCCGGCTGATCGTCGACATGGTGGCGTTCTGCGCCGAGTGGATCCCCAAGTGGAACCCGATGAACGTCTGCTCCTACCACCTGCAGGAGGCCGGGGCGACCCCCACCCAGGAGATCGCCTACAGCCTGGCCACCGCGGTCGGCGTCCTCGACGCGGTGCGCGAGTCGGGTCAGGTCGCGGAGGACCGGTTCCCCCAGGTGTTCGCGTCGATCAGCTTCTTCGTGAACTCGGGCATCCGGTTCGTGGAGGAGACCTGCAAGATGCGGGCCTTCGGCCGGATGTGGGAGCGGATCGGCCGCGAGCGGTACGGCGTGACCGACGAGCGGGCGCTGCGGTTCCGGTACGGCGTCCAGGTCAACAGCCTGGGCCTGACCGAGGCCCAGCCGGAGAACAACGTCCAGCGGATCGTGCTGGAGATGCTGGGCGTCACCCTCTCGCGCGACGCCCGGGCCCGGTCGGTCCAGCTGCCGGCCTGGAACGAGGCCCTCGGCCTCCCCCGCCCGTGGGACCAGCAGTGGGCGCTGCGGATGCAGCAGGTGCTGGCCTACGAGTCCGACCTGCTGGAGTACCCCGACCTGTTCGAGGGGTCGAACGTCGTCGAGGGCCGGACTGCCGAGCTGGTCGACTCCGCCACCGCCGAGCTCGACGACGTGCTGGCGCTCGGCGGCGCGTTCGAGGCCATCGACGAGCTGAAGGGCCGCCTGGTCCGCAGCCACGCCGAGCGGATGCGGCGGATCGAGGACGGCGAGCTGACCGTCGTCGGCGTCAACCGGTTCACCGAGACGGCCCCGTCCCCGCTCACCGCGAGCGGCGACTCCGGGGGCCACATACTCAAGGTCGACCCTGCGCTGGAGGCCCAGACGATCGCCGAGCTGGCCGCCTGGCGGTCCGAGCGCGACAACGACGCGGTCAAGCGGTCGCTCGACCAGCTCCGGCAGGCGGCCGAGAGCGACGAGAACATCATGGCCGCGACCATCGACCTGGCCCACGCCGGCGGCACGACCGGCGAGTGGGCGGGCACCCTGCGGGAGGTGTTCGGCGAGTACCGGGCCCCCACCGGCGTGGCCGCGGCGACGGGAGCCGGCGGCGGCTCGGCCGGCCTCCGGCAGATCGCCGACCGGGTCCGGGCGCTACCCGGCGGCCCGCCCCGGCTGCTCGTGGCCAAGCCCGGCCTCGACGGCCACTCCAACGGCGCCGAGCAGATCGCGGTGGCCGCCCGCGACGCCGGCATGGAGGTGATCTACCAGGGCATCCGCCTCACCCCGGAGCAGATCGCGGCGGTCGCGGTGGAGGAGGACGTCGACGTGATCGGCCTGTCGATCCTGTCGGGCTCGCACCTGGAACTGGTGCCGGCGGTGGTCCGCCTGGTCCGAGAGGGCGGCATCGACGCCCCGATCGTCGCCGGCGGCATCGTCCCGGAGGAGGACCGGCAGCCGCTGCTCGACGCCGGCGTCGCCGCCGTCTACACGCCGAAGGACTTCGAGCTCGTACGGATCATGTCCGAGATCGTGGACCTGGCCGTCGCCCACCGCGAGGCCGTCCACCCGCCCACGCGCTAAGGCGACGTCAAGATTCCGGCAGCCGCGTCGCGGCCGCGTGAACCCTGGCGGCAAGGCCGGCGGGCGCTGGTAGGCAGGCAACCGGGAACAGGAGGTTGCCGTGAGGGACGATGTCTT
>JBKPHT010000338.1:0-7525 GCA_046730015.1 Actinomycetota bacterium
GCCCGCGGCGCCCCCGACGCCGGGTTCAGCGGCGACGGGCTGGCCGTCGGCGCGTTCGCCCCCGGAGGCGAGACGGCGACGGTCGCCGGCGCCGCCCTCGTCGGCCACGATGTCGTGGTCGTGGGCCGGTTCACCGACGCCCTCGACGGGATGGTGGCCCGGGTCAACGGCTGAGGGGGGTCTTCGCGAGCCCGACACCACTGGGCCGCGAAGGGACGCTTCGCGTCCCGGAATCCCACCGGACGCGACAGTGCCGCCCGCAGGGGGGATGCGAGCGGCACCATCTTTCCTGCAGAGAGCGACGAGTGGAGGGGGGAGTACTCGTACTCGATCCGCAGACCCTGTTGTCCTTACCCCACCAGGTGGCAACCCACCCGGTGAGCTATGACGACAGTGTACGACCCCCGTGGGGCGTCGAAACGTCACCCGCGTGTGGCACCTGTCACGTCCCGGGGACGGTGATGGTGCCGCCGGGCGACGTCGGCGACCTCGGCCGCATGTCGATCGCCGCCGACCCCACCGGCGTACTTCAGCGTGGCGTCGACCGACGACGCCGTGGGCGCCGCCGAGCGCCGGGGCGGCCGGGTGCTGGCCCCGCCGTTCGACGGCGATCATCCCGTCGTTGCCGTCGTCGAGCAGGGCGAGGCGCCGCTCGTTGACCGCGGTCATCCGCCGGGCGAACACGGCCTCGACCGGGCGCACGTTGCATTAGGCAGGTAAATGCCTGCATAATCTGATCGTGCCCGCAGAGGTTGACCGGGCTGTGCCCCCAGACGTGGACAAGGTCTTCAAGGCGCTGGGCGACCGGACACGGCGTCACCTGCTGGATCGGCTCCACGAACGCAACGGGCTGACGTTGGTCGAGCTCTGCGAGCACCTCGACATGGCACGTCAGTCAGCGACGCAACACCTCACCATCCTGGAGGACGCCAACCTGATCAGCACGGTCCGGCGGGGTCGGGAGAAGCTGCACTACCTCAATCCCGTTCCCCTCCACGAGATCCAGGAGCGGTGGATCGACAAGTTCGAGCGCCCGCGCCTTCGAGCGCTGAGCGCAGTGAAGCGACAGGCAGAGGAGGACGAGATGGCCGACAAGCCGACGTTCGTCTACGTCACGTACATCCACGCCACCCCGGAGCGTGTCTGGCACGCACTGACCGACGCGACGCTCACCGCCGAGTACTGGGGCCACAGCAACGTCTCGGACTGGCAGGCCGGCTCCCCGTGGGAGCACCGGCGCACGGACGGTTCGGGTGTCGCCGACGTGGTCGGCACCGTTCTGGAGTCCGACCCACCGAACCGCCTGGTGATCACGTTCGGGGAACCGGACGGCGGGCGGGCGGGCGACCCGTCCCGGGTGACGTTCGAGATCGAGCCCCACCGCGAGATCGTCCGGCTGACCGTCACCCACGAGGACCTCGCCGACCAGGCCGAGCACGACGCGGCCGCCGCCGGCTGGCCTGCGGTCCTGGCCAACCTCAAGTCCCGCCTGGAGACCGGCCACGTGCTCCCCCAGGCGCCGTGGGAGATGCACGCAGAGGTCCGGGCCGCCTCGATGGCACGGAACGACCCGGGCTGAGGAGTACTCCGTCGCCCTTCTGGCCGCGCGTCGGGACGCCACCGGCGCGGACCGCCGCCAGGACCGGTGGCGCCCCGGTGCGTCGCCGGTCCAGCGGAAGGTGTCTACCGCTTGTGGGTCGGCTCGAAGTAGTTGTCGAGCGCCCAGTCGCCGACCTGCGTGCCCATCTCGTTGCCGACCACGTCCGCGGTCCGGAAGTGGATGCCGGACCAGACCCGGGCATCGATTGCGTCCTGACTGAGCTGAGACGCCAACTCGTAGGTGCGGGTCGTGCCCCCGACCGTGATCTTCACGTCGATGCGGTCCCCCCCGAGGATTCCGGTCAAGGCGCGAGTGACAGCGCCCATGATCGCGGTGAGGCCGCTGGCGTACTCGGGATAGGGCGGAGTCGCGAACAGGGGGAGCCAGGTGGGATCTTGGACCGTGTCCGGGTTGCCGTCGGTGTCGGCCAGCCGGATCGCCGTGACCGGCCGCCAATAGCCGAACTCCAACTTGGAGTCCCAGGAGGTGATCACGGCATCGGCCGCGCTCATGTCGATCGCCGCGAACAAGCGTGCGCTGTCGCTGATGTCCAGCTGGTGCCGTGCAGCCAGGTCACGCAGCGAAGAGCTGACGAGCGGGAAGGTGCTCCCGGCGATGAACGCCGCGGTCGCGGCCTGGTCTGGTGTCCGGACCGTGCTGGTCAGCGAACCCACCGCCTTGACCTCGTTGAAGTCCTCTGTGTATGTCTGTGAGGTCAACGCGGGAGGCGGTCCGGGCCGGAACTGGCTGGGCGAATCGAGCAGCAGCGGCCGCAGCCGCGCCATCCACGGGTCGAAGAACGGCGCGAACGCGGGCGGGGTCGGACGCCAGACCCCGGGCGCGAGCGGGACGTCGAACGTGACCGGAGCGAAACGGCCGTCGTCCACGCGGAGCTCGATGAGCCGGTCTGCCGCGCGCTCGCCGTAGCGGATGCCCTGATCTTTCGCGTCACCGTCGGGAATCTCGCCGAGTGAGGTGGCCAGTGCGGTGTCCAGCCGCACCTGCGACGCCGGGAAGTACTCGAGCAGCACATCGTGCGCGGCGACCGCGGCAGCGGCCTGCGGTGACGCTGCGCGCGGCCCGCGGACGTCCCATTTGTAGAGCTCGTAGCGCCGGGTGATGCCGACAACCGCGTTGTAGACGGCAGCCTGCTCGAACGCGAACCACATGAACGCTTCCGCGTTCATCTTTCCGGCGTCCACGATGATCGTGTCGAAGGCAACCGCGTTCCAGTCGCTGACGACCTTCGGATCGGCGGCTGCTTGGGGCGGGGATCCCGATGCCTCGATGCTGCCGACGCTGGTCGAGAGGAGTGCGACCGCCACGAGGACGGCCGCCAGGCCCCGTCTCCGGTGGTGCACGACCCTGCGCTCGGACGTACGGGCACACCGAGAACGAACCGTGACCCACCGCATCGCCATCCTCCTCCGTCGTGGAGGGTGCGCGACCAGTCCGCATGTGCCGCGCGTCGCCCACACATGGGCTACCACGATCCTGACAAGAACGCAATGAAACCGAAACAGGCGACCCTCAGGTCGTTGGTGGGATCACGTGAGCGAGGCGCCGACCCGGGATCCGGATCGGCGCTCGCACAACCGCGAAACCGCGGTGAGTCCCTACTCGATCCGCAGCCCGCTGATCGCCCGCGCGATCACCAGCTGCTGGATCTGCTCGGTGCCCTCGAAGATGTCGTAGATCTTCGCGTCGCGGTGCATCCGCTCGACCGGGTACTCGCGGGTGTAGCCGTAGCCGCCCAGGATCTGGATGGCCCGCTCGGTCACCCACACGGCGACCCGGCCCGCCTTGAGCTTGGACATCGAGCCCTCGGCGTTGGTGTAGCCGCCGTTGCGGGCCAGCCACGCGGCCCGGTGGACGAGCAGGCGGGCGGCGTCGATCTCGGTCGCCATGTCGGCCAGCATGAACGCGATGGCCTGGTTCTCGATGATCGCCTTGCCGAACGCCCGGCGCTCCTTGGCGTAGTCGAGCGCGTACTCGTAGGCGGCCCGGGCGATGCCGACCGCCATGGCGCCAACGGCCGGGCGGGTGGCCTCGAAGGTGGCCATGGCGGGCTGCTTGGCCCCGGTCCTCTGCTGCTCGCGGGCCCGGGCCAGCTTCTCGTCGAGCTTCTCCTTGCCGCCGAGGAGCAGCCGGCCGGGGATGCGGACGTCGTCGAGCACGACCTCGGACGTGTGGGACGCCCGGATGCCGTGCTTCTTGTACTTCTGGCCCTGCGACAGGCCCTTGGTGCCCGGCGGGACGACGAAGCTGGCCTGCCCCCGGCCCTTGAGGCTGGGGTCGACGGTCGCCACGACGACGTGGATGTCGGCGATGCCGCCGTTGGTGATCCACGCCTTGGTGCCGTTGAGCACCCACTCGTCGGTCACCTCGTCGTAGGTGGCCCGGGTCTTGAGCGAGCTCACGTCGGAGCCGGCGTCGGGCTCGGAGACGCAGAAGGCGCCGAGCTGGATCTTGTCGGCGGTGCCGAAGCACTGGGGCACCCACTCCAGCACCTGCTCGGGCAGCCCGGAGCCGGCGATGCCGGCGGCGGCCAGGCCCGAGCCGAAGATCGACAGGCCGATGCCGGCGTCGCCCCAGAACAGCTCCTCCAGGGCGAGCGGCAGGGTGAGGCCGTTGGTGTCGCCCAGCGATGCCTGGGCGAAGAAGTCGAACGAGTAGAGGCCGATCTTGGCCGCCTCCTCGACGATCGGCCACGGGAACTCCTCCGCCTCGTCCCACTCGTGCGCCGCCGGGCGCACCACGGACTCGGCGAAGTCGTGGACCCACTTCTGGATCTGCTGCTGGTCTTCGCTCAGCTGAAGGGAGAATTCGCTCATCGGACGGCCCCTGGTCGGTAGCGGGACGACCGGGATCGGTTACCGGCCGGTAACAATACTAGCGGTAATAGCGAGGTCGCGCTCCCGGCTACGCCCGGCGGACGACGGTTCCGGTCGCGGTGTCCTCCGTGACGTAGCCGGCCCCGGTGATGCGGTCGCGCAGGGCGTCGGCCCGGGGCCAGTCCCGGGCGGCGCGGGCTTCGTCCCGCTCGCGGGCCCAGGCGACGACCTTGGCGGGGACGTCCTCGTCGTCGCCGGACCGGGCCTCGAGCCCCACCGCGCCGGTGATCTCCGCCACCGCGGCCACCAGCGGGGCGGCACCGGCCGCGTCGCCGGCGTCGAGCAGAGAGTTGGCCTGCCGGACCAGGTCGAACACCAGGCGGGTCACCGCCGGGGTCTGCATGTCCTCGTCCATCGCAGCCCGGAACCGGTCGAGCGCGCCGGTGTCGGGGTCGGCCACGGGGGCGCCGAGCGCGGCCCACCGGCGGGCCAGGGCGTCCAGCCGGCCGAGCGCGGCCTCGGCGTCGCGCAGGCTGGCGTCGCTCACGTCGATCGGCGACCGGTAGTGCGACATCAGCACCAGCAGCCGGTAGGCGCGGGGGTCGTACTGCTCGACCAGGTCGACGAGGTTGGAGACGTTGCCGAGCGACTTGGACATCTTGGTGCCCTCGACCTCGACGAACCCGTTGTGGACCCAGGTCCGGGCGAAGCGGGTGCCGTCGGCGACCGCCTGGGCCCGCTCGTTCTCGTGGTGGGGAAAGGCCAGGTCCTGGCCGCCACCGTGCAGGTCGAAGCCCTCGCCGAGCAGGTCGAGCGACATGACGACGCACTCGGTGTGCCAGCCGGGGCGCCCCGGGCCCCACGGGGAGGGCCACGACGGCTCGCCCGGCTTGGCCTTCTTCCACAAGGCGAAGTCCACCGGCGACCGTTTCTCGTCGCCGACCTCGACCCGGGCGCCGGCCTTCAGCGACTCGAGGGGTTGCCGGGCCAGCAGGCCGTAGTCGTCGACGGTGTCGGCCTGGAAGTAGACCCCGTCCGAGGTCTCGTAGGCGGCGCCGCGGGCCACCAGCCGGCCGACCAGCGCCACCATCTGGTCGACGTAGGCGGTGGCGTGGGGGTCGAGGTCGGGGCGGCGGACGTTGAGGGCGTCCATCGCCCGGTACCAGACGTCCTCGCAGCGGCGGGTGATGTCCCGCCAGTCGCGCTGCTCCCGCTGGGCCCGCTCGATGATCCGGTCGTCGATGTCGGTGATGTTGGAGACGTAGGTGACGTCGTTGCCGCTCCACAGCAGGTAGCGGCGGAGCACGTCGAACACCAGCGAGAACCGGCCGTGACCCAGGTGGGGCGGGCCGTAGACGGTGGGGCCGCAGACGTACATCGACACCTTGCCGGGCTCTCGGGGCTCGAAGGGGGCGACGCCCCCCTTGGCGGTGTCGAACAGCTGCAACATGGCAGTCGAGGGTACTTCCGGCCTCCGACCGGGCCGAACCCGGTTCGGCGTCCCCGAGGTTGGCGGCTGTCACCGCGTCATGGCGCGGTGAGGGACGACAACCCTGTCGGGTAGCCGAGCTCGGCCAGCAGGGGGCCCATGACCTCGTGCATGACGTCGTGCTCGGCGGGTGTGAGGTTGTCACGCCAGCCGCCCGGGGTGGCCGACCGGATCTCCTTGCCGTCGCCTTTGTCGGCGGCGGGCACCGCGCCGTAGTCGTGCTCGGCGGCGACCGCGGTCAGCGTGCCGGGGCGGGCGTCGAGGGGGAGCACCTCGCAGATGCGGGCCAGCTCGGCGGCCGGGTCGGCGACCAGGTCCTCGTAGCGGACCAGCACCCGGCGGTCGGGCGGGTGGGCGTCGTAGACGTCCCGGACCACCCGGGTACGGAACGCCCACACCGCCGACTGCCAGCGGACGAGCGCCAGCCGGCCCTCGTCGGTGACCGGGAAGGCGCCCTCGTCGAGGGCCCACGAGCCGTCCCGGTAGGCGGCGAGCCACGAGTCGACCACGTCGCGCCCGTCGCGCAGCAGGAACACCAGCCGCGACCGGGGGAACAGCGACACGAGCAGGTCGGCGACGTGGGACCCGGGCTCCTTGACGACCACGACCGGGCGGTCGGTGCGGGCGGCGGCCGCGCACTCGGCGTCGAAGCGGTCGGCGATGAGGCGCCGGAGCGCGGGGTGCCAGGCGTGGCGGAAGCGGTCGCTGAAGAAGTAGCTGTCCTTGTCGTGCTTGACCCGGTCGAGAGTGGTGAGGTCGGGCGGGTGCTCGGCCGCGCCCCAGGCCAGCGAGATCGGGCGCCACACGCCGAGGTGGTGGCCGAGGTGCGGATCGTCGACGGGCACGACGGCGGCGAGCGACGAGAGCATGCGCAGCAGCCAGGTGCTGCCGCTCCGGGACGACCCGAAGATCCAGGCCAGACGGTCCTCGTCGTCATGGAGGGACATCATGCGCCGCGAGTGTTACCCAAGGTCCCCAGGAGGGAAAACAGGCCGCGCGTCACACCGCCGCGAGGTTGGCGACGAGACGCCGGAGGGTGGCCACCGTGGCCCGGTACTCGTCGTCGGAGATGCCGGCGGTGGCGCGGTCGCGCACGGCCGCGACCCGGGCGAGGAGGTCGGCACGGGCGCCTGCACCGGCCTCGGTGAGCCGCAGGCCCGCGGCCGGCTCCAGGTCGCCGGTGACCCAGCCCCGGCCGGCGAGGTCGGCGAGGAGCGCGTCGACGGCGGGGCCGTCGGCGAAGTCGACCAGCGTGGCGGCGACGTCGGCGGCGGGCGTGGTCCGGTCGGCGTGGAGGAGGTTGAGGGCCTGCCAGTGGGTGCGGGTGACGCCGGCGGCGGCGAGGGCGTCGGCCTGGGCGGCCTCGATGGCGGCGTCGGCCCTGCGGAGCCACCAGCCGATGGGAGCGTGGTCAGAATCCATGATATGAGCATATATGTGCCCATGTCACGTTTTCCAGTTACGCTCACGTCGTGTCCCACGATCCCCTCGCCGACATCGAGCGGGCCCTCGTCCGCATCCGCCGCCGGCAGACCGGCCGGGCGCTCGGCCGAGCGGCGGCCGCATCCGCGGCGCCGTCCGGGCGGCCGCTCGACCTGGCCG
>JBKPHT010000339.1:0-6552 GCA_046730015.1 Actinomycetota bacterium
GAGGGCCGCCGCCTGCTGGCCGCCGCCGAGGTCGACGTCACCAGCATCCCGCTGGTGGTCACGCCGGACAGCGACTACCTCGTCGACCCGAGCATCGGCGAGTTGGCGGACCGGGTCGGCCTGTCGACCACGCCAAACACCTCTTTCTACGACGTCGTGATCGTCGGCGGAGGGCCGGCAGGGTTGGGCGCCGCGGTGTATGCCGCCTCGGAGGGTCTGCGCACGGTCCTGGTCGAGCGGCAGGCGACTGGCGGACAGGCGGGCCAGAGCTCCCGGATCGAGAACTACCTCGGCTTCCCCGACGGCGTGACCGGCAGCCAGCTGACCGACCGGGCCAGACGGCAGGCGCACAAGTTCGGCTCCGAGATCCTGACCACTCGCGATGTGGTCGGACTCGACGTCCGGGCTTCGTCCCGGTCCGTCCGGTTCGCCGACGGCGGCGAGGTCGTGGCACACGCCGTGCTGCTCGCCACGGGGATCGCCTACCGCAAGCTCGGTGTGCCGGGTGCCGACGCCCTGACCGGTCGCGGCGTCTTCTACGGGTCGGCGGTGACAGAGGCTCCTGCCTGCGTCGGCAGTGACGTCTACATCGTCGGGGGCGCCAACTCGGCTGGCCAGGCGGCCGTGTTCCTGGCTCGGCACGCCCGCCGGGTCACGATGCTGGTACGGGCCGACAGCCTCGAGAAGTCGATGTCGTACTACCTCATCCGCCAGATCGACGAGATTCCCAACATCGAGGTGCGCCTCGGCACCGAGGTGAGCGCGGTCCACGGGGACGAGCACCTCGAAGGGCTCACGCTGTGCAGCCGCACATCACGCTCGGAGGAGACGGTGCGGGCCGGCTACGTCTTCGTCTTCATCGGCGCCGCCCCTCGGACCGAGTGGCTCGACGGCGTCGTGGCCCGGGACGCCAAGGGGTTCGTGCTCACCGGGCCGGATCTGGTGGTGGACGGTCGCCGGCCGCCGGGCTGGGTCCCGGACCGCGACCCCTATTACCTCGAGGCCAGCGCGCCGGGTATCTTCGCGGCCGGGGACGTCCGAGCCAACTCGGTGAAGCGGGTGGCATCGGCGGTCGGCGAGGGCGCCATGGCGATCCAGCTCATCCACGGCTACCTGGAGCACCAGTGAGCGAGCGGAGCGAGCGAATCATTGGCACAGTGCGTTGCTCGGCCCGTAGGGCCGATCGGTCACTGCGCGCATCCCGAAGGGTGCGCCAGTGAGCGAGCGGAGCGAGCGAACCATTGGCACAGTGCGTTGCTCGGCCCGTAGGGCCGATCGGTCACTGCGCGCATCCCGAAGGGTGCGCCAGTGAGCGGCTCTCCGTGGTTGGCGCCCGAGCAGCTGCGCACCCTGTTCCTGTTCGAACGCCTGGACGACGACCAGCTCGCCTGGCTGACCGAGCGCGGGCGGCTCGTCGAGTACCCGGCGGGGGTCATCATCCACGCCGAAGGTGCTCCCGCCTCGTGCTTCCTCGTGCTGCTCTCCGGGACGCTGTCGATGTCCAAGCGGGTCCAGGGCGGTGAGCTCGAGCTGTTCCGCACCGACTACCGCGGCGCCTACACCGGTGCCTTCAACGCCGTCGTGCCCGACCGTGGCCTCCCCAAGCTGTATCCGAGCACCGCTCGCGCCGTCACCCCGTGCCGCCTCTTCGAGATTCCCGCCAACGACTTCGGCAAGGCCGTGTGGGAGTGGTTCCCGATGGCCGCCCACCTGCTCGAGGGCGCCGCTACGCAGGGCGCGAACGCCAGCGAGATCATCGAGCGACACGAACGGTTGGTGGCGCTCGGCGCGGTGACCGCTGGGCTCACGCACGAGCTGAACAATCCGGTGGCGGCGGTGATGCGGGCCGCCGCCACGCTGCGTGATCGGCTGACCGGGATGCGGTCCGACCTCGGCCGGCTGATACGCGCCGACCTCGATCCGGCCCAGCTCGAAGGCATCGCGGCACTGGTCACCCGGGCGCTCGAGCGCCGCCGCGATGCACCCGACCTGTCACCCATGGAGGTGTCCGACCGCGAGGACGAGGTGGCCGGCTGGCTCGAGGACCATGGGGTCGGGGTGAGCTGGGAGCTCGCCCCCACGTTCGTGGCTGCCGGCGTGGACGTGGCGTGGCTCGCGGACATGGCCGACCTGGTGCCACCCTCGCATCTGGAGGCCGGGCTGACCTACCCCGTCCGCGTCCTGGAGTCCGACGGTCTGCTCGACGAGATCACCGAGGCCGCCGGTCGGATCTCGGGGCTGCTCGCGTCAGCCAAGCAGTACACACAGATGGATCGGGCCCCGCTGCAAACCTTCGACATCCACGAGGGCCTCGACGCCACACTGACCATGCTCGGCCACAAGCTCGGTGACGGCATCGAGATCGTGCGCGATTACGACCGCTCGCTCCCTCACATCGCCGCCTACCCCGCCGAGCTGAACCAGGTGTGGACGAACCTCATCGACAACGCGGTCGACGCCATGGAAGGCCAAGGCACCCTCACCGTGCGCACCCGTGCCGGTCACGACGAACGGCTGGTCGTCGAGGTCGCCGACACCGGACCGGGCGTGCCCGACGAGGTCCGCAGCCGGATCTTCGAGCCGTTCTTCACCACCAAGCCCATGGGCAAGGGCACCGGCCTCGGCCTCGACATCGCATGGCGCATCGTCGTCGGGCGTCACCACGGCGAGATCCGCCTCGACTCGGCTCCGGGCGACACACGGTTCGAGGTCGTCCTCCCCCTCCGGGAGCCGGACCGGCAGGAGAGTTGAGCGCCGGCACCTAACGAGGCCAAGGGGTTACCCCCTGGCAGAGTTCCCGTGAACGATGTGTACTAGGGGTCGATGATCAGGAACGAGCCTCTCCGCACTGAATCGCGCACGTCATCGCGCACCACGGAGCCAGAACGGCCCTTCCTGGTCGACCTGAGCGACGACGCCGCGGTCAAGCCTGCGCTCGTCGGCGGCAAGGCGGCAGCCCTGGCGCGGGGCGCCGCGGCCGGTCTCGCCACGCTCCCCGGTGTCGTTCTCACGACGAAGTTCTGCGATGCCGTCGATGGCGGCGCCCAGGTGGCGCAGCACTCAGCGGTGCGGGAGGCCTTCGAGCGGGCGGGTGGCGACGAGAGGGCGCTGGTGGCTCGCAGCTCCTCGGTCATCGAGGACACTGCTACGTCGTCGATGGCCGGCCAGTTCGAGTCGGTCATCGGGATCAGTGGCTTCGACGCGTTCGTCGCCGCCGTGACCGCCGTGCTGGACTCGCGAAAACGTGCCAGCGCCACAGAGCACCCGATAGCCGTCCTCGTCCAGCCGTTGATCGAGCCGATGTTCGGCGGTGTCATGTTCGGTTGCGATCCCGTGTCGGGGCGGAGTGACCGCAGGGTCGTCACCGCCGTACGGGGCGGGCCCGAGCGGCTGGTCAGCGGTGAGGTCAATGGGTCGAGGTATGTGCTCGACGAGTCGAGAGCAAAGGTTCTCGAGTTCGAAGCCAACGACGGGCCGCGGATGGGGGCGGCCGACCTCCGCAGACTCGTGGCGCTCTCGGCGGAGGCCAACTCCGTCTTCGGCGGCCCGCAGGACATCGAGTGGGCCATCGCCGACGACAAGCAGGTGTGGCTCCTCCAGTCGCGCCCGGTGACGACCGAGGTCCGGGGTGTGCCCAGGGGTCCGGTGTTCGGTCCGGGTCCCGTGGCGGAGACGTTCCCGGCCCCTCTCACCGAGCTCGAACGCGACCTCTGGGTTCCCCCGCTTCGAGATGCTGTCGGCGAAGCCGTGGTCCTGGCCGGGACCGCGACCCAGGCGGACGTCGACGCCAGCGACGTGGTGGTCTGCGTCGACGGGCACGTCGCCATCGACCTGCGGCTGGCGGGCGAGATCCGGCCGAGGCGGACGGTCGCCCACAGGATGAACCCGATCCCGGCCGCCCGTCGGCTGCGGGTGGCCTGGCGTGTCGGGCAGCTGCGTGCGGCCATGCCGCGACTGGCCGAGAGCCTCCTCGACCGGACGGATGGCGATCTCGAGGCGATCCCGCCTCTACGCGACCTGACCAGCCGGCAACTGATCGCGCTGCTCCACCGCTGCCAGGACATCCTGCGGGCTCTCCATGCCCACGAGATCGTCATGGGCATGCTCACGGACACTGGCGGCAACCGCATGACGGGTGCCTCGGTGGCGCTCCGCGTACTGGCCGAAGCTCGCCGGGACGGCCTGAGCGACGAGGAGATCCTCGCTCGCAGCCCAACGGTCCTCGCGCTGACCGCCCCCCGGGTCGCGCCCGCGCCGGAGCTGCCAGAGGAGGCGGCGCCCGTCCACATGCCGACACCCGACTGCCTGCGCTGCAGCGACAACGGCATCATCCGCGAGGCCCTCCGGCTTCGGGTGCGCTGGGTGCAAGAGCTCTCCGGCCGCGCCGCCTGGGAGCTCGGCGAGCGGCTGGCGGCCGTCGGCGATCTCCCGGAACCAGAGCTCATCCGCCACATGACGCTCGAGCACGTGGAGGCGGTCGCAACGAATCGAGCCGTCGTCGTACCCGCTCTCGTGGCAACGCACGACCACGACTTCGGGGCTCCCCTCCCCGCCTGGTTCCAGCTGTCCGATCTGGGCAAGCCGATCAGAACGCAGTGTGCCAGCGAGGTCGGCGGGGGTACGGGTGCCGGTGGCGGCGCGGGCTTCGGGCCGGTCACCTACGATCACGAGGACCCACCGGCCGGCTCGGTGCTCGTCACCACGACGCTGTCGCCTGGGCTGGGACCCTTGCTGCCACGGTTGAAGGGCATCGTCTCCGAGACGGGCTCGGTGTTGTCCCACCTCGCCATCCTCGCTCGGGAGGCTCGCGTCCCCACGGTGGTCGGCTACGCCGGGGCGACCAGCGACCTCCCCGAGAGCACGATCGTCCTGGTGGACGGCGACACCGGGCAGGTAACCATCCGGGACACGGACAGCGAACCAGTGGCGTGAGGCTCAGCGGTCGCCGTCAGGCGCGCAGTCACGGCCGGCGGCGGTGCAGTCCGATGAACAGTCCGTACTCCTGGCCTTCGCGGTCGAAGTCGCGCCCGGCGAGCTCCATCACGAGAGCCCGGATACGTGTGCTGAGCTCCTCGGCCGCCCCATCGGACAGCTTCAACCCGAGGCGGGCACCCTCCAGCATGCCGCCGGGCAGCGTGTCGGCGACCTCGGCGCGGAAGGCATCGATCGACGCCAGCGTCGCGACGGCGTCGTCCTCTGGTCGAGGCGCCGACAACACCCAGGACTTCCGCGTCGCGCGGTACGGCTTCTCCAGCGCTCCCCGCTGACCGGTCCGCACCTTCTCGGCCCGCAGGAACCCGGTCCGGACGAGCATGCGAACGTGGTACAGCGTCGTCGCCGGGTCCTTGCCGAGCTCGTCCGCGATCTCCTTGTTGGTCCTCGCCTCATGCAGGCACAGGCGCAGGATACGCAGCCGCAGCGGGTGCGCCATGGCCTTGAACTCCTCGGGTGTGGCCTCGCGCCGTGCTGGCGTGTCTCCAGGCATTGACAAGAGACTAACTGATTGAGATTCTTCAATCAGTGAGCTCCTATCAGCGGCTCGTCGTCTCGTCCGGGCTGTCGAACCTCGCCGACGGAATATTCCAGGTGGCCCTGCCCATCGTGACGCTCGGCGTGACGCGTGACCCGGGCGCCTTCGCCGCCGTGACGCTGGCCCTGCGGCTGCCCTGGCTGCTGTTCGCGCTGCCGGCGGGCGCATACGCCGACCGGCTCGACCGTCGGCGCACGATGCTGCTGATCAGCCTTGGCCGAGCCGTGGTGATCGGCGGCCTGGCCGCGATCGTCGTTTCTGGTGGCGAGACCCTGTGGCTTCTCTGCGCGGCTGCGTTTGTGCTCGGCATGGGCGAGACGCTGTTCGACACGTCGGCGCAGTCGATCATCCCGAGCGTGGTGCCGGCCGACGACCTGTCGCGTGCCAACGCCCGGTTGTACGCCGTCGAGCTGACGGCGAACCAGTTCATCGGGCCGCCGATCGGTGGGCTCATCGCGGGCATCGCTGCCGCTGCCGCGCTCGGGGGCAGTGCGGGCGCTTATGTGCTTGCGGCGGTCGTACTGGCGCTCATCAGCGGATCATTCCGACCGGAGCGAACGGGACCGGCGACTCGTCTGCGCCACGACATCGCGGAAGGGGCGCGGTACCTCAGCCGTCACCGGCTGTTGCGGACGCTCGCGATCCTCGTCGGCATCTCCAATCTGACGTGGACGGCGACGTTGGCGATCCTCGCCCTCTACGCCATCGAGCCAGGACCGATGGGGCTTCCAGAGGCCGGATACGGCGCGCTGCTCGCCGTGGGCGCGGCGGGCGCTCTCGTCGGCACGTTCATCGTGCCGTCGATGGAGCGCCTCCTCGGTCGGAGCCGCGCGCTGCTTGTGTCCTACGTGGGGTTCTCCGCCCTGGAAGGGCTGCCCGGGCTGACCGCATCAGTGCCGGCGGTTGCAGCCAGCTTCTTCGTGGCCGGCGCGATCGGCATCGCGTGGAACGTGATCACCGTCTCGCTCCGTCAACGCATCGTGCCTGACCGACTGCTTGGTCGCGTGAACGCCGGCTACCGG
>JBKPHT010000340.1:0-7851 GCA_046730015.1 Actinomycetota bacterium
GAGCACGACCCGGATCGGCTCACCGGGTTCCCTCCGACCGATGGCGTGCTGGCGGCCCTCGCTGTCGCGGCGGAAGCCGAGCTCCGGCTCCTCGTCCATCTCGACTTCGGCGATCATCCAGCTGGTCGAGGGATCCGACCCGGAGAAGTCGATGCCGGCTGCCTTGCGGATCAGGCTGCGTCCTCCATCGCAGCCGACGAGATACTCCGCTCGGAGCGACGTGTCGCCGGACAGCTCGACATCGACCCCGGTGCGGTCTTGGGCGAAGCCCACGACCTCGCAGCCACGAAGGGTCGGAACGCCGAGCTCATCGACCCAGCCGGCAAGGATGGGCTCGAACTGGCTCTGCCACAGCGCAAGCCCGTAGTTGTGGCGAGTGGGGAAGTCGCTGATGTCCAAGGGGATCCCGGCGAACCCCTGAACCTGCATGACTTGCCCCGCCGAGAGGAATCGTTCCGCGATGCCGCGCTGATCGAGCACCTCGATGGTGCGGGAGTGAAGACCCCCGGCTCGCGATCCGTCGACCTCCTGATTGGTCCGTCGTTCCACGACGGCGACGTCGACCCCCGCCAACACCAGCTCGCCCGCCAACATCAGCCCGGTCGGACCTCCTCCTGCGATCACCACCGCATGCTCGGTCATCGCCGCTCCCCGGCGAACGCTGCACTGGACGGGGACAGCCAGCTCGCGCTGAGCGACCGCGCGCCCGCGCCGGTCGCCCGCACGCTCGCCGCCAACTCCTCGACCGGTTCAGCGCTCCCGGTCGACCCATCTGCCGAAGGCAACACACGCATTCCACAACTCCTGGCTCCACAGGTTCTGGCCGTAATCGGCGCAGCGAACGAGTCATGGTCAGCACATTCGGGTCGCTTGCGGCAAGCCCCCTCCCTCGCGTTATGTTGTTCATGGCGGCGAAGGTTGACGCCCCCCGTCACCGACCTGACTCGTCGTTCAAGCACGCGCGGTGGCTAGAACGACGCGGCCAAGCGTCACCCGCCGAACGCCCCTCGACGCCGGTTCGGGGACGCTTTTTCGCTTCGGACACGGCACACGCGAGCAGGCCAAACATGGGTCGTGCGAGCTCAAACCAGAGATCGGGATTCAAACCCGCTGGTCGACGCGGAAAGCGCCCGCTCCGTCCCGTCATGATTCAACGGTGAACAGCTGCCGTGGAGTGCTGACGCCTGATCAGCATAAGCGCTGTGACGACCTCGGGATGCGTGGCGGCGAACAGAATGCTCAATGGCCCCCCGGCCCTCAACCCGACAATGGTGGCCTTTTCGGAACCGACTGCGGACATAACCGCCGCAATGTCCGACATCCATTCATCGATAACTACGGCGTAGCGGGTCTCCGGGACCATCCCACCTACCGGTCGGACCGCCAAGGCATCGTCTCGGGCACCGTGACAGCCTGCCACGGACGAACCCGTCCCCGGCCAAGCCCCTCGCTGCGCGCCTCCCGATCAAGGTGCGCGAACGATCACCCCGGGCTGCGTCTGGTCGTTGTGGCCTCCGCTACGGATCAGCGGGCACCGGGCAAGGTTGTTGTTCACTCGCACATGGGGTCAGCTCGCCTCGTAGAACGTCGTGTCGTAGCGCGCGTAGAGATCGGCCCATGTGTCGCGGTCGGGTGCGGCTCCCGTCTCGGTGATGATGGCCGCGAGCTCCCGGAAGTAGCTCGCGAACCTCGCCGGATTGAACGTGCCGACGATGCACCCGAGGTCGTCTCCTGCGTTGCGAAAGGTGTGTGGGGTGCCGCGGGGCACGAACAGGAACGCACCGCGTGGCAGCACGGCGCGGTCCGCTCCCATGGTGAACTCGTAGGTCCCGTCGACGACGTAGAACGTTTCGTCGTGGGCGTGGTGGACGTGTTGGGGTGGTCCAGTCACGCCGGGCTCGGAGACATACTCGTAGAAGGCGACCGTACCGTTCGTTGCGTTGTCGAGTTTGAGGCGCATCGTGCTGGCGCCGAGGAAGCGGAGTCGCTCCCCGCCGTTCGGTTCGAGCACGAGATAGCCGGTAGCGGCCCTTTCCGGGGCGTCGAGCGCGGAGACAGTCATGCCGTCTGAGGTGTTCATGCTGCGCCTCCCTCGTCGACACCATGTTCCTGCGAATTGGCGTCGACGATCGAGAGCCAATTGGCTACCATTGGCTTGTGATCTTGCAGGCCAATCGGGAGGCCAAACGCGCCGCCGACCGTGCTGGTCCGGATCTGGTCGTCATGCTCGAAGGGTGGGAGTCGAGCGGCCACGGCTCCCTGCCGCGCCGTCTCGCCCACGGGGTCCGCCTCCTCATCGACAGCGGAGTCCTGCCCAGCGGTTGGCGATTGCCTCCCGAGCGGGCCCTTGCCCGGGGGTTGGCGGTGGGGCGGACCACCGTCACGCAAGCGCTCGACGAGCTGCGCGGCGAAGGGCTCCTGACGTCCATCCAGGGCAGCGGCACGTTCGTGGTCGGACCGGCCACGGCGCTGCCTGTCGGCACCCGTGTCGCCGAACACCTGTCGTCGGGACCAGGGATCGACCTGGCGAAGGGAGACGCGCCCGACCTCTCACACCTGCCGTCCGTGTCCATCGAGATGTGGCAGCTCAACGCGACCTGCGGCGGCGCTGCGGTCAACGCCGCGGGGCTGCCGGCGATGCGCCAAGCAATTGCCGAGCTGTACGCGCGCGGCGGTACGACCGGCCGACCGAGGACCACCGGACCCGACCAGATCCATGTCACGGCCGGGAGCCACCAGGGGAGCTTCCTGCTCGTCTCCTCCCTGGCAGCGCGGGGCAAGACGGTCGCCGTCGCAGAGTTCAGCTACCCCGGGATCTTCGATGTCTTCGACGCCTGCGAGGTGCACGCCGCCCCCGTGCGTCTCGACCGGGCAGGAATGGTCCCGGAATCGCTCGACGAGGTGCTCGCCCGTGAGCGACCCGCGGCGCTGTACTTCCAGGCCGGGCCACAGATCCCGACCGGGCAGGTGACGCCGGTGTCACGACTGCGCACCCTGGCGAGCATCGTCGACCGCCATCGCGTGACGGTCATCGAGGACACGACGCTGGCATCGCTGGCGTTCGATGGCACGGTGTCGATGCTGGCCGAACATTGCCGCGTGGCGACCGTCGTATCGACCGGTTCGTTGAGCAAGACGTGCTGGGCCGGAATGCGGCTGGGATGGATCCGCGGCCCCGTTCCGATCATCGAGCAGACCACCTACCGCCACCTGGGCTCCGACCTCGGGCCCTCGGTGCCGTCCCAGGTTCTGGCGCAGCAGCTGCTCCCACACCTCGACGACATCGCTGCCGAGCGCAGACGCCGATTGGGGACCGCCGTCGACATCGCCCTCGAGCAGCTGGCGGACTCCATTCCCGACGCCGACGTGATCCGTCCCGACGGGGGATCGGTGCTGTGGGCGCGCTTTCCCGTCGAAGACAGCGGCCCGCTCGTCAACCTTGCCCGGCGCCACAGTGTGCGCGTCGCGCCGGGCAGCATCCACGCCGCGAGCAAAGCGCCCGGACCGTTCGTGCGCATCGATGTCGACCGACCCGCCGGGCTCGTCCGCGAGGGCATCGATCGCCTCGCCCGCGCGTGGCTGGACCTCCTCGCTGGCGGCTGAGCGCCAGGCCGTTCCCACGAGTCGGCGGTGGAGGGACCATCCGATTCGAGTGTGGCAGAGGGGACGCTAGACCTCACGAGTTGTGCGGTGAAGCCACCCGATGGGCGCGGTCGCCGACCGCCAGGAGCGCGCCCGTGATGGCCATGCCGATGCCGCCAAGCAGGGTCAGCATCATGACCGTCCACCAGAGCTCATTCAGCTCGCCGCCGTCGATTGCTGGTATCGCGATCGCGATGGCGATCGCCACTCCACCTGCGAGCAACCACGTCGCCCATCGACGCGACGCGGCGGCGGGAGCGATCGGCTGGAGTGGTCGTCCCCAGGCGAACCAGGCGGCAATTCCCAACACCGCGAGCGGGACCAGAGCCAACTGGGCGACCAGGATCGCGGCGATCGCCACGGTGCCGACCACAGCGAGAACGACGATTCGGGTCATCGGAGACTCCCATCTCATGCGCGGCGCGGCATGCACCGCGTCGACGGTTTCTTGCAGCAGGATGTGCCACTCGGAACACGGCTCATGGCGGCGGCGATCGACCAGCAACCGCGCCATCTCGGCACCGAAGTCCCGCCGGAATTGGGCCGGGTACGCGAAGAGCACGAGCCGGTGGAGGCGGATCGCGAGGGCGCTCACCACGCACCGCCGGGGCGCAGGCCCAGCTGACGCAGCCGGGCCGCGTCGACGAGCGAGAGGAGCCGCCGATGCTCAGCTGCACCCACTCGGTGGCCTAGTTCGGTGAGCCGGTAGTAGCGACGCCTCTGATCATCGAGCGCGGGATCGGGCCGCTCGTCGGCCTCCTCGATCAGGCCCTGGTCAAGCATCCGCTTGATCGAGCCGTAGAGCGTGCCCGATCCCATCCGAACCGCCCCATCACTCAGATCGGCGACGTCGCGCATGATCGCGTAGCCGTGCTTCTCTCCATCGGCGAGCGCCACGATGATGTGCATCACCGACGCCGGCAGCGGCAGGAACCCTTCGACCTCTTCAGCGTCACCCACGTGACCACTATGACGACTTTCGACCTACTATGTCAACTATCGACAGAGTCGTCGCAACGCCCGAGAGGTCTGGCTGCGAGGGTGGACGGGTAGTCTCGCCAGATGGCATCCGTGGAAAGCGGTGCCCGCACTACCGCCTCGGAGCGGCTGCGTCGCATCGAGGCGGTCACCGACGTCGCCCTTGTCCACCTGGACGTGGCGGACCTGCTGGACGAGCTGCTGGCACAAGTTCGAGAGCTCCTCGAGGTCGATACCGCTGCCGTCCTGTTGAGCGATGGCGCGACCGGTGAGCTCGTCGCCACCTCCGCGGCCGGTATCGAGGAAGAGGTCCGCCAAGGCGTCCGGATCCCTGTCGGAGTTGGGTTCGCGGGTCGGATCGCCGCGGAGGTGAAGCCCGTCGTCATCGACGACCTCGATCGCGGCGAGGTCTACAACCCGATACTCCGCGAGAAGGGGATCCGAAGCCTGCTCGGTGTTCCGCTGGTCGCCCAAGGACGGGTCATCGGTGTCATCCACGTCGGATCGCTGACGAGCCGCCTGTTCACCTCCGAGGAGACCGAGCTCCTGGAGATGGCTGCGTCCCGGGTGGCGCCCGCGGTGGAGGCTCGGCGCTCGAACGTCGAGCAGACCGCAGCAGCCGCACTTCAGAGGAGCCTCATTCCCAGCCTCCTGCCCCAGGTCCCCGGTCTGGAGTTCGCGGCCCGCTACATGCCCGCCGAGGGTGGCGTCGGCGGCGACTGGTACGACGTGTTCGGCCTTCCGGGCGGCCGAGTCGGTGTCGCGATCGGAGACGTCGTGGGCAGGGGCCTCGCGGCCGCCGTGGTCATGGGCCGGTTGCGGAGCGCGCTGCGGGCGTACGCGCTCGATGTCCGGGATCCAGCGGTGGTGTTGGAGCGCCTGGACCGGAAGCTCCAGCACTTCGAGCCGGGTCAGATGACCACCCTGCTCTATGGCGTCTTCAACCCCGGGTTCACAGAGGTGGAGATCTCATCCGCTGGACACCCCCTCCCGGTGATCGCCGTCCCGGGCTCGGTGACGACCTTGGTCGAGGCACCCGTCGACCTTCCGTTGGGGCTGTCGATCGATCGCCGCCGCCGCACGTCGCGGATCGACCTGCCTGGCGGCTCGGAGCTCGCCCTGTTCACCGACGGGCTCGTCGAACGCCGCGGCGAACGGATCGACGAGGGCTTCGAGCGACTGCGCGCCGTACTGACCCCGAGGCCCGCGGAGCAGAGTTGCCGCGCGGTGGTCGCGGCCCTCTACCCCGAGACCGGTTGGGAGGACGACGCCGCCCTGCTCATCATCCGACGCGACGACACAGGAAACCAGCCCCTCGTGCTTCAGGTACCCGCCGTACCCACCTCGCTCGAGCACATCCGGGCCGCTGTCCGGCGATGGCTCGCCTCGATCGGAGTGAGCGACAGCAAGTCGGTCGACGTGGTTCTCGGGATCGGGGAAGCGACCGGCAACGTCGTCGAGCATGCCTACGGTCCTGGCGGTGGGATCGTCGAGGTCGAGATGGCACAGGTCCCGGCGGGCATGGTCGCCACGATCCGTGACACCGGCCAGTGGCGGACACACCGAGGCGACAACCGCGGCCGAGGGATGACGATCATGAAGGTTTGTGCAGACGAGGTGTCGATCAAGAGGACGACGAACGGCACCGAGGTAACCCTCGAGTTCCGACTCGACCAGGCGGGATGGTGAACGAGGTGCAGGTCGAGGTGCACACCCGCGGTGACGCGATCCGCATCGCACTCATGGGCGAGATCGACCTGTCCAACGCGAGCGAGGTCGAATCGGCCGTCGTCTCCGCCATCTCCAACCACACCACCGAGGTCGACCTCGACCTCAGCGCTGTCGGCTATCTCGACAGTGCCGGCCTGCGGGTCGTCTACTCATTGGCAGTGCGGCTTCACCGGGCTCAGATCGGGCTCAGGATCACCACCCCGCTCGATTCACCGGCACGGCGCGCGATCGAGGTCTCGGGGATGACGACGATCGCTGCTCTCGAGCCGGCGCCGACCGACTGATACGCCGCCGGGTTCAGGCAGGATTCGCTCGGCTGACCTTTCGACCCGTCAGCGTTCGACCGGCACCCCGACGAGCGAGCCGTACTCGGTCCACGAGCCGTCGTAGTTCTCCACCGTGGGATAGCCGAGCAGCTCGTGGAGCACGAACCACGTGTGCGCCGAGCGCTCACCGATGCGGCAGTACGCGATCACACCCCGATCCGACGCGATGCCCTCGCCGCCGTACAGGGCGCGCAGCTCGTCTGCAGACCGGAACGTGCCGTCGTCGTTGGCCGCCCTGCTCCACGGGATGTTGACCGCGCCGGGGATGTGGCCCGGAACCTGCGCCTGCTCCTGCGGCAGGTGTTCGGGGGCGAGTCGCTCACCCCGGAACTCCTCGGGTGACCGGACGTCGATGTACTGCTCCTGCCCGAGCTTGGCCAGCACCTCCTCGCGCAGGGCGCGCAGCTCGCCATGGATCGGCCCCGTCACTCGGATGTCGGTCCGTGGGAAGTCGGGGACGGTCTCGATCAGCTCCCGTCCGTCGAGCTCCCAGCGCTTGTGCCCGCCGTCGAGGAGCTTGACGGCGTCGAAGCCCAGGTAGCGGCAGAGCCAGTAGGCGTAGGCCGCGAACCAGTTGTTGTTGGCGCCGTAGAGCACGACCGTCGTGTCGGAGCCGACACCGGCGTGCTGCAGCAGGCGACTCAACCCGTCCTGGTCGACGTAGTCGCGGCGGACGGGGTCGTGCAGGTCGGTGGTCCAGTTCCAGCCGACCGCGTTGCGGATGTGGCCCTTGGCGTAGGCGCTGGTGTCCTCGTCGACGTCGATGATCCGGACGTTCGGGTCGTCGAGGTGTTCGACGACCCAGTCGGCGTCGACGAGCGCCTCGGGGTGCACGAAGTCACTCATCGCGACCTCCCAGGTTTCTCGTACGGACGCGGTCCGGGAGCTGGGTGCGGCCCTCGGACCGCCGGTCGCGAATATACGCCCGAATCCCGAGCAGGCCAATCGGGTTTTGGCGAGGCTGCGCGCCCGGGCCGTCGGGACGGCGGAGGCGGCTCAGCGCACGAGACGGAAGAAGGACCGGATCTCGTCGACGAACAGCGCCGGCTGTTCGAGGGCGGGGAAGTGCCCGCCCCGGTCGAGCTCGTGCCAGTGGCGGATGTCGGTGTAGCGGCGCTCGGCCCACCGGCGCGAGGCGCGGGGCACCTCGCGGGGGAAGATCGAGCACCCGGTG
>JBKPHT010000341.1:0-34457 GCA_046730015.1 Actinomycetota bacterium
GATCTTGCAGATCGCACCTGCGCTGCACGGCGCCAAGATGCAGACATCGCGGGGCACGTTCCCGGTCGTCGTCTGGGCTCTCGTGGAGAACGACGATGGCAGCGACGACGTGATCGGTCTCGCTGTTGGTAGCAAGGGCGATCGTGCCCTCCTCCGGCCGGATCCGGAGACCTTCGAGTCCTACAGTCAGACCGGTTGAGTGGATGCCGATCGGATCGACGGGCTCCGCGACGGTTGGTCGGTGCCCACGAGCAGGTCGAGCAGCTCGCCGATGGTGCGTTGGCGGTTGATCGGGTCCCGAAGTGGCAGGTCGGTCTGGATCCGGTACTGGTTGCGGCGACCGTTGCGGTCTTTGACCACGTAGCCGGCGTCCACGAGATCGGAGATGATGGCGTGGGCCCTGCGTTCGGTGACTCCCACGGTTGCGGCGATGTCACGGAGACGCGCTCCGGGGTCGGTGGCGATGCACAGCAGAGCCTTGGCGTGGTTCGTGAGGAAGCTCCAACTTCCCATGAAGACACTATAACTACTATTCCAGAAATGGATTGCATGTTTCGAGGTCCGAAGGGATAGCCTTTCGACTAGGCGCTGGAACTGGCTGTCGTCGACATCGAGGCCGACGTCTCCCGGAGTTCGACCAGAGACCCAGAGGAGGCGTCGTGAATCGAATCCTGTTGCTTCACCCGCTCGGTGACCCGGCGGGGGAGGCTCTGGTCGAGCCCCACCCGCGGCAGGCGCCCGGCGACGCTGAACCACCGCCTCGACAGTGCGGGCGGTGCCGCTCGATGTTCGACGGTGATCCCACCCTCTCCGCGCCGGCCCAGCCGGACTGGTGGGTGTGCCCGTCGTGTCGAGCCGCGCTCTTCGGTCGGAATCCAACCCCGAACGAGGTACCCCCTCGCCGCCGGACCGGCGACGCGCCGTGAGGACCGACGGATCGACGCCGATCCCCGGCTCGTCCCGCGCCGGTTCCGATCCGAGGTCGACGCGTTCTGCCCGCCGCGGGGGGTCGGAGGTCGCGCAGCGCGTGTGGTCGCGCAGCCTCGAGCTGGCTGGCACCGGCCGCTACAGCCACCTGCCCGACCATGCCCTCGCGCTCTCGCGTACGGCGGGTTACGACCCTGACACCATGACCCACGCCTTGGCTCTCGGACGCTCCCGAGCGCGCCACCCGTCCAACGACGAGTCGACCCAACGCGGCGTTCGGCTCCTGGAGCGTGCCATCGCCTACCTCGGGGTCAGAGCCGTGCGGGGCGAGGTCACCGGGCCGGAGCCTCGCCGCGACGTGACCTCACAGGCCCGGGTTGCGCTCCTGGTCGTTCCCAAGGGCCATCACCACGCGCCGGACGACGACACGCGAAGAAGGCGTCCGACGCCGGCCGAACGACGATCGTCGCTCCTGGCCGCATCGTGGCCCCCCGAGCCGGTCCCAGCACCCGAACCGGTCCCGCCACCCGAACCGGTCCCACCCCCCGAGCCGGTCCCACCACCGGAACCGATACGCCCCCGCGTCCTGCGCTCCTGTGCGACGCCGGTGTCGCCACGGCACCTGCCCGGGCACTGAGGCGCTCGCAGAGAGGATCGTCGGATCGGACTGTCGAGCGACGGCATGCGGGCAGCACGTCGATACCGTGGGCTCATCCCTTGGAAGGCCGCTTCGTCGCTCGGCCATTGGCTCGAGTCCTACGTCGCCCTCTTCTGAGCAGACAAGAGGAGGCGATCATGCCGAGTGCGATCGGACCGTGGATGGATGATGATGATCTGTCCCGGCAGCGGCGCAAGCGGGAAGCGCGACTGCTCGACCGTGAGATCCCCGACTTCCCCGGTCTCACGGTGGCAGACGTCGTCGCTGACGTCCTCGCTGCGAGCCACGAGGGCCACGCCGAGCTCGACGTACCCAGCTACCTGGTGGAGCGCGGCCACACATCGACGACGATCACGACCGTCGTCGATTACCTGGAACGCCAGCCGCCGCCCGTTCGAGCCGCCGGGCCGTCTGGGCCGCCGAGTTACCGTGACTGACGACGCTGCTCATGCCGAGCCGGGTGGCTGAGCATCGCCATGTCCTGGACTCGTCACCGCGCGGTCCTCGGCGACTCGGGCCCATGGGCCGAGCTCGACCGCCTCCGGTCGTTCCGCCCGTCGGTGCTCGAGGCCGACGACGGAACGCTACGGATGTGGTACTCGGGCCACGACGGCTCGACCGGGCGGATTCTCCAGGCGGTGCAGGAACCCGGGCAGCCCTGGCGGCGTCGGGGGGTCAGCATCGACGCGGGTGCCTCGGGGGAGAGTGACGCGTTCGGCGTCGAAGCACCCTCGGTCGTGCCCACACCCGTCGGTCTCCTGATGGCGTACGCCGGCTCCGACGGCGCCGACACCCGCCTTCACATGGCCACGTCGGTCGACGGTCACCTGTGGGAGGCACAGGGCACCTTCATGCAGCGAGGCGAGTCCGACGCGGTCGGCGCCACCCATCCCTGCCTCGTCGTGACCGGCGAACGCTGGTGGCTCTTCTACTCCGGCTACGACGGCTCGGACAATGGCCGGCGGGCGACGATTCTGGCGGCCGTGTCGCCGAACGGTGCGGCATGGGACCGCGTCGGAGCGGTGGTCGAGCCCACCCGCGACGAGATGGCGGTCTCCGAGCCCTGGGTCCTCGTGCGCCACCGGCATTTCATCATGTTCTACGTCAGCGACGTCGCCGCCCGCTCCGCCATCGACATGGCCACCTCCGACGACGGTGTGACCTGGGACCGGCGAGGCACGGTTCTCGCACCTGGAGACGTCGGCGATGGCTCTGGGCTGGTACGGAGCCCGACCGCGATCCACCTGAACGACGGTCGCCTCCGGCTGTGGTACGCCACCCACACCGCCGGCGACCCAGCGGATGGCTACCACCTGTGGTCAGCTGACCTCGCCGCGGCTGACCCATAGCCACCCGCGGCTGCTCGACTGCGAGCCGCTGCTCCGACCTGTGCACACGACGGGGAGTGTGGTGTCGGAGGGGGAGCCCGAACACCAGGTTGACAGCGGTGGCTCCCGTCCGTACGTTGGCGATGAGGCTGACAACGTTGTCATCCCATCGGTCGACCGTGGTTGCGAGGGGGTGCAGCCGTGGGCCAGCGCCCGACCATCAGAGACGTCGCAGACGGGGCGGGTGTGAGCGTCAAGACGGTCTCGCGGGTGCTCAACGGCGAGCGCTCGGTGGCGCCCACCACGGCCCTGCGGGTGCGCGCGGCCGTCGAGGCCCTCGGCTACCAGCGCAACGAGCCGGCCGCAAGCCTCCGCCGGCGCGGGCAGTCGACCTCGATCATCGGCCTCGTCATCGAGGACGTGAGCAACCCCTTCTACTCGGTGCTGGCGCGGGCGGTCGAGCAGGTCGCCCGCGAGAACGACTACCTGCTCATGGTGGCCAGCTCCGACGAGGACCCGGGGAAGGAGGTCGAGGTCATCCGGGCGTTCTGCGCTCGCCGCGTCGACGGCCTGATCGTCGTCCCCACCGGCGCCGAGCACTCGTTCCTGCTTCCCGAGATGGCCGCCGGCACCGCGGTGGTGTTCGTCGACCGGCCCGGTGTCGGCGTCGACGGCGACAGCGTGGTCGCGGCGAACGCCAGCGGGACCGCCGCGGCGGTCTCCCATCTGCTCGGCCAGGGCCATGTGCGGATCGGCTTCCTCGGCGACGATCCCGCGGTCTACACGGCGGCCGAGCGCTACGCCGGTTACCGCCAGGCGCTCGACGCGGCGGGCGTCGATCTGGACGAGTCGCTGGTGCGGCTGGGCGTCAGCGACATCGCCACCGCAGAAGCGTCGGCCGACGAGATGATCGCCCGCTCGGACGCCCCGACCGCGCTGTTCGCCGGCAACAACCGGCTCACGATCGGCGCCCTGCGGGCGGTGCGCCGGGACGGCCGGCAGGTCGCGGTGGTGGGCTTCGACGACTTCGAGCTCGCCGACATGCTCGACCCACCGGTGACCGTCGTGTCACAGGATTCGTTCGAGCTCGGACGGACCGCCGCCGAGCTGCTGTTCCGCCGGCTCGGCGGCGACCGGCGGCCGTCCCAGCACGTGGTGCTCGACACGACCCTCGTCATCCGCGGTTCGGGCGAGGTCGAGATGGCCGACCTGGCGGCGGTGGACTCGTGAGGCGCAGAGCTGGAATACGGGCGGAGCCATCGAGCCCCGCCCGCGACAGCTATCCAACAAACAAGAGGGGGGTCCACATGGACCGACTATCCGTCCATAGAAACCGATCCGGCGGGCGTGGTCTCCTGTCCGCCAGGTGGCGCAGCGCCCTGGCCCTGGCCATGGCGGCGCTGCTCGTCACCGCGGCTGCCTGCGGCGACGACGACGACGATGGCGACGAGGCCGCCGCCGACGAGTTCGAGTTCTTCTCGTGGTGGACCGGCGGTGGCGACTCGGAGGGCAAGGAGGCACTGCTCGACCTGTTCGCCGAGGAGAACCCCGGGGTCGAGATCGTCGACTCGGCGGTCGCCGGCGGTGCTGGCACGAATGCCCAGGCCGTGCTGGCCGACCGCCTGCTGGCCGACGACCCGCCCGACTCCTACCAGCGCCACGCCGGTGCGGAGCTCCTGGCCGACATCGACGCCGGCGAGGTCGAGGACCTGACCTTCCTGTGGGACGACGAGGGCTGGCGCGACGTGTTCCCCGCGGATCTCGTCGACATGATCACCGTCGACGACAAGATCTACTCGGTCCCGGTCAACATCCACCGGTCGAACCTCCTCTGGTACAACCCCGCCGTCCTCGCGGAGGCCGGCATCGCGGCTCCGCCGGCCACGTGGGACGAGTTCCTCACCCAGGCGGCCACGCTCGAGGCCGCCGGCAAGGTCCCGCTGACCGTCGGGCCGACGTGGACCCAGGAGCACCTGCTCGAGAACGTCCTCCTGGGCGAGCTCGGAGCGGACGCCTACACCGGCCTGTGGGACGCCAGCACCGACTGGGAGTCGCCCGAGGTGATCGCCGCGCTCGACAAGTACACCGAGGTGCTCGACCACTCCAACCTCTCGTCGGCCGCCGCCGACTGGCAGCCTGCCCTCGACCCGGTCATCGAGGGCGACGCCGCCTACAACGTCATGGGCGATTGGGCGGTCGCATACTTCGAGACCGAGAAGGGCCTCGCCTTCGAGGACGAGTACAACGTGGCGCTCTCGCCGGGTACGAACGGCGTCTTCAACTTCCTGTCCGACAGCTTCACGCTGCCGGTCGACGCGCCGCACCGCGACGTGGCGATCGAGTGGCTGAAGCTCGCCGGCTCGCGGGAGGGCCAGGACACCTTCAACCCGATCAAGGGCTCGATCCCCGCCCGGACCGACCCTGACGAGTCCCTGTACACCGGCTACCTGGCCCTGCCGTTGGCCGACTGGAACAACGACGCCACCACCGTCGTCGGGTCGCTGGCCCACGGCGCGGTCGCCGACAACGCGTGGAAGGCCGAGATCGACTCGGCACTCGGCGAGTTCGTCGAGACCGGCAACTCCGCGGAGTTCGCCGCGGCCGTCAAGCAGGCGTACGAGGACACCCAGGAGTAGCCCGTCGGGCCCGGCTGATCCGGCCCGCGGCATCGGCGCCGCGGGCCGGATCTCCGCACTGCACGACCCCAGGAGAAGGGACCTGCATGTACCGCATCCGCAAGTGGGGCCCCGCCCTCTTGCTCATCTCGCCCTCGCTGCTGGCGCTGGGCGTGTTCGTCTACGGCTTCCTCGGCTGGAACCTGCGGGTGTCGGTGAGCGACTGGCGGGGGTTCCGCCCGGACTACGCCTACGACGGGTTCGACAACTACACCCGGCTGCAGGACGACTCGCGGTTCACCAACGACGTCGGCAACCTCGTGGTCTTCACCGTCGTCTTCGTGGTCGGCGCGCTGGTGGTGGGCTTCCTGCTGGCGGCGCTCCTCGAGCGCGGCGTGAGGGGCGAGGGATTCTTCCGCGGGGTGTTCCTCTTCCCGATGGCGGTCTCGTTCATCGCCACCGCCATCGTCTGGCGCTGGCTGCTCAACAACGCCGGCGGGCGCCAGCAGACCGGGTTGAACAAGCTGTTCGACAGTCTGGGGCTGGACTTCCTGGTCAACGACTGGTTCAAGGCCGAGCGGCCCTGGGCCGTCGCCGCGGTCGCCATCCCCGCGGGATGGGCGCTGTGCGGGTACATCATGGCCCTGTTCCTGGCCGGGATCCGGGGGGTCTCCGACGACCTGCGCGAAGCCGCCCGGGTCGACGGAGCCAACGAGCCCCGGGTCTTCTGGTACGTGGTGCGGCCCATGCTCGTGCCGGTGCTGATGAGCGCGGTCGTGATCCTGGCCCACATCTCGCTGAAGACCTTCGACCTCATCTACGCGCTCGACCAGGAGAGCCGGCGCATCGAGACCCCCGCGCTCTACATGTGGTACACGACCTTCGACGGGCTCAACTTCTCGAGGGGCGCCGCGATCGCCACGCTGCTCGTGCTCGGCATCTCGGTGCTGATCGTCCCCTACATCTGGTACTCGATCCGCTCGGAGCGCAGGGCATGAGCGTCGTCACGGCAGGCCCGGCGCCGGCCCCGGTCCCCGCCGACACCGGCGGGGCGGACGGTGTCGACGGTCCCGTCCACATCCGCTCCCGGTGGTCGGCGTACGCCACCACAGCCCGCTACCTGGCGCTGTTCGCCTTCGTGTGCGTTTTCCTGGTCCCCGTGTACGTGCTGGTGGTCACGGCGCTCAAGGACCCGTCCCAGGTCAGTGCGTCGCAGATGTGGCAGCTTCCCGACACGATCTCGATGGACACGTTCCGCGAGGTGTGGCCCAAGCTCGAGGACGGCTTCCGCAACAGCCTGGTCATGGCCATCCCGGCGAGCCTGATCTCGTCGCTCCTGGGGGCGGCCAACGGGTTCGTGCTCTCGAAGTGGCGCTTCCCGGGCGCCGACTTCGTCTTCCCGCTCATCCTGTTCGGGATGTTCATCCCGTACCAGGCGATCATCATCCCGCTCAACCAGACGATGAGCGACTGGGACATGCACAACCTGACGGGGCTGACCCTGGCCCACATCATTTACGGGCTGCCGATCACCACGCTGATCTTCCGCAGCTACTTCGCCGGCATCTCCGACGAGCTGATGGAGGCCGCCCAGGTCGACGGCGCCGGCATGCTGCGCACGTTCGCCTTCGTCGCGCTGCCGATCGCCCTGCCGGCCTTCGCGGTCTCGATGATCTGGCAGTTCACCTCGGCTTGGAACGACTTCCTGTTCGGGGTGGTGCTCACCGGGGCAAGCGACTGGCCGGTGACGGTGGCGCTCAACAACATCGCCGGCAGCCAGGTCGTGCCGTTCCACGAGGCGATGGCCAGCGCGCTGCTGGCGAGCATCCCGACCCTGATCGTCTACGTGATGGTCGGACGCCTGTTCATGCGTGGGCTCATGGCCGGCGCACTCAAGGGGTAGTGAGGATGGCAAGGATGGTCGACCAGTCCACCACGGAAAAGGCACCGGCGGCCGCGGTGTCGGCGTTCGCCCGCGAGCCCGTCAGCATCCGGCTGGAGCGCATCACCAAACGCTTCCGCGGCGGTGTCCAGGCGGTCCGCGACGTGAACCTCACGGTGGAGCCGGGCGAGTTCATGGTTCTCGTCGGACCGTCGGGATGCGGCAAGTCGACGCTGCTGCGCCTGATCGCCGGCCTCGAGGAGGTCAGCCGCGGCCGCATCTACCTCGGCGACAAGGACGTCACGACGCAGCTGCCCCAGCAGCGGGACGTGGCGATGGTGTTCCAGAGCTACGCGCTGTACCCGCGGATGTCCGTGCGCCGGAACATGGGCTTCGGCCTGCGGATGCGCCGCACGCCGAAGGCCGAGCGGGAGCGCCGGGTGGCCGAGGTCGCCGAGACGCTCGGCCTCGAGGAACTGCTCGCTCGCCGGCCGGCCGCGCTCTCCGGTGGCCAGCGCCAGCGGGTCGCCATGGGACGGGCGATCGTGCGGGAGCCGCAGGTCTTCCTCATGGACGAGCCGCTGTCGAACCTCGACGCCAAGCTGCGGGTGAGCATGCGCGCCCAGCTCTCGCTGCTCCACCAGCGGCTCGGGGTCACGACCGTGTACGTGACCCACGACCAGGTCGAGGCCATGACGCTCGGCCAGCGGGTGGCGGTGCTGCGGGACGGCGTGCTGCAGCAGTGCGCGACCCCGCAGGACCTGTTCCGTCACCCCGTCAACCTCTTCGTCGCGGCCTTCATCGGCTCGCCCGCCATGAACTTCGTCCACGCCGAGGTCGCCGAGGGCGTCGCCCGGTTCGCCGAGGTGACGCTGCCCCTCCCGGGCGGTTCGTCCCTCGCCGGCGCCGACCGGCCGGTGATCCTCGGCGTTCGGCCGACCGGGTTCTCGCCGGTCTCCGGCAACGGCTGGCCGGAGATCAACGCGGTGCCCGAGGTCGTCGAGGAGCTGGGCGACGAGCGCTACGTCATCTTCGACATCGACGCGCCGCGAGTCGACACCGATGCGACCAGGGCGGCCGTCGAGGCGCGCGCCGCCGACGACGCCCTGCTGCTGCCAGAGGACCGGGCCCGGTTCACGGTGCGGCTGCCGACCGAGGTCGCCGTGGCCGTCGGCGAGCCGTTGGCGCTGACGATCGACCCGGAGCGGCTCTACTTCTTCGACCCCGACACCGGCGAGGCGCTGGGCTGAGCTCCGGCATCTCCTGCCGCTAGGCGGCGCGGTCCCCGCGCGCGGGCCGGGCCTGGACCGTGACGGGCAGGTCGTTGCGCTCGGCCCACTGCGGGGTCAGCTGATGCCGCCAGCGTGCGTCGTGGCCAATGGTGGTGCGCAAGAAGGCCAGGGAGTACTGCACGGTCAGTCGGTGGGCGTCCTCGATGGGGATGAGCGAGGAAGCGCAGCCCTCCTCCGCCGCGGCGACGAGGAAGGCCAGCAACGTCGGCGGCAGGCCGGCGCCGAGGAGCGCGTCGCGCAGGTCGCACACGTTCGTGAACGAGTTGTGTCCGGCCCGGTGCACGTCCACTCGCCACGCCGGTGAGCTGGAGATCTCGGCCCAGGGGCGCTCAGCCGCTTCGTCGAGCGGGACGGTCTCGTCCGACTCGCCCGCCAGGATCAGAGCCGGCACGTCGACGGCCGCCAGCTCCGCGTCGCTCAACAGCCCCGAGGCCGCCGCAATCGGGATGATGGCGTCGACCCGCTCGTCGGGCGCTCGACCGTCGTACCCACCGGCGACGGCGAGCGCGGTGAAGCCGCCGAACGAGTGGCCCGCCACGGCGATGCGGGAACCGTCCACCGTGCCCGCCAGCGGGTCGGTCGGGTCGCTCGACCTGGCCAGCACCCGGTCGATGGCGAAGGAGACGTCGAGCGGCCGGTTGGTGGCGACCACCGGGAACGGATCGCTCGTGCCTTGCAGCGGGTCCAGCGCCGTGTTCCCTGCATGGTCCGGGGCCACCACGACGTGACCATGGGACGCGAGTGCCTGGAGCAGGAACCACGACTGGTAGCGGACGCCACCGCTGCCGTGCGAGAAGACGACCAGCGGGAAGCGCTCGCCGGACGCCGCGTCGGCGTCCCGTCGAACCCCGGGCAGCTCGAGGCTGGTGACCAGCAGATCCAGCGCCGCCGGCGTCCCCGACGACGTCTGTGGCTCGGTCGGGTACCACACGTCCATCGTGAGCACGCGCCCCGGTCGCGCGGGATCGGCAGCCGTGAAGGTCGTGAGGCCGACGCCGAAGGGACCCTCGGGCCCTGGCGGCGTACGTCCAGGAGGATCTCCGACCGGCGCGGCACCGGCGGAGCCGGTCGACGTCGCCAACCCGGCCACGACGAGCGCGAGCGCACAGAGGATCCGTCGCATGGCCACCCCTTCCCGACCGTTGTCCCCGACCACCGACCCTACGCGCTGGACGGTCCGCCTGCCCGAAGACCGGGGCGCTAGTGCCTGACACGGCACTAGCTTCCGCCCGCATGGCCAGGCTCACCCGACTCGACCGTTCCGTCGCCGGCCGCGTCGCGATCGTGACGGGCGCCGCCTCCGGGATGGGTCGCGCCACCGCGCATCTGCTGGCGGACGAGGGTGCCTCGGTGGCAGCGATCGACCGCGCGTCCGGCGGCGTCGACGCGGTCGCGCGCGAGATCACCGCGGCCGGCGGCACCGCCGTGGCCTGGGCGCTCGACGTGACCGACGCCGCGGCCGTCCTGGCCGCAGTCGAGGAGGTGGCGGCCCGGCTCGGCCCGCCGGACATCCTGGTGAACAACGCCGGGGTCAGCCTGCCGGCACCGATCGGCATGGACGGGTACGAGCAGGCGTGGGAGACCACCCTGGCGGTCAACCTCACCGCGCACGCCACCTTCGTGCGGGCCTGCCTGCCCCACCTGCAGCGCCACGGGCAGGGCCGCATCGTGAACGTCGCGTCCACGGAGGGGCTGGGCGCCACCGCGCACATCTCGCCCTACACCGCCTCGAAGCACGGCGTGATCGGCCTGACCCGTGCTCTCGCCGTCGAGCTGGGAGCGACCGGCGTGACCGTCAACTGCATCTGCCCGGGACCCATCCGCACGGGCATGACCGCCGCGATCCCCGAGGAGGCGAAGACGAAGTTCGCCCGCCGCCGCGTGCCCATGCGGCGCTACGGCGAGCCCGAGGAGGTCGCCCACATGACGCTGTCCCTGGTGCTCCCGGCAGCCTCCTACGTGAACGGCGCGGTCCTCGTCGTGGACGGCGGGCTGACGGTGCAGAACACCTGAGCGACGGCCCCCGGTCGCGGCGGGCCTAGAGGATGCGTACCGGGAGGGTCCGGGGGCCCCGCACCTGACCGGCCGACCAGGTGACCTCCGACGGATCGGACAGCTCGAAGTCGGGGTAGCGCCTCATCCACTCCTCGAGGGCCACGCGGAGCTCCATGCGGGCGAGGTTGGAACCGATACAGCGGTGGATCCCGAGCCCGAACGCGGCATGGCGGTTCTCGGCCCGATCGAGCTGGACCTCGTCGGCGTCGGGGAAGAACTCCGGGTCGCGGTTCGCCGCCGGGAACGGCAGCAGCAGCCAGTCGCCCTCGCGCATCGGGCGACCCTGGAACTCGAAGTCCCTGGCGACCAGGCGGGCCATGGTGACCGGCGCGTAGGCCCGCAGGAACTCCTCGACCGCGGTGGACATGAGGTCGGGCTCGGTGGCGAGGCGCCGGCGGTCGGCCGGGTTCCGGGCCAGGTGCCACAGCGAGGCGCCGATGGCCGACCACGTCGTGTCGATGCCGGCGATCATCAGCAGCACCATCGTGCCCCGCACGTGTTCGGGAACGAGCTTGCTGCCGTCGAGCTCGGCTTCGAGCAGGAACGAGGTCAGGTCGTCCTGGGGGTTGGCCTGGTGCTCGGCGATGCGGGCGTCCATGTACTCGTCGAGCTCGCCGTCGTCGACCGTGGCCTGGCGCTCCTCGAGCGACTGGTCGACGTCCTCGAGCACCATGCGGATGAACCGGCGGAAGATGTCGGCGTCCTCCTGAGGGAACCCGAGCATGCGCACGATGACCCGCAGCGGGATGTGCTGGGCGTAGTCGACCGCCGCGTCCAGCTCGCTCCGGTCCCCGACGGCGTCGAGCAGCTCGACGCACAGCTCCCGGGTGAACGGCTCGAGGGCGGCGATGCGCTTGGGCGAGAAGGCCGGCAGCAGCAGGCGGCGTGCCATCGCGTGGAAGGGCGGGTCGGAGGTGATGGGCGGAGCGAGGCCGATGGGCGCCGGGAGGTCGTCCGGGCCGGGTCGCAGCTCGCTCACGACCACCGAGCGGGAGGTGAAGTGCTCGGTGTCGTAAGCGACCGCGGCGACGTCCTCGTGGCGCACGGGCATCCAGGTGCCGCCGTAGCGATCGCTGTGGGCCACGGGGCATCTGGTCCGCAGCTCGTCCCAGATCGGGAACGGATCGGCGACCCACCGGGGGTCGGTGTGATCGAAGTCGGTGGCCCAGTCGGCCACCCGCGCACGCTCCGTCGTCATCGCGTCACTCCGTGATCGAGATCGCGTATTCGGGGCAGTTGGCCGCAGCCCGCCGAGCCTTGTCCTCCAGGCCCTCGGGCACCACGCCGTCGTCGAGCTCGAACGCGTTGCCGAGATCGTCGACGTCGAAGAGCTCGGGCGCCAGGGCGTAGCAGCGGTTGTGGCCCTGGCACTTCTCCCGATCGACGTGGACCCGCATGCGCAGCCCCCTTCGGCAACAGACTACCTGGGTTGCCTGCGTCGACTCAGGCGGCACCTCTGCGGACCGGGACGATGGGTCGGTCGCTGGTTCCCGACCGACAGCTATCACCTCGAGAACGCCCGACCGACTGGCGCCGCCGCGCCCGATCGGGCGCGCACTCCGCGGCGGTCACCACCTCGACCGGTACTCGCGGCGAGCCGGCACGGATAGCCAATGGTCCCGCCCGCCGCCGCGGTGCGAAGATGTGCCCGACACGAAGGGGAGTCGCACGTGGACGGCATACACGACATGGGAGGCACACAGGGCTGGGGGACGGTGACGATCCCGCCCGACGAACCGGTGTTCGAGGAGCCGTGGGAGGCCAAGGCCTTCGCCTTCGGGGCCCTGTCCGCCCGGCTCTCCGGCCAGAACCTCGACGCGATGCGCCACGCCATCGATCGGCAGCACCCACACGACTATCTGGCCGACGGGTACTACGGCCGATGGCTCGGGTGCGTGGAGACGATGCTCGTCGACAGTGGCGTGCTCGCACCCGGGGCGGTGGTCGCCCGTGCCCGCAAGCTTCGCGGCGAGGAGGTGAGCGAGCCTGCCGACCCGGTGCCGAACAAGCCCGACTACCAGCCGACGGCGGCCGGATCGATTCGCCAGATCGACAGCAAGCCGCGGTTCGCGCCCGGCGACCGCGTGCGGACCAAACCCCGCGCCCACGCCGGCCACACCCGGCTCCCGCGCTACACGAGAGCGCACACCGGGACGGTCGTCGCGGTGCGGCCTGCGCAGGTGCTCCCCGACACCCACGCACACTTCCTCGCCGAGAACGCCCAGCACGTGTACGCCGTGGCGTTCGACTCCACCGAGCTGTGGGGCGACGGCGCCGAGTCGTTCACGCTGACGATCGACCTGTACGACGACTACCTGGAGCCAGCCGGATGAGCACCGGCACGCGCTCCCACGACTACCCCGATGTCGCCCTCCGAGCCGAGGCGCTCGAGTCGCTGCTCGTCGAGCGCGGCCTCGTCGACCCGGCGGTCGTCGACGGGCTGATCAGCCGGTACGAGAACGACGTCGGCCCGATGAACGGTGCGAAGGTCGTCGCCAAGGCGTGGACCGACCCGGAGTACCGCGAGCGGCTGCTCGCCGACGGCACCGCTGCCATCGCCGAGCTCGGCTACACGGGCCCGCAGGGCGAGCACATCGTGGTCCTCGAGAACGGTCCGGCGGTCCACAACGCGGTCGTCTGCACGCTGTGCTCGTGCTACCCGTGGCCGGTGCTCGGGCTTCCGCCCTCCTGGTACAAGGATCCGGCCTACCGGTCCCGCATCGTGCGCGAGCCACGGACCGTCCTCGCCGAGCTCGGCCTCACCCTCGACGAGGCGACCGAGATCAAGGTGTGGGACAGCAGCTCCGAGGTCCGCTACTTCGTGCTCCCGGAGCGTCCGGAGGGCACCGACGGTCTCGACGAGGAGGCGCTCGCCGCGCTGGTGACCCGCGACGCGATGGTGGGTGTGGCCAGGGTGCACGCACCGTGACCGGTGTGCCGGTGGAGCTGGCGACCTCCGGGCCAGCGGCTCCTCCCCGGTCGAACGGCGAGCTCGTCTTCGAGGCACCGTGGGAGAGTCGCCTGTTCGGCGTCACGATGGCCCTGTACGAGGCTGGGCGGTTCGAATGGAGCGACTTCCAGCAGCGGCTCATCGCCGCCGTCGGACGCTGGGAGGCCCAACATCCCGACGGCTCCGACTATCGCTACTACGAGCGGTGGGTCGAGGCTCTGGAGTCGCTTGTGGGTGATCGCGACATCCTCGCCCCGGCGGCGATCGACGAGCGCGCCGCCGTGCTCGCGCGCCGCCCCGCCGGCCACGACCACGACCACCACTGACGATGGCGGAGCCGCGTCGGCGCTCGGCTCCCGCCGAAGCGCGATGGGAGGGCGGCTACCGGACCGACGTCACCGTGCGCGAGTTCCGGTTCGTCGTCGACGAACCCACCAGCGTCGGTGGCGACGACGCCGGAGCGATGCCCACCGAGTACCTCCTCGTCGCCCTGTCGTCGTGCTACGCCATGGCGCTCGCCCACGTCGCCCGCAAACGGGACCTGTCGCTCAGCGCCCTGACGGTCAGGGCCGTCGCCACCTACGACGGCCCGTCGTTCGGCGCCATCGACGTCGAGGTGGAGTTCGACGACCCTCCTCCGCCCGGAATCGACGAGCTCGTGCAGCGGGCCTCGAAGGTGTGTTACGTCTCCAACACGCTGGCCCGGAGTCCGCGGGTGACCGTGACCGTGGCGCCCTAGCGGCGCATCAGGCAACGTCTGCGCCCGGCCACGCCGGCCAGATCGGTCGTGGACGAGGCGGACGTTGCCTGATCCGGCACCCAGCCGACTCGAGGGATCAGACCGTCCAGGTGTTGAGCTGGAACGCCCCGGACCGCCACGCCGTGAGTGCCGAGTCGAGCACGTCGAGCGGGTGGAACGGCTTGACCCCGGGAATGAGGTCGTCCTCGCGGAACCCGTACAGGGCCCCCATGGCGAACCGGCAGGCGTGGATCGTGGCACCCTCTTTGAGCAGCGTCTTGATCTGGTTGTTGATCGCCAGGTTGCCGGGGAACCCCTCCTGGCCGACGGACGGGAAGCCGCGGGTACCGGAGGCCAGCAGCACGCCGGGCCCGTACAGCACGATCGTCACGTCGAATCCCTTGCGGACGAGACGGGTTGCCGTGAGCAGGTTGACGAGGGCGACCGATCCCTCGTAGGGCACCGTGTGGATGAAGACGAAGGCCTTCTCACCAGGGTTCGCCTGGATGTCCTCGAAGACCTTCTCGTCGGTGTCGTACAGGGTCTCGCCTTCGTCCGGAAGCGGTGTTTGCACGGTCTTGGGCATGTTTCTCCTTCTGGTTGTGTGGCTCGGGAGAGCGCGGGATCACACGGCCGGACCCAGCGGCTGCCGAGGACGCGGCGTCCACGCCCGACGGTGACTGCCCGGCATCGACTGGAGGACGAACGATCGGAAGCGCCACGGCAGCCGCCGGTAGATCGGCGCGAACAGGGTCAGGAAGAACCAGCCCTTGAAGCCCTCCTTGGGCCGGGGGCACGGGCGGCCATGGCGCGCGGCGACGTCACCCTGCGCCGCCATCAGCAGGTAGTGCTCGGCGTTCCTGCGGAGCCAGCCGGCGAAGCGCATCGTCGTCAGGGGTTGGCGAGGAGGTTCTGGGCGGCGAGGGCGATCGGCTCGTTCAGCGCCCCGATCGGCGGGGAGTACACGTTCTCCATGTACGCCAGGTCCTCGATGGTGATGCCCGTCTTGACGGCCATCGCGAGGAAGTCGGCCCGCTCCTTGATGCCCTCCTGGCCCACCATCTGGGCGCCGATCAGCCGCAGCGAACCGGGTTCGGCCAGCAGCTTCACCTTGAGGGTCTTCACGCCCGGGAAGTAGCGGGCCCGCGAGATGCCCTGGGCGACACCCATGACGTGGGGGATGCCGAGCGCCTTGGCCACCGTCTCGCCATAGGCGACGCCACCGATCATCCAGAGACCGGCCACCATCCCCCACGGGACGTAGACCGGTTGGTACTCGCGGGTGCCGCCTCCGGCGTTGATCCCAGCCACCTTTCCCTGGGCGTAGGCGTGCGATCCCGACAGTCCCTGGACCGGGAGGTTGCCGACGCCCAGCGGCACCTCGACGCAGTCGCCGCAGGCGAAGACGCCGTCGGCCGAGGTGCGCATGCGGCTGTCGACGACGAAGCCGCCCGTGGGGCCGACCTTCAGGCCAGCCGCCGTACCGAGGGCGGTGTTCGGCACCTTCGTCGTGCAGATCACGGCGAGGTCTGCAGGAAGCTCGCCGGCCGACGTACGGACTGCGCGGATCTTGCCGTCGCCGACGAACGCCTCCAGTGTGACGCCGTAGTGCATCTTGACGCCCATCTCGGCCCACGACTCCTCGACCGGCTGGGCGATGTCGGGATCGGCCAGGTCGCTCAGCGCCCACGGCCGGTGGTCGATGATGTGGGTCTCGATCCCCCGGTGGGCGAGCGCCGTGACCATCTCCAGACCGAGGGGCGTGGCCTCGACCACGACCGCCACCTTCACGGAGTCGAGCACTCTGTCCCACTCCATGGCCCGGCGGATGTTCTTGACGTAGTAGAGCCCCTCCAGATCGGTGCCCGGCACGCCCGGATCGGCGTAATCGAACCCGGTCGCGACGATCAGGCGGTCGTACCCGAGGGCGCTCTGACCCTCGACCTGGACCGTGCTGGCCTTCAGGTCGAGCGACGCGACCCGGGTCTCGTAGCGGATGTCGATGCCCTGCTCGACGTAGGCCTCCTTGGTGGCCAGGAACAGCGACTCGAAGTCGGGGATCTCCTTGCCGTGGACGTACGGGATCCCACACGGGCTGTAGGCCGCGTCCTCGTACTCGGTGAGGACGATGACCTCACCCTCCGGCTGGGCACCCTTGAACGCGCCCGCCGCGCCGATCCCCGCCGCACCCCCGCCGACCACGATTGCCCTCGGCGCCATCGACACCCCTTCGAGATCAGCCAAGCGAGCCGCTTCCCCTAGGCCCGCGGTAGGCATCTACCATAGAACACATGAATTTACTTTGCTACGAAGGCATGCGATGAACGATCGCAAGGCGAGATCGGCAGACGTCGCGTCACGCCGGGTTGGTGGGTCCGACGACAGCGAGGATTCGGGGGGTGAGCTGCAGGAGATCGTCAGCTCGATCGGCCCCAAGATGCGCGAGCTCAGGATCCAGCGGGGGATGTCGCTCCAGCAGCTGGCGACGCTGTCCGACGTGTCGGCGGCGGCGATCCACAAGATCGAGCGCGGCGGCATGGTGCCGACCATCACCACGCTCCTCAAGATCGCGGCCGCGTTCAACCGGCCGGTCTCGTACTTCGTGGAGGAGCAGCCCGGTGAGAACCGGCCGGTCGCCCACGTCCGCAAGGACGGTCGCGGCCCTCTCTTCACCGCTCACCGGGGAATCGACCTGGCGGGCATCTCCGGACCGTACGGCCGTTTCTTCCTCGCCGGCGCCATCGCCACCGTGCAGCCCGGTGCCAACAGCGGCGACAAGCCGATGGAGCACCCTGGGGAAGAGCTGATCTTCATGCTCGACGGGTCGTTCGAGATCGAGGTCGACGGTCAGCGGTTCTCCCTAGACGAGGGAGACTCGCTGCACTTCCGCACCGATCGTCCGCACCGCTGGCACAACACGACCGGCACGCCGATCAGGGCGGTGTGGCTGGCGCTGCGGCCGTTCTGATCGTTCGGGCACAGGACCATCCCAGTCGGCACGAGCGGTCATGTCGCCAGCCGGCGGTCGAGTGCCAAGACCGCGTCGACGAAGCACGACATCGGCGCCGTCGCGACGCCGGCGCCGATCTGCCCGATTCCGGCGGACGCATGGAGCACGCCGGTCGTGATCTTGGGAGTGATGACGAGCTCGACGACCCGCCGGGCGTCGACGCCGAGCGGCGTGCCGCGACCCTCGAGGACCGCGATCCGCAGGCGGCTGCTTCGCGCCGCACACACGAGGTCGAGCTCTTCGGTGGTCGCACGCGCATCCTGCATCGTGCCACCGACGAACGCGGCGACCGACGGCGAGCCGGCGGCCGCCGCCGCGCCCAGCCCGACGAGCTCGAGCACGGCGCTGTCGCCGACGTCAGGTGCACCGGATTCGGGGCCGTAGCCGGCGTAGTACAGCGCCTGGCCGACGGGCGGCGCCGGCGCGACGTGCCACTGCGGTGACCCGGCCAGCCCGACACCGAACTCGGTCCCGTTCCGTGTCATCGTCGTCACGATCGATGAGTCGGGCACGTCCATCGCCCACCCGCTCAGCGCCCGGGCGGCGGCCATGGCGACGGTCAGGAAGACGAGGTGGTTGCCGGCGAGGAACTCGGCGAGCGCCACCCGGCGCGGGTCGTCGAGGGCGGCGAGATGCGGCAGGAGGTCACGCAGCAGCAGGTTGGTGCTCGCCTGGACTCGGATGTGGACGTCGTCGCCCATCTGCAGACCCTGCGCGGCGATCCCCAGTACGTCGAGCGGGCCGTGGTCGCGCACCGCTTCGCCGAGCAGGGGCCCGGCGACCGACGCCAGGAACCGCATACGCTCGACGGCTGCCGGGGTGTCCCGACCGAACCAGGCGGTGTCGCCCGGCCCCTGGTTCACGGGGGCGAAGGCACGGTTCCCGCCCGCCGCGTTCTCGACGACCCACACCGGCTGCGACGGCCCGATGGCGGTCACCATGGGCACGACGGTGTCGTGGCGGTTCGCCGGTGCGAGTCCGATCTCGCCTCTCGCCAGGACACGATCGGCGTCGGCGACGCTGCCGGCCCACCCCTCCGCGACGACGGCGGCGCGCATCGAGCGCCGCAGCGGGTCGACGGCCTCGCCGTAGTCGATGGGCGGTCCGCAGTGGAGAAGCATCCTGCCGTCGAGGCCTGGGACCACATCCGCGGCGGGCCGCACCGCGACTGCGAGCGGGGCGCCGGTGTCGAGTCGTCGAACCACTTCGGCGTTGGCCGCGTCGATGACCGCCGCCTTGGGCCCATAGAGCCGCGACAGCGCGGCGACGACATCCAGATCGCCGCCGGCGGGGATGCGCCAGTCGACGTCGACGACGTCGAACCCCTGGTGGGCGACGGCGTCGGCGAACAGCGGCAACCCGACGTTGACCACCGTCGCCCGCGCGGGGAGCTGCGGGATCCCGTCGTCGATCATGCGCCGCGGACCCCCTCGACCACGCGCCGGGCGTCGGCGATGAGCGCCCGTTCGGCCCGATCCAGCGCGTCGAGTCGTCGTCGCGCCGAGCCTGCGAGCTCCTCGGCGCCCGCTGTGACCTCAGCCAACATGGCATCGACGGGCTCGGCGGCGGCCCCACCGACAGCGACGCGCGTTGCGACGATGGTCGCCGGATCGACAGCTCGAGCGAGCGCCGCGGCGTCGATGGCGGGCGAGCCGCCCAGCCGCTCGCTCGCCACCTGGTCGAGCACGGCCGGCGTGAGGTCGCTCCCGCGACGCCCTCCGGCGGCCAACCGTCGCACGGCCTCGCCGACGATCTCGTACGCGGTCCGGTAATCGATGCCCGCGCTGAGCATGAGCTGTTCGGCGACATCGGTCGCCTGGCTGAACCCGCCGGCGAGCTCCTCGCGCAGGCGTTGCTCGTTCATCCTCATCGTGGCGACGACACCTCCGGTCAGCTCGGTCATCCGGCGAGCGTGCTCGACCGCGATCGGGATCTCGCCGTAGGCGAAGATGAGGTTGTCGCTGCGCGCCGACGGGCTCTTCTGCACCGCCAGGACCCCGGCGACATGCCCGATGAGCACCCCCGTCGTACCGCGGATCATCGAGAGCGCGTACGGGTTGCGCTTCTGCGGCATCAGCACGCTGGCGCGCGTGTACTCGTCGGCGAGGTCGACGTAGTCGAACTCGGAGCTGGCCCAGATCTCGAGGTCCTCGGCGAGCGACGCCTGGGTGAGGGCGAGGCTGGCCAGCGTGGACACCAGCTGGACCAGCCCATCCACCTGCCACATGGCGTCGCGGGTGTTCACGATCACGGTGTCGAAGCCCAGGCGCTGCGCCATCGCCGTCCGATCGCGGAGGAGCCGGGTGCCGTTGACGCAGCCGGCGCCGGCCGGGCTCCGGTTGAGCCACTCGACCACGTCGAGGAGTCGGTGGCCGTCGCGGATCACCGGGTAGGCGAACGAGAGCAGGTAGTGACCGACTGTCGAGGGTTGGGCCTGCTGGAGATACGTCTGGTCCGCGAACAGGGTGTCGCGGTACTCGCCGGCCCGCTTCGCCAGCGCCGCCGCCAACTCGGCTGCGGCGAGCACGACGTGCGCCGCGCGCCGCCGGAGGTGGATCCGGAACGCGAGGCGGGTGGCCTCCCGACGGGGGCGGCCGGCGTGGAGCCATCCGGCGAGCGGGCCGATGCGGCCCGCGAACGCCCGCTCGCGGGAGTTGTAGGGCTCGCCGTCCTGGGGGTCGTAGCCGATGGCATCCATCGACGAGGAGTCGAGAACGACCTGGAGGAGCGCCACCGCGGTCGGGTCCGTGATGATCCCCCGGTCGCGCAGGTCGAGCACGTGGGCGAGGTCAGCGAGGTTGAGCCCGTCGTGCAGCATCGCTGCGCCCTGGGATTCGTAGGCGAAGCCGGCTCCGATCAGCTCCGGCGCGGGGCCCTGGGTCGGAAAGCCGTGGTTCCCCGGCATCAGTGCGGCACCCCCATCACGTCGCCGACGAGACCCAGCCAGCCCCCGGTGTGCCAGAGGACGAGGGGGCCGTCGAGTGCGGGGAGGGCGGCGACCGCACGGGCCACGTACGTCACGTCGGCGAGCACACCCTCGGCGCGCAGCGCCAGCCGGGCCGCCTCGCAGGTCGCGGGGTCGGCCTGCCCGAAGCCGCGGCCGAGCCCGTCGATCAGGCGGAACCGGTCGTCGGCCGGCTCCGGCGAGCCGAGGATGGCGGCGGCCTCGGCGGACAGCCGACCGATCTCGGCGCCGGTCTCGTCGACGGGCCGGCTCACCGCGACACCGACGAGGGTCCCGGGAAGGTCGAAGGCCGACCAGCCCGCGAGCAGGCCGGCGGCGGTCCCGCCGGAGCCGGCGGCCACGACCACGTGCGCCGGTGTGATCGTCAGCTGTGCCGCGAGCTCGCCGGCGGCCAGCGCGTACGCCGTCGCGCCGAGGCCGGAGGCGGCACCGCGCAGCACGACGTAAGGGCGGCTCCCCCGGGCGCGGAGCCGATCGGCTTCCGCCTCCGCGTACCCCGGGGTGGCCCCGCGATCAGGATCGCCGGTGAACACGACACGGGCTCCGAACGCCCGCATCAGCGCGAGGTTCGGATGGACGACCCGTGGCTCGGAGCCGAACAGGACGATCGTGCATCCGAGCCCGGCGGTGCCGGCGGCCGCGGCGAGCGCGGGACCCAGGTTGGAGCCCGGCCCACCGCATCCCACCACGTGGTCGCAGCTCCGGTCGAGCGCGTCGGCGATTAGCACCTCGAGGGGCCGCACCTTGTTGCCACCGAGCGCGAAGCCCGTCAGGTCGTCGCGCTTGATCCAGATCTCGCGCCCCAGCATCTCGCCCAGCCGGCGGGCGGGGACGAGCGGGGTGGGGAGCAGCGCGAGCGGGAACCGTGGCGGGCACCTCACGGGCGGCCGTCCTCGAAGCGGCTCACGACGCACCCGACGGCAGCGACATCGCCCGGAGCGAGGAGCTCGGCGGTCGCGGCTTCGGCGTCGGCACGAGTCATCAGCCCCGCCGCGTCGAGCGCGTCGACGAGCGACCGCCCGTCGCGGCGGGCGGCGCCGAGGACCTCCTGGAGCGCCGCTTGGGCCCGGTGCTTGCCGAGGGTGGACGAGAGCATCCCGAGGATCCGCTCCGACGCCTGCAGGCCGTGACCGGCATCGATGTTCGCCTGCATCCGGGCCGCGTCGACCTCGAGCCCGTCGACGCAGTCGGACGCCAGCCGCAGGGCGGTCGCCGTGAGGAGGCACACCTCGGGTAGCGCCACCCACTCGGCCTTCCATCCTCGGCCGTCTCGCTCGTGCAGCTGCACCGCCCCTTCCAGGAGCACGCCGGCGTGGGCGCGGGTGAGGCGCGCCAGCGTGTCGAGGTGCTCGCTCGACTCCGGGTTGCGCTTGTGCGGCATCATGATGCTGCTCACCCCGCCGGCGCCGGCCGATTCGCGCAGCTCGCCGATCTCCGGCCGCTGGAGCTCCATCACCTCGTTGCCGATGCGCGCGAGGGTGCCGGTGATCGCCGCCATGAGGGTGGCGAACTCGCCGATGCGGTCGCGGCTGGTGAGCCACGCGATTCCCGGGTCGGCCAGGCCCAGCCGCTCCGCGAAGCGCGCCCGCAGCGCCGGACCACGCTCACCGTAGAAGCCGAGCGTGCCGACGGCGCCTCCGAACTGAACGGTCGCCCATCGCTGCCGGCCTTCGCCCAGACGATCCCGATGGCGACCGAGCTCGTCCGCCCACGTCGCCAGCTTGAAGGCGAAGGAGATCGGCGCCCCGGGCTGGCCATGGGTACGGCCGGGCATCATCGTCCGCCCGTGCTGCCCGGCCCGCTCGACGATCGCGCCGATGAGCATCGTGAGGTCGCGCTCGACGAGGTCGCCGACGTCTCGCATCGTCAGCGCGAACCAGGTGTCGGTGACGTCCTGGACGGTGGCGCCGTAGTACACGTCCTCGGCGACGTCGTCCGGGAGCACCTGTTGCAGCGCCCGGATCAGCCCCAGCGTCGAGTGGGAGGTTCGCCGCGTCTCCTCGGCGACGGCGGCGAGATCGATGCGCTCGACCCGCGCGAGGGTGGCGATCGTGTCGGCGGAGCGCTGCGGGATGATCCCGAGGTCCGCCTGCGCCGCCGCAAGGGTCACGAGGATGTCGAGCCAACGCTGCCAGCGCGCGTGCTCGTCGAAGAGGGCGCGCGTCTCGTCGGTCCCCCACAGGTGGGCGTACGCCGGGCTGTCGGTCAGCCTCGCGCCCACGCGGCCTCCAGATGTCGAGGCGTGGAGCGTGTGCTCACGACGGCACGACCGCCGGCTCGGCACGGCGGGACAGGTCGACGAGGGCCTCGCGCACCTGGTCGAGGCTGGCCCCCCACGGTACGACGGCGACGTCGCCGTCGACCTCGATGTGGTCCTCGAGCAGGCAGCACTTGGTCAGCAGCGGCCCCGTCGCCGGCGCCAGGTCGCGCGGGCACGTGTCGATGCCGGGGGCGCCGCGCCCGTAGACCCACTGGTGGATCTGGCGCGATCGGGCACAGCCGAGCAGGGCCCAGTCGCGCTCCGGGGGGCGCTCGTCGAGATAGTGCACCTCGCGCCCGTCCAACTCGATGCCGGCGGCGCGGCAGGGCAGGAGGACGACCGGGTGCGAGCCGACGAGCGAGTGGAGGTCGACGAGCTCGGGCTCCAGGACGATCGGGGGGAGCTCGTCGGCGACGTCGAGCACCCGCTGCGCCTGGTCGAGGAGCTTGGCGGGGTGCGGCGGCACCACCTCGCGCACGCGGACCCGGACCGGCACGGGGTCAAGCAGGAAGCTGACGTGCGAGTAGCGTCCCTCGACGACGATCGCCCGCATGCCGGGGTGCTCGGCGGCGACCCTGGCGAGCTGTGACGGCACGCCGGTGTCGATCTCGGGGCGGTGCACATCGACGGTCTCCGGCGGGAGGGCCAGCACCTCGACCGTGGCGGCGGGCGAGAACAACGGCCGCGGGTCGCGCGGTTCGACGGCGACGAGCGCGGTGTCGTCACCGCTGCGCACGACGACGTAGCGCGTCCGCCGGTAGCACTCCCGGCCCTGGAAGTGGCCGAGCAGGTTGTCCGCGGTCAGCGCGAACCCCACCCGGGCGACCGAGACCTCCCGGTAGGCCGACGGCCTGCGGTTGCTCATCGCGTGAGCGCGGCGCGGGCGTGGACCGCCAGCACCGTGTCGGCGCGCAGCCCCAGCCGGAGCGCCTCGAGGCCGAGGACGTCGCGGGGTGCCACGTTGCCCAGGTTGACGTCGGTGCCGACGTGGCGGATCAGCCACGCCTGCTGGTCCTTGCGGGGGGCCTCGAACACCAGCCGCTCGGCGCCGACGCCGTCCAGCAAGGCGTCGACGACCTCAGCTCGTGCCGACCCGTCCTCGGAGTAGATGCCGACGGTGCCGCTCTCGCGGCCTTCGGCTATGACGGCGGAGGCGCCGGCCTCGAGGTCGGCGCGGGCGAGCTCGACCCACATCGCCGGCGGCAGGGCGGAGCCGGTCCGCTTCAGCCCCACCTCGGAGACGACGGTGAACGATGCCGCGGCCCGCCGGATCATGGCCGACTTCGCCTCCTCGCCGAACAGGCCGAGACCGTCGCTCACCTCGATCTGCTCGAACCCGGCGGCCGCCATCCAGTCCAGGCACTCCTCGGCGCGTCCCTGGTAGGCGGCAACTTCGAGCAGGGTCCCGCCGGGGCAAGCGACCACATCGTGCTCGCGCAGCAGTTCGAGCTTGGCGGCAAGCGCGGCGTCGAGGTAGGCGCTGCCCCAGCCGAGCTTCCACACGTCGACAGACGCCGCCACCGAGTCCAGCACGGCCCGCACGTCGGTCAGCGGCAACCCACCGTCGATGACGCAGGTGAGGCCGCGGCGGCGAGGCTTGCGGGACCGGTCGGGCAGGCGTAGGAATGCCGCACCAGGCATCAATCGGATAATAGAGGATCATTCACTATGGTGCACGCGTTAGATGGGTTGGTGGCGACGATCCGCTCGGCGCCGAGCTGGACGTCCAAGGCCCACATCGCCGCGGTGCGAGATGCCTTCGGCCCGAGCGACTGGCTGCGCGGCCCGGGCGACGACGGTGCGATCGTGACGGTGGGTGGTGAGGACGTGATCGCGTGCGGCGAGGCGATCCTGCCGGCGTTCGTCGAGCGCGACCCCTACGGGGCGGGTATCGCTGCCGTGCTCACCAACGTGAACGACGTGGCGGCGATGGGCGCCGTCCCCGTCGCCATCGTCGACACGATCGTCGGGCCGGCGGACATCTACCGACCGGTGCTCGACGGGCTGCGCTTCGCCTCCGAGCTGTACGACGTGCCCGTCGTCGGCGGTCACCTCACGAACAGCGCCGACCGGGTGGCGCTGTCGGCCTTCGCCGTCGGCCGCTGCCCCGGGCCGTCACTGTCGGCGACCCGCGTCGCGCCGGGGCAGCGGCTCGCGCTGATCGCCTGCCTGCAGGGACGGATGCGCTCCGACTTTCCGTTCTTTCCGTCGTTCGACGAGCGCGGGCGAGAGCTTGCCGACGACGTACGCCTGCTCGCCGCCCTCGCTGCCGACGGTGCCGTGGTGGCGGCGAAGGACGTCAGCATGGCCGGGCTGTTCGGCTCGCTGGCGATGTTGCTGGAGCCCACTCGCTGTGGCGCGTCGATCGCTGTCGAGTCGATACCGGTCCCGGACGGAGTGGCGTTCGACGCCTGGGTGATGTGCTTCCCGTGCTTCGCGTTCCTCGTGACGATGGCGCCGGAGGACGAGGGCCGCTGCCGCCGCGAGGTCGAACGGCGGGGGCTGACCTGCGCCCCGCTAGGAGAGCTCGACGACTCGGGCGTTCTCGAGCTGACGGGCGCCGGGCGCGCCGCGGTGCTCGTCGATCTCAGCACCGAGGCCGTGACCGGGCTCTAGTGCCGGGCGGGAAGTCGATGGCCATCGGCGCGTGGGGAACGCCGACGTAGATCTCCTCGTCGCCGCACACGTGCCAGCCGAGGCGCTGAAAGAACGCGACGTTGCCCGGTTGGATGTGGGCGACCATGCGGTGACCGCCGCGGCCGGCGGCCGTGGCGACGGCGAACCGCACGAGCGGGATACCGAGGCCGTGCCCGCGCGCACCGACGAGGACGGCGAGACGATCGCCCTGCCAGAGCTCGTCCCCGTCGAGGGGATACAGGCGGACGGCGCCGCCGGGCACGCCGTCACGGAGGCCGAGCACCTTGATCGTCGCCGGGTCGTCGTCGCGGGCGTCCCGATCGGAACGCGGGAAGAGGCGCTGCTCGCGGACGAACACCTCCTCGCGGATGCGGTGGTGGTCGGCGGCCGCCCACCGGTCGTCGACGATGCGGCAGACGACCCCGGTCCGGTGGAGGAGCTCAGCCACGGGCGGGAACGGGCTTGCGCCCGATCTGGAGGCCGTCCTGCACGGCCGCCATCGGTGAACAGGCGTGGCACCGCGAGCAACCCGCCTTCGCCGTCTCGGGCCCGAGCCCGTGCTCGGCCAGGTACGGCGTCACCCGTCGCACGATCCGTTCGACGTAGTCGTGCGCCGGTGGTGACCAGTCCCCCATCAGGCTGCCCGCCACCGGTCGCAACGGCACGAGGAACGGGTACACGCCGATGTCGACGGCCCGGCGGCAGCCCTCCACCGTCAGCTCCGGGTCTTCTCCCATGCCGAGGATCACGTAGGTGGTGACCTGACCCTCGCCGAAGCGTGGCACGGCGCGCTCCCACGCCCGGAAGTACCCGTCGATACCGGTGCGTGCCTTCGCCGGTGCGACCCGCGCCAGGACGCCCGGGTCGAACGACTCGACGTGGATGCCGACGGTGTCGACGCCGAGGTCGGCCACCCGGTCGATGACGTCGAGATCCTCTGGCGGCTCGAACTGGGCCTCCACCGGCAGGCCGCTCGCATCCTTCACCGCCGCGGCGCACTCGGCGACGTACAGCGCACCGCGGTCCGGTGCGCGGGTGCTGCCGGTCGTGAGCGTCACGTCGACCGCGCCGTCCAGGTCGCGGGCTGCCACCGCCACCTCGGCCAGCTGGGCCGGGGTCTTCTTCGCGATCGTGCGGCCGGCCCGCAGCGACACGCCGATGCCGCAGAACGCGCACTGGTCGCTGTTGCCCCAGTAGGCGCACGTCTGCAGCACCGTGCTCGCCAGAGAGTCGAGATGCAACAGTGCGATCTTCCAGTACGGGACACCGTCGGCCGTCTCGAGGTCGTAGAAGCGAGGATGCTGCTGGACGCGGGCCGGCGCGACGCGCACGCCGTCCTGGTAGATGGCGAGGTCGCCGTCGGCGTCACCACGCAGCTCGAACGGGGACGAGGCGATGCGTCCGGGATCGGTGTCGAGGGTGACCGCGTAGTCGTCCACCCACAGCATGCCGACGTCGGAGGGCCCGGCTCCGCCCGTTCGCCCCTCGGTGCGGACGTCGGCGCGCAGCCCCCGGGCTTGCAACCGCAGGACGAGATCGGCGGTGTCGTGGTCCATCCTTGCCTCCTGCTGGTGCGTCGTGTCGGATGCTAGGACGGTCCAGTCACTATAGTAAACACCCTAGTCTTCGTTGGGCTGCAACGCGGCCGTGACCTGCTCCCATTCTTCGACCGACTCGACCGTCCTCGCCGGTCCGGGTGTCTCGGACAGCTCGCCGGTCGTGAGGTCGACCCGCGCCAACGTCACCAGGAGCCGCGGGGCCCCGGTCGCCGGATCAGCACTCAGCTCTGTCAGGATCGCCCGGCCGGTGGCGACGTGGATGCGCAGGCGCGGAACACGAGGCCCGAGGTCGTCGGCGTGGAGATCGGCCCAGACCGAACCGGCCTGGCGCGCCTCGTCGACGGTCGCGAGCGTCGCCATCCGCTGCGCCTGTCCTGCCAGCTCCCGGTCACGCATCGCCGCCGCCGATCCGAAGACGTCGTCGGGATCGAGTCCGTGGGTACTGGCCCCGGTCTGCTCCCCGGCGGCGGCGACGTACTCGGCGGCATGTTCCTGGCAGTCCAGGAGATCCGCGGCGGTGGTGGTGCGCTCACGCAGTTGCGCGCACACTGCGGCGACGAGCACGACGGCGCGCTGGTAGCCATCGACGTCGGTCATCGCCATCGGATACAACCGGGCCTCAGCGGCCCGCCAGGACCGGCGCGATCGGGCGAGGGCTGCGCTCATCCAGGCCTCCCGTTGACGATCCCGTTGACGATGCTGCATAGCTCATTTACTATAGTCAAACTCCCTCCACGGGCCGGCATTTCATCGGGAGGTGGTGGCATGCGCCGCCCTTGTGCGCTCATCGCCCTGGGAGGCAATGCGCTGTGCGCTGCCGATCAGGAGGGTACCTACGCCCAGCAGCGCGAGAATGCTCGCGCCATGGCGGCGTCGATCGGCGACCTCATCGACGCCGGCTGGCGCATCGTCGTCGTTCACGGCAACGGCCCTCAGGTCGGCGCGCTGGCGGTGCAGCAGGAGGAAGCGGCGACGACGGTCCCGGCTCAGCCGCTGTCGTCGCTGTGCGCGATGACACAGGGGTACCTCGGCAGCCTCATCGCGTTGGCGCTCCGCGAGCGCCTTGGGGGCGGCCACCAGGTGGTGAGCGTCGTGACCCACGTGGTGGTACATGGAGACGACCCGGGTTTCGCGGCACCGTCGAAGCCCATCGGCCCGTTCCTCTCGGAGACCGATGCCCACCGGCTGGCCGAAGCTCGCGACTGGACCATCGGCGAAGACGCCGGCCGTGGGTTCCGGCGGTTGGTGCCGTCGCCCGAGCCGCTGGCCATCCTCGAAGCCGACGCCATTCGCCGGCTGGTCGACGACGATGTCGTCGTCATCGCCTGCGGGGGTGGCGGGATTCCGATCGCGATGAGCTCCGACGGCTACGTGGGCGTCGATGCGGTGATCGACAAGGACCTCGCTGCAGAGCGGCTGGCGTCGACGCTCGGCGCGGACGTCCTGGCGCTCGTCACCGCCGTGCCGACGGTTCACCTCGACCACGGCACGCCCCACGAGCGCGAGCTGCACGCGCTCACCGTCGACGACGCCGCCCGCCATCTCGCCGAGGGCCAGTTCCCGGCCGGGAGCATGGGACCGAAGATCGCCGCGGCCATCCGCTTCATCGAGGAGGGTGGGCGCGCCGTCGCCATCACGAGCCCCGAGCTGCTGGCCGCCACCGTGGCGTCGCCCGACGGGCATCCGGCGGGCACCGTCGTCACCCGCCACGCGAGCGCCCGATCCAGTCGCTGAGCGCCGGACATGTCGTCCACCGCCACGCGCGTCCAGCAGGGCCGCTACGTCGACAGCGTCGAGCTTCTGTCCGTCACCCGCACGATGCGCCAGTCCGAAGGCGTCGAGTTCGCCGCGGCGGTGATGGCCACCCCGGCCAATCTCGGCGAACTGCGGGAGCGAGGGTTCACCGGCGAGGAACTGGCCGCCGGCACTCCCAACGATCTCGTGCTCGCGGTGCGCGCGGAGGACACGACGCTCGTCGCGAACGCCCTCGAACGGGGCGAGCAGGCGCTGTCGCCGTCCGGCTCGGCGACTGTCGGGCCGGTGGCGCGCCAGCCCCGCTCCATTCGCCAAGCCGTCGACGAGCTCGTCGAGGCGAACGTGGCCATCGTGTCCGTCCCCGGGCCGTACGCCGCGCTCGAGACCCACAACGCTCTGGCCGCCGGTCTCGACGTCCTGCTGTTCAGCGACAACGTGAGTCTCGACGAGGAGGTTGCCCTGAAGGAGCACGCAGCCCGCGCCGGCCGGCTCGTGATGGGGCCCGGGGCGGGCACCGCCAGCCTCGGCGGCTGCGGCCTCGGGTTCGCCAACTCCGTGGCCGCCGGACAGGTCGGGGTGGTCGCCGCCGCCGGCACCGGCGCTCAGGAAGTGATGGTGCTGCTCGACCGGTGGGGTGAAGGCGTCTCGCACGTGATCGGAGTCGGCGGTCGCGACCTGTCCGCCGCGGTGGCGGGACGCAGCGCTCGGCGAGCCGTCAGGGCCCTCGAGGACGACCCGGGGACCGATGTGGTGCTGCTCGTCTCCAAGCCTCCCTCGCCCGAGGTCGCGGCCGCGGTCGTCTCGGCGGCGACCGCGAAACCGCTCGTCGCCGCCCTCGTCGGGCTTGCGCCCGGGACGACCGTGGACGGAGCCGCGGCTGTGTCCTCGACCCTGGAGGGCGGCGTCGCGCGCGTCGTTGCGCTGTGCGGTGGTCGGCCGCCGTCCGACTGGTCCCCGTGGCGGCGCGACGTGGAACGCAGCCTGGACGGCCTCCCGCCCCGCCGGGTCGCGGTGCACGGCCTGTTCTCGGGCGGGACGCTCTGCTACGAGGCCCTGACGCTGTTGCAGCCGCTGCTCGGGCCGGTCTGGTCGAACACGCCGCTCGACGACCGCTACCGGGTGCCCGCCCCCGACGGTGCCCACGTCTGCCTCGACCTCGGCGAGGAGGAGTACACGAAGGGACGGCCGCATCCGATGATCGACGCCGAGGCCCGGCTCGAGCTGCTCGCCGAGACCGGCAGGAGGGACGACGTGGCCGTGGTGCTGCTCGACGTCGTCCTGGGCCACGGCGCCCATCCCGACCCTGCGTCGGTGCTCGCCCCGGCCTGCGCCACGCTCGCTGCACCCGGCGGCCCGCGCGTCGTGGTGTACGTCCTCGGCACGAACCGCGATCCCCAGGGACTCGACCGCCAGTGCGCCGCGTTCCGGGACGCGGGGTGCCTTGTCGCACCGACCGGCGCGCGGGCGGCGCTCGCCGCGGCGGCGATCGCGCGGCGCCGCCCGGAGCTCGTCGAGATCGCGCTGTCGTGAGCCAGGTCGGACTGGTCACCTACTCGACCAAGCCGCGGGGTGGGGTGGTGCACCTCCTGGCACTCGCCGAGGCGCTGTCGGAGCGTTCGTTCCCGGTCGAGATCATCGCCCTTGGCGACCCGCGGATCGGGTTCTCGCGGCCCGTCGGCGTACCCTGCTCGTTCGTCCTCCCGCCGATCCCGGCACCCGATCTCGAAACCCGGGTGTTCGACGCCATAGATGCGCTCGAGCGGGACCTGGCCGGCAAGCTCGCCGAGCTCCCGCCGGTGCTGCACGTGCAGGACTGCATCGCCGCCCGGGCCGCCGTGCGCGTCCGCGACGCGGGGGCAGACGTGCGCATCGTGCGGACCGTTCACCACGTCGACGATTTCACGACACCGGCGCTGATCGAGTGCCAGCGCCGCTCGATCCTCGACCCCGACCGCCTGCTCGTGGTCAGCCACACCTGGCAGCAGCGGCTCGCCGGAGACTTCGGCGTCGAGGCCGACCTCGTCACGAACGGGGTCGACATCGCCCGCTACGGGCGACGACCGCCGGCCAGCCGCCTGGCCGAATTGCGTTCGCGGGTGGGTGCCGGCGACCGGTTCCTCATTCTGACCATCGGTGGCATCGAGCCCCGCAAGGGAACCGACCACCTGTTCCGGGCGCTCTCGCTGCTCCGCCGGACTTGGGTCGAGCCGCCGGTGCTGGCCATCGTGGGCGGCCACTCCTTCCAGGACCACAAGCCCTATCGCGATCGCGTCATCGCGTCGATGGCCCAGCTCGACCTGGAGTTCGGACGCGACGTCGTGCTCGTCGGGACGGTGCCCGACGAGGAGATCCCGGCGTGGTACCACGCCGCCGACGCGTTCGCGTTCCCCTCCGTCAACGAGGGATTCGGGCTCGTCGTGTTGGAGGCGATGGCGGCCGGCCTCCCGGTGGTCCTCACCGACCTGCCGGTGTTCGCCGAGTACCTGCGCTTCGGCACGGACGCCTTGGCGGTGGCCCCCGGTGACGAATACGGGCTCGCCGGCGCGTTGGCGACCGTGGCCCACGACGAGACGGTGCGGGCGAACCTGCGGCGCCGAGGCCACGAGGTCGCGGCTCGCTTCGACTGGGACACGACCGCCCGCCAACACATCGCCATCTACGACGAGCTGGGCGCACGGTGACGGAGGAGGCGCACCGCGCTCAGCCACCCGCGCCGCCTCCGCCCAGCCCAGCGACCCGCCGAAGAGCCGGGCTTCAGGCTCTAGCGCCAGCATGCGCCGGGTCGCACCAATCGCTACGTCCTGCACCCGTACGCCGACAGACCCCGTGGCGACCGCTACCGGTGACGGCCGCACGGTGCGCGCCACGTACGGGAGGCGGCGACGAGGCTGTCGGGGCCTCCCTCGGTGACCCCGCTCCGTCCCCTCGAAGCGATGGCTCGCCCAATCGACCGCTGACGTTCGTCCGGTGTTCGCCGTGCTCTCGTCGAGAGGAAAGGTGGGTCGTGCACGCTTGGCGCTCCAGCGAAACCAGGAGGCTCAGCGATGCAGCGTCGGTCGTTCCTCAAGCTCAGCGCCGCGGGTGCGGGTGCCGGTCTCGTCGGGACGAGGTTCCTGGGAACCGCTCTGCCCAAGGCGTACGCCGCCGATGGGCCCTACGGAGCCCTGCAGTCAGCGAACGCCAACGGCATCCAGCTGCCCGCGGGGTTCTCCTCGCGAGTCGTGGCAACGAGCGGGTCCGTGGTTCCCGGCACGTCGTACCCATGGCACGGCGCGCCCGACGGCGGCGTGTGCTTCCCCGCCCCCGACGGCGGCTGGGTCTACGTGTCCAACAGCGAGCTCTCCCCCGGAGGCGTCGGCGCCCTGCGCTTCGGCGCCAACGGGGCCGTCACCGACGCCTACCGGATCCTGTCGGGCACCACGCGCAACTGCGCCGGCGGCCCGACCCCTTGGAACACCTGGTTGTCATGCGAGGAGACCAGCTCGGGGCGAGTGTGGGAATGCGACCCGTTCGGGGTCGACGCCGCGGTCGTCCGCCCGGCCATGGGCACGTTCAACCACGAGGCCGCCGCCTGCGACCCCATCGGTCAGCACGTCTACCTGACCGAAGACGCCGGGACCGGCAAGCTCCGACGGTTCCGCCCGGCCGTGTGGGGCGACCTCGCGAACGGGACCCTCGAAGCCGCCGTGGTCTCCGGGTCCACGGTCACGTGGACCACGACGATCTCCAACGGCACCTCGTTCAACGGTGGCGAGGGCGCGTGGTACGCCGACGGCAAGGTGTGGTTCACCACCAAAGGCGACAATCGAGTGTGGGAGCTCGACGTCCGGGCCACCCCGAACACCATCCGGGTCATCTACGACGACAACACCTCCCCCAACCCCGTCCTCACGGGCGTCGACAACATCGTCGGATCGACCTCGGGCGACCTCTTCGTCGCCGAGGACGGCGGGAACATGGAGCTCGTGATGATCGAACCCGGCGGCGGGGTCTCGGTCTTCCTGCGGGTGCTCAACCAGTCCGGCTCCGAGATCGCCGGCCCGGCGTTCAGCCCCGACGGCACCCGCCTCTACTTCAGCTCCCAGCGAGGCCCCAGCGGCAGCGGCCAAGGCGTCACCTACGAGGTGACCGGCCCCTTCCGCGCCACCGTACCGCCGTCGACCACAACCACGACGACGACCGCACCACCAGCCACCATCTCCCTCTCGGCCATGGGGCGCACGGTCAGGCGCAAGAACTACGTCGACCTGGCATGGTCAGGAGCGACGACGGCGCAGGTCGAGGTCCGCCGCAACGGGACGGTCATCGCGACCACCGCCAACGACGGTGCCTACACCGACAGCCTCGGACGAGGCACCGGCACGTTCCGCTACCTCGTGTCCCACCCCGGCGGCACACCGACATCCAACGAGGTCGCCATCACGTTCTGACCCGTTTACCGACCCGCTGTGGTGGCCGCGACGACACGAACCCTTACCCCACGGGAGCCAAGCCTGGGTGAGCTCCGGACCGTTGCCGTGGGCATGCCGTGAGGTGGTGCCGTCCACGACGACCGGGGAGCGACCGTCGGCACCGCCTGTGCCAACAAGACCACATCAGCCGCCGACGCCGCTCTCCTGGAGGCCGCGATGCTCCGCAGCACGGTCGACACCCTCGGACCGGGCGAGTCGTCAAGAGACGTCGTTACGAGCCTGGATCACGTCCGCCACGGCTACCGCCACGCTGAGCACCTCCATCGGCGGACCGACCGTCTACAGCCGGGCGCATCTGGGCAACATGCGGGCCTACGCGTTCGCCGACACGGTGCGGCGGGCGCTGTTGTGGAAGGGCTTCGACGTTCGCCACGTGGTCAACATCACCGACGTCGGTCATCTCCTGGCCGACGCCGACTTGGGTGACGACAAGGTCGAGCTGGCCGCTCGCAGCGAGCAGCGCAGCGTGTGGGACCTCACCGAGCACTACACCAACGTCTTCAAGGGCGACGCGGCCCGCCTCGAGCTGCTGCCACCCGAGCGGTGGACCAAGGCGACCGGTTACATCGACGAGATGATCGCGTTCGCCCGGCGGCTCGAAGCTGCCGGGCACGCATACCGGCTGACCGAAGGCCTCTACTTCGACACCTCGACCATCAGTGGCTACGGGGCCATGGCCACCATGGCTCACGATGCGGACAACGTGGAGGCCCGGATCGAGTCTGTCGCGGGTAAGCGCCATCGTGCCGACTTCGCTCTGTGGCGCACGTTCCCTCCCGACGAGCCTGCCCACGCCATGGAGTGGGACTCGCCGTGGGGCCGGGGTGCCCCCGGCTGGCATCTCGAGTGCTCGGTCATGAGCATCGACGCTCTCGGCGATCACTTCGACATCCACACCGGCGGGGTCGACCATCGCGAGGTCCACCACCCCAACGAGGACGCGCAGAGCCGCGCGTACCTCGATGATGGCCGACCCTGGGTCAACTGGTGGATGCACGTCGAGTTCGTACAGTTCGAAGGCGACAAGATGTCCAAGTCCAAGGGCAACGTTCTCGACCTCGATGATGTGATCGCCTTGGGGTCCGAGCCGATCGCCTACAAGCTGCTCCTCCTGGCCAGCCACTACCGCAGCCAGGTCACTGTCGGGCCAGCCAGCATCACGGCGAGCGCCAACCGCTACCGCCGCCTCGTCGACACTGTCCGTCGCCGGCTCGACGCCATCGATCCGCCCGACCCTTCTCGACCGCTCCTCACTGTCGAGACCGCTCTCGATGCCGTGCCGGACGGCTCTGCCGGGCACGACGCCATCAGCCGCATCGACGATGCCGTCAGCGAGGACCTCGCGACACCGAA
>JBKPHT010000342.1:0-6542 GCA_046730015.1 Actinomycetota bacterium
CGTCTATGTGGGCTCGGGATGACGGACTCGAGTGCGATCGGTGCGGTAACGGATCACCTCCCACGCCACCACGAGGACGCATACGGCGCTGACGACGGCGAGTGCCGTGAGCGCCGACATGACGGTCGCGACCGGGATGAGCAGGAGCAGTACTCCGGCGCCCATGATCCGCCGCCGGAAGATGCGGCCGGTGGTTCGGTACAGGAACGCGATGTGTCTGAGTAGGTACAGCGCGGTGCCTCCACAGAGTGCGACTGCGGGCACCGCGCCGAGTGTGTGTTCCACGTCGTGCAGCCGTCGAGGGACACGTTCGACGCGTAGATCAGCTTGGCCATTGCAGCTCCTACATCGCTGCCGACGCATCTCGACGACCTTGTTGTCCGACAGTATTGGGCGGGGCTGCGCGAGGTTGATGGTAGGTGGAGCGCGACGTCGAGGTCCTGGCCCGTCGAGCGCAGTGGCGCCGGGACCGAAGCGCTCGCCTGGCCCCTGGAAAAGAGAGCGATCGTTGACTGTCCCACTCGTGCCCTTGGAGGGCACTGTGATCGCGCGCTCGCGCTCGCCGGTGCCGACGTTGCGGAACCGATGATGGTCGCTCGTTCGTTGGCCATCCACTTGGCCATCTACTGGACCGAACGTCACCGCACAGGACCGAACCACAGAGGCGACTGCACCGACGTGGCCTGCGAGTGGCCTCGATCGTTGTCATCGCGACGGTGTCAGTAACTGCGTCTCGTACGCGTTGGCGAGGTCGGACAGCGCCTTGGCGCCGTCGCCGTTGAAGGACGAGCCGTGCATGAGCGCGAGCGTCTTGGGTGCAAGGTCTCCGAGGCCGCGCATCACGGGGGCGGTGTCGGGCGCGAGGGAGCTGTAGCGGAAGATCATCTCGGTTTCGATCGCGAGTTCGACGATGTCGTCGTCGGTGAGAGCACGTCGGTTGCCGAGGTGGGTGAAGAGGTCGCCGCACAGCAGTGTCTCGGTGGTCTCTTCGTAGAGGACTCGGGCCTCCCAGGCGTGGGGCACGTGCGGGGTGTCGATGTGGCGCACGCGTTTGCCACCGAGGTCGAGGACCTCGCCGTCGGTCAGCGGACGTGGGGGTCGGTCGGCGAGGTCGTTGAGTGAGACCATGCAGCCGACCATGCCGTGGGCTACTTCGGCGTGGGGGGCCGCCGCCAGCCACTGGTTCATGGAGCCGCACTCGTCTGCCTCGATGTGGCCGAAGGTGATCCAACGCAGGCGGTGGACCGGCAGCACTCGCGCTGCGGCGTCGGACACGAGCGGGAACATCGCCCGCGGGCCGGTGTGGAACAGGAGGGGCTCGTCGGCGTCGATGAGGAATTGGTTGAAGGTGAACCCGGCCGGCGGCGCGATCTCCGCCACCCAGGTGGAGAGACGGTAGATGCCGTCGGCGATTTGGTCGACGGTGGTCATCAGAAGGGCACCTCGTGGGCGAGCAGACCGGTGCCAGAGCCCCGGCCGGAGAGGATGCGGCAGAACTCGACGGCGTCGAGGCGGAGCTGCTCGCCGTGCTCGCCTTGGACGAAGGTGCCGCCGGCGGGTCCCTCGAGGGTCAGCGTGAACGCTCTTCCGTGGGCCCTTGCCCACTCAGCCACGACGTCAGCGACGACGCGCCCGTCATGCGCCACGCTGAGCCCGAGCTCGTTGCTCGTCGCTCGGGCGAGATCGACTCGGTGCATCCAGTAGTCGCGGTTCATGATGATGTCGACGAGATAGCCGAGCTTCCATCTGCCCTCGAAGGGGGCGCCGGGTCGGAACGGCATCGCCCGCATTACCGCCGGCATGCGGCGGCGACCGCGCACCGCGTTCGCCGCGGTCGCATGCAGCCCACCGGCGATCTCCGTCGGCGTGAGGCTGGCGTGCTCGCGAACCTGGTTGGCGGTCATCTCATCGATCATCGGCCGACCGCTGCGCTTGGCCGCCTTGGTCGCGGCACGGTATTGGCGGATGAACTCGCGGGTGCGAGCGTTCGCCTCCATCGCCCCTAGCACGTGGGACAGCAACGCCTTGACGTCCCAGCCCTCGCAGTCGGTCGGGCGTGACCAGTCCTGGTCGCTGAGCCGGTCCACAAGGTCGAGGAGACGTCGGGCCTCCTCCTCGGCCAGCGTCATTGCCGCGCGGTGGTCAATCGCGGGGATCGCATCGATATCGACGATCGTCGTGGTCATCGTCTCCTCCTCGCTGGTCGCTTCGGAATGACATGGTCGGCGTACATGTCGATGGCGTCGTCGACGAGGCGAAGCCATCTGTCCCCTCCGGGGTCATTCGCCAGTTGTTGAGAGGCCAGGCCGGCAACCACCGCCGTCCACAGGTCGAAGCTGGCGGGATCGGTCACCCCGGCGGCGGCGAGGATCTCCCGCCCCCCATCGAGCACCTCGACCGCCAAGGCATACGACTCGGCGGAGGGCTCGAAGTCTGGGATGGTGCGCTGGAAGAGCAGCTGGGACCGTGCCGCGTCCTCGGAGCTGAACTCCACGAAGATCCTCGCCAGCCTGCGCATCAGGGCGCGAGGCTCATCCGGCCAGTCCTCCGCAGCCATCCGCCGAAGCAGCTCGAGGTTGCCTTCGGCGAACATGGCGTCGTAGATGGCGTGCTTCGATTCGAAGTACCAGTACAGCGAGGGCGGTCGCATACCGATCTTGGCGGCGATGTCGCGCAACGACAGCCCAGCGAGGCCGTGCTCGCGCGCCAGCTCCCATGCCGCCTCCAGGATCTCCGCGCGGGTTGCCTCACGACGTTCGGCCCGCCGATCACGAGTCGGTTCCACGACCATGAGTCGAACTCTCTAACAGGGTTAGGGACTTGTCAAGTGCTCGATCCCGCCACCGCTCGTTCCCCGGCCCACGCGAGCCGACATCGATCGCCAGAACTGGTTCCGGTCCGCAGAGCTGGTCATCGACACGGAGTTCCCGACCCACAACGCCGGCTGAGCTGCGGTCGCGGATCGCGGCCGAGCGGCACATCGGGGATAGTCGTCAGTCTGGCCTTCTGACCGCCGGGCGTCAGTGGTGCGATAGCGCGAGTCTGGTCTACGGCGTTGGCGGCTCTCCCGGGAAGATCCGAGCCAGTTCGGGCGATGTGGTCGAGCGATCTTCAGAGCCGACTGAAGGGGGCTGCGATGGCTGGTGACGTTCAGCCGTCGAAACTTCGACGACCCTGTCCAACAGGCCCGCCAGCGGTTAGAAAGACCTTTGGCTGGTAGTGGAGGCACGCGAATGCGCGGGTGGGGAACGCAGCAGTGCACGTGGAGGGTTGCCGCGGTGGTGGTCGCGGTGCTGGCGGGTGTCATGACCGGTCCGGCGGCGTCGGCGCAAGTGCCCGGGGAGGTGGACGCTCCGACCATGAGCGTCACGCCGGCCGCTGGGCTGGTCGACGGCACGGAGGTCTCGGTTTCCGGCACGGGCTTCGGGGGCGCGGCGTTCGTGATGCTCGTTCCGTGCCTCGCCGGAGCAGCGAGTGTCGCCGACTGCGACCAAGACCTCGCCGGCTACCCCGAAGTGGGGGCCGACGGCACCTTCGTCGTGGCCATCACGGTCTACGCCCTGATCCAACCCGAGCCTGGCGGGGCCCCGGTCGACTGCCGTATCGCGGCGACGTGTGAGATGGTGGCCTTTGCCTGGTCCGCCGGCACCGAGGCAGCGGTCGCCCGGGCGGCCCTGGGCTTCGATCCCGACGCGCCCCTCCTGCCGCCCCCCACGGTCACCGTCGTACCGTCCACCGATCTGGTGGACGGGCAGTTGGTCGCCGTGACCGGCACCGGCTTCGTGGCCGGTGGCTGGCTGCCCGTCTTCCAGTGTGCCCCGGTGGAGCCGGTGGAGAACGGCTGCCAGTTCGCCGGTGAGGTCGAGACGGGGCCGGACGGAGCGGTCGACCTCCGGGTATCGCTCGATGCTCGGCTGACGGTCTGGGGTGGCGAGGAACCGGTCCAGGTCGACTGTCGCACCTCCACAGAGCCCTGCGCCCTCGTGGTCGGTGGGCCGGCCGGCCTCCGAACGGCCCGCCATGTCCTGTACTTCGACCCGGACGGACCGCTTCGGCCGCCGCCGACGATCGACGTCGAGCCGGACAGCGATCTCGCGGAGGGCGCCACGGTGACCGTGCGGGGCTCGGGCTTCAGGCCCACCGAGCAGGTCGCGGTGGCGCAGTGCCGGAGCGAGGACAGCTACGACTGCGACTGGACCTCCATGACCTGGGTCGGCGTTGCGGACGACGGCTCGTTCCTCGCCGAGCTCCAGGTGTACGGGACCTTCGACAGCCCCGACGGGACGAGGATCGACTGCCGCGCGTCGCCCACCTGTGCGGTCGTGGCCCGAGACTACCGATCCAGCACGGCGGGGGCGCCGGTGACCTTCGGGCCGCCGCCTCCGTCCCGGGGTCGCTACCTGGACCCGACGTTCCCGGACGTCGAGGTGACGCATGACGTGGTGTACCGGTCGACCGTGGACTACCGGGGTCGACCGGTCGACCTGAAGTTGGACATCTACGAGCCGGCGGGTGACCGTGAGGCCTCCCGGCCGGCGCTGGTGTGGATGCACGGCGGGTGGTTCATCTTCGGCGACAAGTCGAACATGGCCAACTACGCCCGCGCGTCGGCCGAGCGGGGCTATGTCGGCATCTCGCTCCAGTACCGGTTACGGCCGGAGATCACCCCGGCCGACCTGGCCGGGGTGGTGGCAGCCTCCTACGACGCTTATGACGACGCCACGGCCGGCGTTCAATGGCTCCAGGAGCACGCCCACGAGTACCGCATCGACCCCGACGCGATCGCGGTTGGGGGGTATTCGGCGGGCGGTGTGCTGTCGTGGAACCTCGCTTTCCTGCCCGGGGAGCGCGGACCCGCCCGTCCACTCATTGCCGGTTCGGTACCCATCGCCGGCATTCCCTTCGCCGGCCCGGAGCCGGGTGATCCGCCCATCATCGGCTTCCACGCCACCGACGACAGCACCGTTCCGGTCGAGCCCGCACGGGACCGCTGCGCCGAAGCCGTCGCGATCGACGTCACGTGCGAGTGGGTCGAGTACCCGACCGGCGGACACGGAATCGTGACCTCCCGCTACCGCGACATCGTCCGCCGCAGCCACGATTTCCTCGCCGCCCATGTCCTTGCCAGCCGCGGATACGTGGAGGTCACCCCTGAGATCATCGGGTGCACGGTGGTCGGCACCCCCGAGAGCGACCGGCTCGCCGGCACGCCGGGTGACGATGTGATCTGCGGTATGGGTGGGGACGACCGGATCGATGGTCGCGGCGGCACCGACACCATGTACGGCGGCGAGGGCGACGACCGGCTCCAAGGTGGACGCGGCGAAGACGTCCTCATCGGCGGTCCCGGTCTTGACCGCGCCGTCGGGGGCGGTGGCCACGACCGGTGCGTCGCCGAGAACACCGCGGGCTGTCGCTAGACCACGCCGGGACCGTCGTGGTGGTGACCCCTACCGCCGGAAGGGCCGGCGAACCCGGCGGGTCATGTGAGCCCCTCCTTCGTACGCTCGTTGCCATGGCGCTTCGAGTCGTCGTCGTTCAGCACGGGGACAAGGAACGACTCCCCGGCGATCCCGGCCTGACCGAGCTCGGCAAGCGCCAGGCGCTGACGACCGCACGCTGGCTGAGGCTCCGCCCGTCGACGACGCTGGCCCGGCACACTGTTCGGCCGTGAGTGAAGCACTGTTGGCTCTCAGCGCCGCAGCGATCGGAGCAGGGGCGGGTCTACTGGGTGCATTCATCACGGCGCGTGAGCAGCGACGACTCGATGTGTTCAGGTTCGGACACGAGCGCCGAACCGACGCCGAGAAGGAGAAGCGGCTAGCAGTAGCGGATCTCGCCCGCATACTGTCGGCGGTTCTACAGACGATGAACTGGTTCACGTGGGAGGCGGACAATCGACCATTTCGGGTAACGCCAGAGTGGGTCGATCGATACGACGCCGAGATGAAGACACTACTTCCGGATCTCATGGCATCAATCTCTGTCGTAGCCGCGCTAAGCGAGCGGACGTATCGAGCTTTCGATCCTCTGGTGAGTGAGGCGTTTGAGCTCGACGCCCAGATTGGCAAGGCCGCGTCGGGCCTCCGCGACGAGCTCGATCGAACAAGAGAAAAGGTTGGGGAGCTAAAGGATCCAGCCTTCTCGTTGTTCCGGCGGTTTCGAGAGACGTTGGCTACTGAGATGGGACACCATGGCACCGATCTGGGAGATGAGACAGCGTCATCGCGTGACGGGGGAATCACCGTGGAGCACACGCACGACTAGAAGCCGTACGGGCTGCGCGGCGCGTACGACCATCCCCCACCGCCGGATCTGTGCGCATCAGCGCGTGCCCCCATGCGCAGTCGGAGCGTCCAGGATCAGGTGACACCAGAACAACCAGCACGACGCCCACAACCACGAAGTCGATGACAAGTGCCGCCAGGCGCTCTGACGGCCTGGCAAGCGAGGACACCGCATCCTCGCCCCGTTCCGGTGATGCTGTCTTCCGTGCGTTCAACACGGTCTGTGCGACCCAGACGGCGGTCCCAAGGGGCACA
>JBKPHT010000343.1:0-4565 GCA_046730015.1 Actinomycetota bacterium
CGGCTGGCGCTTCGACATCGGCGGCCACCGCTTCTTCACCAAGGTGAAGCGGGTCGACGACTTCTGGCACGAGATCCTCGACGACGACGAGTTCCTGCTCCGGCCCCGGTCGAGCCGCATCTACTACGAGGGCAAGTTCTACGACTACCCGATCAAGCCGCTGAACGCCCTGCGGAACCTCGGCCCGATCGAGGCCGTCCGGTGCGTCGCCTCGTACCTGTGGGTGCGGGTGCGGCCGCCCCGGGACCGCTCCACGCTCGAGGGCTACGTGGCGGCCAACTACGGCTGGCGCCTGTACCACCACTTCTTCGAGACCTACAGCGAGAAGGTGTGGGGCGTCCCGCCGTCCCAGATCGGCGCCGACTGGGGCGCCCAGCGGATCAAGGGCATGTCGCTGTGGAGCGCGGTGTGGGAGCCGCTGCGGGCCCGCCTCGCCGGCGCCCGGGCCGACAAGTCGAGGCAGGTCACCAGCCTCATCGAGCGGTTCCAGTACCCCAAGTACGGGCCCGGGATGATGTGGGAGCGGTGCCGCGACCTGGTCGAGGCGGCCGGCACCAAGGTGATCATGGAGACCCCGGTCACCCGCATCCGCCACCAGGGCGGCCGGGCCACCGCGGTCGTCGCCGACGCCGGCGGGGTCACCACCGAGTACCCGGCCGACCACGTCGTCTCGTCGATGCCGTTCCCGCTCCTGCTGCGGGCCATGGACCCGCCGGCCCCGGCCGACGTGCAGGCCGCAGCCGACGAGCTGCGGTTCCGCGACTTCCTGTCGGTGGCGCTGGTGGTCCCGGCCGACAAGGTGCCGTGGACCGACAACTGGATCTACATCCACGCCCCCGAGGTCAAGACCATGCGGGTCCAGAACTTCGGGTCGTGGTCGCCGTACATGGTCAGCGAGGGGCGCAACGTCCTCGGCTTGGAGTACACCGTCGACGAGGGCGACGAGTGGTGGACCGCCACCGACGAGGCGCTCGTCGAGAAGGGCAAGGCCGAGCTCGAGGCGCTCGGCCTGGTCGACGCGGCCGACGTCGAGGCCGGCTACGTCGTGCGGATGCCCAAGGCGTACCCGGTCTACGACGAGACCTACCAGCGCAACGTCGAGGTGCTGAAGGGCTGGCTGGCCGCCAACGCGCCGAACGTGCACCCGATCGGCCGCAATGGCATGCACCGGTACAACAACCAGGACCACTCGATGTACACGGCGATGCTCACGGTCGAGAACATCGTCGGCGGGGCCGACCACGACATCTGGGCGGTCAACGTCGAGGAGGAGTACCACGAGGAGTCGGGCGGCGAGACCACTCCTGCCGCGACCGCGGGCGGCAGGACCGGCGGCACGGGCCGCGACGCCCCGGTCCTCCCCAAGCGGGCCTGAGCCGATCCCCCGAACTCGAGGTCGCCTCGCGTCAGGCGGGTGACGACTGGGGGGCCCGGGCCGGCGCCGGCGGCGGCGCCGGAGCCTCGGCGGGCTCGCCGGCCGTGGCCAGCCGGCCCGCGAGCAGGTCGCGCAGCGCCACCAGGGCCACGGCCGCGCCGACCGCCAGAGTCGGGTAGAGCGGCATCTTGAACCGGGGGTCGCCGAACGTCGCCAGCGGCGGCACGAGCTGCACCACCCCGACCAGGGCGAGGAACAGCCCCCGCGGCGCCCGGTCGGGCCGGCGGGCCAGGATCACCGCCCCCACCACGCCGGCCACGGCCACCACCAGGTAGAAGCCGTTGGCCGCGGCCCGCAGCAGGTCGCGGGTGCCGTCCGCCATGATCGGCCGGGAGCCGTAGTCTTCGGCGGCCGCCAGCCCGTCGGAGTCGTCCCGCAGGGTGAATCGCAGCTTGCTGACGGTCCGCCGCAGGGTCGTGCCCGGCTCCTCGCGGATGTAGCGGAGCGCCCGGTCGATGTTCTCCGACTGCCGGTGGGTCTCGGCCTCGGGTCGCACCAGCCCCGAACCGGCCCCGGTGTAGCAGTACGCCTCGAAGGGGACGAAGCCGCCCGTCGCCCCCGGGTTGTGGCCCAGGCACAGGTTGTCGCCGAAGTTCAGCGACAGGGCCACCGGCTCCTCCATCACGATCGTGCTGCGGATCGACCACGGCAGGAGCACGGCCACCGTCGCCAGGGCGAACAGCCCGAGGCGCCAGAGCGCGGCCCGGACGCCCGCGCCCCACCACAGCACGAGCACCAGCGGCAACGCCACCAGCGACACCGGGCGGACCAGCACGGCCAGCCCGAACACGATCCCCGCCGCCACCAGTCGGGCGACCCCCGGGCACCGGGCCGCATCGGGGTCACCGAGCAGCAGGATCAGCGCCACCAGGAACAGGAGCAGGAACAGCGTCTCCGTGAGCGCGATGCCGCTGTGGAACACCAGGTTGGGCCAGAGCGCCCACACCCCGGCCGCGACCAGCCCGACCCGGATCCCGGCCAGGCGCCGGGCGAGCACGAACATCAGCCCGATCGACGCCACCGACAGCACCACGTTGAGCCCCACCGCCACCGTGAACGTCTCCGCATCTCCGGCGAGGATGTCGACCAGCTTCACCGCCCCGGCCAGCGCCAGCGGGTAGCCCGGCGGGTAGTAGGCGGTCGTGCCCTGGTCTGGCCCGTCGCCGTAGCTGTAACCGTCCCCGGCCGCCAGGTGGTCGGCCAGGATCATGTAGAGGACGGGGTCGCGCAGCTCCCGCGGGCTCTCGGCCTGCGTCGCCCACCCGACCCGCAGGACGGCACCCACGACCAGGACCGCGACCAGCGCGGCCCGGGCCCGCCCGTCGAGCGGAGGTAGGGCCGGCAGGGCCCGCCGCCACCAGCCGCGGAGCACCCCGGTCACAGGCGACCAGCCCCGTCCACGGGCCGGGCGACGCACAGCACCGACGTGCCGAACGGCAGCGTCGCCCGGCCCAGGGCCATCCGCTCGCCCAAGGTGAGGGCCATCGCGGCCGTGTCGATGAGCGGCGAGGTCTGGTCGAGCCCCAGCTCAGCGTCGCCGCCGGCGGCGACCTTCCGCTTCAGCCACACCGGCGGCACGAGCCAGCTGAACACGTGGGTGAGCAGCTCCGGCTCGAAGCCCGACGCGGCCAGCTCGGCGCGCAGCATCCGCCGGGTGTAGCGGCGGACGTGGCCGAGCTGCTCGTCGGCCGCGCTCCACAGCCACTGGTGGGCCGGCACGGTCACGACCAGCCGGCCGTCGGCAGCGAGCACCCGCGCCGCCTCCCGCAGGGCCAGCGAGGGTTCGTGGAGGTGCTCGATGACGTCGAGCAGGCACACGACCTCCGCCGCGCCCGCCGCCAGCGGCACCTCGTGGACCGAGGTCCGCACCGCGGTGAGCCCGTGGACCCGGCGGGCCTGGCCGGCCAGCGCGGCGTTGCCCTCCAGCACCGCCGCCCGGTCGGGCGGCCAGCCGAGCATGGCCGTGACTCCGCCGGCGCCGCCGCCCAGGTCGACCAGCCATCCCCGCTCGGCGCGGGGGCGGGCCGTCCGGCGCAGCGCGGTCGCCACCAGGGCGGCCTTGCTGCGGAACCACCAGTGGGTCCGGTCCGAGCCGCCGAGCAGGGCCGCGTTCTCGTCGTCGAACACCTCGCCCGGCACCGGCGCCGCGTCCCGGACGCCGACCGCCGGGCCGCCCGCGCCCGCCGGCACCGCGGCCGCCGCCACCAGGACGCGGGCCTCCCTGGCCGGGACCGGGGCCGCCGCGGCCTGGCGGCGCGACCGCCGGATCCGCGGCGTCGCGGCGACCATGGCCAGGCCGTCGCGGCCCACGTTGACCTTCGAGCGCTCGTCGTGACGCCACGCGATCGGCACCTGCACCACCTCGATCCCGCGGGCCAGCGCCACCGCCACCACCTCGGCGTCCCACGCGAACCCCTCCTCGCCGCAGTGGGCCAGCACCGCCTCCCACACGGCGCCCGGCGCCACCTTGGCGCCGCACTGCGTGTCGACCACCCCCGGCGTCACCGTCGCCTGCAACAGCCGGTTGTAGAGGCGGCCGAGCGCCTCCCGCACCCGCCCCTCGGTCTGCACCAGCGTCGAGGTCGTCAGGTCGCGCGAACCGATGGCCAGGCCCCCCGAGCGGGCCGCGGCGGCGGCGATGCGGGACAGGTCGTCGAGCGGCGTCGACAGGTCGACGTCGCAGAACCCCCGCAGCGGCGTGTCGAGCGCCCGCAGCCCGGCGGCCACCGCTGCGCCCTTGCCCCGGTGCGGTCGCCGCAGCAGGCCCACCGGGGCGCCCGGAATGTCGCCGATCAGCTCCTCGACCCGCTCGGGCGTGCCATCGGCGCTGCCGTCGTCGACGAACAGCAGCCGGCTCCCGGCCGGCAACCGCAGCACGAAGTCGACCAGCGGCTTGCCGTAGTCGGTGAGCCGGTCGGCCTCGTCGAACACCGGCACGACGACGCCGAGCGCCTGGCCCCCAGCCGCCGTCACCCGTCCTCCCCCAGCGGCGCGGTGAACACGCCGATGGTCAGCCGGTCGGCCTGTTGCTGCAGGTCGGCATAGCGGTCGAGCCGGTCGGCCCACTCGTCGGGCACGTCCAGGAAATCGTCCTCCACCAGGTACACGAGCAACCGCTGGTAGCGCGACG
>JBKPHT010000344.1:0-11311 GCA_046730015.1 Actinomycetota bacterium
GCGACCACGAAGCTGTCGCAGCTCACCTTGCCGAGATCGACTGACGTTCCGAGCACCTCGAGCGTGCCCTCGACGAGTCCGTTGGTCAGGTACAGGTCGAGGAAGTCGGAGTGCAGCCCGGCCGGGAGGCGCGTGGTGTCGTTGTTCCAGTAAAGGATGTCGAACGCGGGCGGGTTGTGGCCCATGAGGTAGTTGTTGACCCAGTAGTTCCACACGAGGTCGTTCGGTCGCAGCCAGGCGAAGACCCGGGCCATGTCCTCGCCGGCGAGCACGCCCGCCCGCAGCGACCGCGCCCTGGCCACCTCGACGGCGCGCCGCGACATCAGGTTGCTCGCGGTGGTCTCGGTCGTCGTGTCGAGCCCGGCGACCAGGAAGGTCACGGAGTTGACGAGGCTCGAGTCGCCGGTGGCGGCGAGGTGGCCCAGGAGCGCGGCGAGCGTGACCCCACCCGCGCACACCCCTGCGACGTTGGCGTCGTCGCTGCCGGCGATGTCGCACGCGACCCGGATGGCGTCGAGGCAGGCGGCGGTGTACGTGTCCAGGTTCCAGTCCCGCTGCTCCGGTGTGGGGTTGCGCCAGCTCAACGTGAAGTACGGCAAGCCGGCCGCGACGGTGGATTCGACGAGGCTGCGCCCCGGTGCGAGATCGGTGATGTAGTACTTGTTGATCTGCGGCGGGATGACCACCAGCGGGCGCCGGTGGACCTTCGTCGCGGTCTCGTCGTACTGGATCAGCTCGAACAACTCGGTGCGGTGTACGACGTGCCCTGGCGTGATCCCGAGGTTGCCGCCGACGGTGAAGGGCCTCGTGTCGACCTGCGACGGCATGCCGCCGTTGTGACGCAGGTCGTGCGCGCGGTTCCGCGCGCCGGCGAGCAGGCTCTGGCCCCGGGTCTGGACGGCCTTCGCCATCGCGTTGGGGTTGGTCGGCAGGAAGTTCGTCGGCGCCAGCGCCTCGGTGAGCAACGACATGGCGAAATGGGCGCGAGCGCGGCTCTTGGTGTCGAGCTCGACCTCGTCGATGACCCGGTGCGCCGCGTCGCTCTCGACGAGGTACGCCTGCATGAGGCGACGGAACACCGGGTTCTGCTGCCACACCGCGTCGTTGAAGCGACGGTCGCCGCGGGCGGCGGTGACATCGCTGCGTCCGACGGCCACGCGCAACAGCTCGCCGAACGCGCCCACCGCGGTGGCGGCTGCGGCGCCCGGTTCGACGGCGATGCGCTGGCCCAGCCTTGCCAACGAGGCGACGACCTGTTCGCGTGTCAGCCCGACGAACGGGTTGGCGCCGAGGATCGGTGGATCGTCACGGTCGAACGTGGTCTGCGGTGCCTGCTCTGTCTGCCGTGTCTGCTTCGAACTCATAGGGGTTCTCGCCTTCACGCGTGGAGCGGCGACTCGAGTGGCTGGTGGCCCCACTCGCTGATCCGGTCATAGCGACGGTTCTCGGTCCACGGCTCGTCGATCGTCCGCGCGCCGTAGCCGACCTCGAGCTGGAAGCCGGCCGGCGTGACGACGTAGAAGCTGAACATCTTGTCGTTGTCGTGCTTGCCGAGCGCGTTGGCGATCGGCAACCCTGCCTTGAAGGCACGATCGAAGGCGCGCCCCACGTTGTCCTGGGACATGGTCTCGAGCATCACGTGGTGGAGCTTCTGCGGGAGCTCGACCGGCAGAGAGCCGACCGCGAGCGAGTGGTGGCGCGGGTTGCAGTGGTAGAAGCGGACCGTCAGGGGGATACCGCCGAGGTCGGTCTCCATCCAGTCCGACTGCTCGAGGCCGATCACCTCGCGCGCGAAGCGGTCGGCGCCGTCGAGGTCGGTGGTGACGAACACCACGTGACCGAACCCCTGGCCCTTCGTGAGGAACCCGCCCGGGACGAGGGAAGAGGCGAACGCCTCGCCCGCGGCGGCGAGACCTTGCACGATCTCGACGGGCACGCCCCACGGCGCCTCGATGCGCACGAGCCGTTCGACCCGGCGGGCGGCGAGGTCGGCGGCGGTGCCATCGGTCACCGTTTCGCCCGCGTCGCGCGCGCGGTCGACAGCCCGGTCGAACGCGTCGGCTGACACGGCCTCGAAGCCGATGAAGATGGCGTCGTCGGCGGGCCCCTCCTGCACGATGATCCGCTGGGCGCGGTCGTCGTTGCGCCAGGTCGGGGCGCCGTCGGTCGTGGTGTCGCCGGGGACGAGGCCGACGACGTCGGCGAGGAACGTGCCGAACCCAGTGGGGTCAGCGACTTCGACGCCGAGGTAGGCGAGCTCCAGTTCAACGTTCATCGTGCGCTCCTGTCGACGAGGTGGGTGTGAATCGTGCCGATGCCCTCGATGGTCGAGACGAGCTCGTCGCCGGGGGCCAGGAACTGCGGCGGCGTACGGGTGCCGCCGACCCCGGAGGGGGTGCCGGTGAAGATCAAGTCGCCGGGCAGCAGCGGTGTGATCGAAGACAGGAGGTGGACCAGCGCGTCGACCCCGAAGATCAGATCCGATGTGCGGCTCTTCTGCACCTCCTCGCCGTTCACCGTGCAGCCCAAAGCGAGGTCGTCCGGGTCGTCGAGCTCGTCGGGCGTGATCACCCACGGGCCGATGGGGCCGAAGCCCGGGAACGACTTGCCCAGGCTGAACTGCGGAGCAGGCGGTCGCGTCTGCACGATCCGCTCCGACAGGTCCTGGCCGACGGTCAGGCCGGCGACGTGCGACCACCCGTTGCCGACCTCGACCTCGTAGGCCGCCGAACCGATCACGGCGACGAGCTCGACCTCCCAGTCGACGAACGCGCTGGGCAACGCCACCGCGGCGTCGGGCCCCGTGAGACAGGTCGGGAACTTCGTGAACGTCGGGGGGAACTCCGGCGCCTCGACGCCGGCCTCGGCGGCGTGCGCCGCGTAGTTCATCCCGATGGCGAACACCTGGCGCGGGCGGGGCACCGGCGCCTGCAGCGCCGACAGCTCGAACGGCTGCTCGGGGCCCTGTACCCGGTCGGCGAGCGCCCGCACGTCGTCCCACCGCTCGTAGAGCAGCTGGGCGTCGGTAGGCAGCGCCCCGCCCGACGCCGTGGCGATGTCGACGATCCCGTCGTCGACGACGAGTACGGCCTGTCCATCGGCGTTGGCGACTCTCATGTGTGTCCTCCTCGACCGGCGCCGCAGGTCGGTCGCCGGGATCGATCACACTTTAGAACATCGACTAGCCATATGTAAATCGTTTTGGCTTGACATCGTCGATTTCTGCTGCGCAGACTACTCGGGCAACGCCGCGCAGCTGCGCGCCGACGCCACCCTGCTGCCGAAGAGCTACCTGGGCTCCATCGACGAACGCGAAAGGACCCCCCGCATGATCCGCTCGACCATGAGCGAGTCGCCCCTCACCATCAACGCCGTCCTCCGGCATGGCCGCCGCGTCCACACCGACTCCGAGTGCGTGACCTTCACCGGCGACGGCGTGCGCCGTGCCAGCTACGGCCAGGTGGCCGACAACGCCGACCGTCTCGCCGCGGCGCTCCAGCGCCTCGGCGTCGGGCCGGGCGATCCGGTGGGCACGTTCATGTGGAACGACCAGGAGCACCTCGAGGCCTACTTCGCCGTCCCCTGCATGGGCTCGGTGCTGCACACCCTCAACATCCGCCTGGCACCCGAGCAGCTCGTGTTCGTCGCCAACCACGCCAAAGATCGCGTCGTCCTCGTCGAATCGACGCTCGTGCCGGTGCTCGCGCCGGTGGCCTCGCAGATGTCGACCGTCGAGGCGTGGATCGTCGTCGGCGACGGCGACGCCTCCGCGCTCGCCGACACCGGCCGGCCCGTCCACCGCTACCACGAGCTCCTCGCAGCCGAGGAAGCGGGCTTCGACTACCCCGAGCCCGACGAGCTCGCCGCCGCCAGCATGTGCTACACGAGCGGCACCACGGGCGACCCGAAGGGCGTCGTGTACTCGCACCGCTCGACGTACCTGCACTCCCTCGCGGTATGCACGCCAAGCGTCCTGGGACTCGAGCCGCGAGACCGGGCCCTGGCGATCGTCCCGCAGTTCCACGCCAGCGGCTGGGGTCTGCCCTACGCCGCCTTCCTGTCGGGCGCGTCGCTGCTCATGCCCGGCCGCTACCTCCAGGCCGAGCCGCTCGCCCGGTTCATCGCCGCCGAGCGGCCGACGGTGTCGGCCGCGGTGCCGACGGTGTGGGCCGACCTCTACCGCTACGGCATCGACCACGAGCTCGACGTGTCGTCCCTGCGCCTCGTCGTCTGCGGCGGCTCCGCCCTGCCGCGGTCGCTGATGGAGCGGTTCCAGAAACGAGACGGCCTCCGGCTCATCCAGGGCTGGGGCATGACGGAGATGTCCCCGGTCGGTGCGGTCGGTCACCCCCCGGCCGACGCCCCGCCGGGGAGCGTCGAGGAGATGGACTGGCGCGCCAAGACGGGCCGCGTCATCCCCGGCGTCGAGCTCCGCATCGTCGGCGACGACGGTGAGGAACTCCCCTGGGACGGCAGCGCCGTCGGGGAGATCGAGGTCCGCGGGCCGTGGATCACCGCCTCGTACTGGCAGGACCCGGCGGCCGAGAAGTTCCACGACGGGTGGCTGCGCACGGGCGACGTCGGCACCGTCACGCCGAACGGCTACATGCAGATCACCGACCGAGCCAAGGACGTCATCAAGTCAGGCGGCGAGTGGATCAGCTCCGTCGAGCTCGAGAACGCCCTCATGGCCCACCCCGACGTCGTCGAGGCCGCCGTCATCGGCATCCCCGACCCGCGGTGGGACGAACGGCCGCTGGCGTGCGTCGTCGCCGCCGGCGAGACCGACCCGACCGGGCTCAAGCAGTTCCTCACCGGCTATGTGGCCAAGTGGCAGGTGCCCGAGAACTGGGCGTTCGTCGACGTGATCCCGAAGACGTCTGTCGGCAAGTTCGACAAGAAGGCATTGCGGATGCAGCACGAGAAGGGCGACCTCGCACCCCGCCGGGTGTGACACGTCTGGACGAGGGAGGACATGGACGACAGAGAGATCTTCGATGTCGCGATCGTCGGGTACGGCCCGGTTGGTGCCGCCCTGGCGATCCTGCTCGGCCAGCAGGGCCACCGGGTGGTGGTGCTCGAGCGGTACACGGAGCCGTACCCGTTGCCCCGCGCCGTGCACTACGACCACGAGGCGGCCCGCATCCTGCAGTCCTGCGGCGTGGCGGAGCGGTGCGCCACGGTCGTCGAGCCGGCCGAGGTCTATGAGTTCCAGAACGCCGAAGGGAAGGCCCTGGTTCGCTTCGGCCGGCGGGGCAACGGACCGTCGGGCTGGCCCCAGTCCTCCATGTTCTCCCAGCCCGAGCTCGAGGCGGTGCTGTTCGCCCGGGTCGACGAGATCCCCCGGATCGAGGTCCGGCGGGGCTGGGCCGTGTCGGACCTCGCCGACGACGGCGACCACGTCGTTGTGCGCAGCGCCGCCGGTTCGGTGCGCGCTCGGTACGTCGTCGGCTGCGACGGCGCCAACAGCACCGTTCGGTCGCTGACCGGGATCACGATGGAGGACCAGGCGTTCTTCTACGACTGGCTCGTCGTCGACGTCGTGTTCCACGAGCCGCGAGTGTTCGACCCGCTGAATGTCCAGATCTGCGACCCGGCTCGACCCACGACCGTCGTGTCCGGCGGACCGGGCCGGCGCCGGTGGGAGTTCATGGCGCTGCCGGGCGAATCGGTCGAGTTCCTGAACGAGGAGGCGACGGCGTGGCGGCTGCTCGAGCAGTTCAACGCCCGGCCCGAGAACGCTCGTCTCGAGAAGCACGCCGTGTACCGCTTCCAGGCCCGCTGGGTCGAGGAGTGGCGCCGGGGTCGCGTGCTGCTCGCGGGCGACGCTGCCCACCAGACGCCGCCGTTCGCCGGGCAGGGCCTGTGCTCGGGGCTGCGTGACGCGGCGAACCTGGCGTGGAAGCTCGACCTGGTTCTCCGTGACCTGGCGCCGGACGCCCTTCTCGACGCCTACGGGGTCGAGCGGGGGCCGAACATGCGCGCCGTCATCCAGCTGGCGATCGACATGGGCAAGCTCATCTGCGTGGCCGACCCCGACGAGGCCGCAGCCCGGGACGCGGCGTTCATCGCTGCCGACGACGGGGGCCTCACCGACATCCCGCCGTTCCCGCCGATCGCCCAAGGGGTGATCCTCGCCGGCTCACCGTGCGCCGGGGAGCTGTTCATCCAAGCCGAGGTCGAGGCCGACGGCCGGCGGGTCCGGTTCGACGACGCCGTCGGTGCCGGTTGGCGCCTCGTCACCCTGGCCGAGCCCGCGCTCGACCCCGACCTCGCCGAGTGGTTCGCGACCATCGGTGGCGCCGCGGTGGCGTTCGGCTGCGGTGACCAGTCGCCCCGCGACGTCGACGGGACCTACCGGGCGTGGTTCACGGACCACGGTGTCGCGGCGGCGTTGCAGCGACCGGACTTCTCGCTCTTCGGCACGGCGACGCGGGCGGCGGATGAACCGGAGCTCGTGCGCTCGTTGCAGGCCGCGCTCCGGTCCGCCTGAGAATCGATTTTCCGGAGGTACCCTGCGGGCATGGCACGTGAACGGCGAGGGCGCTCCCTCGTGGAGGACGTCTACGAGGCGCTGCGGTCCGACATCCTGTTCGGGCGCCGGCTCCCGTCGTCCCGACTGCAGCTCAACGAGCTCGCCGAAGAGCACGGTGTCAGCCTCAGCGTCGTCCGTGAGGCCGTCACCCGCCTGGCCACCGAGGACCTCGTCGAGGCGACGCCGCAGCGAGGGTTCCGGGTCCGGTCGATCTCCCTCGAGCACCTCCGTGACCTCACCTGGGTACGGACGCAGGTCGAGACCCTCGCCCTGCGCCAGTCCATCGCAAAGGGCGACGTGACGTGGGAGGCGAACCTCGTCGCTGCCCACCACCGCCTCGCGGTCACGCCCATGTACTTCGAGGACGGACGCGGCAACACGGAGTGGATGGCCGCCCACGCGGCGTTCCACGCCGCGCTCGCTGCGGCGGCCGGCAGCCCCGTCCTCGAACGGGTCCGCCGCCAGCTCTACGACGCTTCCGAGCTGTACCGATACTGGGCCGGCAACCTGCCGCACCACCCCGCCCGGGCGCACGTGGCCGACGAGCACAAGGCGATCTTCGATGCCGCGCTGGCGCGGGAAGCCGACCTGGCCGTCGACCTGCTGACCCAGCACCTCGAGGCCACCGCTCGACACCTCGAGGCCATCGCCGCGGACGTCGGCACGACCGACCCGAAGGACGTCGATGCCGTCGTCGAGGATCCCAGGCGCCGCGACTGAGGCGCCGTGGCGACCGTCGACGGGACGAGTGGCGGCAGTCCTCTCGTGGGTCGTGCCGCCGAGCGCGCCACCGTCGACGCGATCCTCGCTGACGCGAAGCGTGGGCAGGGTGGCTCGCTTCTGCTCACCGGCGGACCACAGCTCACGCCAGTGCTCGAGTGGGGCACTTCGCAGAGCCGACTCGATGTCGAGCCCGGACGGGTCGGCGGTCACGTCCACGACGATTGCCTTCTCCACTCGACGCGTGTGCAGCACCACAGTGGGCGCCATATGAGTAACATCGGTCTTCACCGCATCCGAGTGAGAGGAGTTCCCGGCAGCCGGCACCTCGGCCGTTGGGGATGCCGGCAGGCGATACCGGCTCTCGCCCGCGCTCTAAACGCGGCGCGCTCCGCAACCGATCGTGTCGTCCGGCCGGCCGGGAGGCCGCGAGCGAATCACGCGCCAACGATGGCGGCAGGCGACTGGCCGGTCGGCACAATTGTCCGGGCCGTCGCCGCGAGGAGGCCGACATGAGCTATCCCGCCATCGCAGACCACGGAATGATCGGGGATCTGCAGAGCGTCGCTCTCGTCACGACCGACGGGACGATCGACTGGTTCTGTTGCCCCCGGTTCGACTCGCCAAGCGTCTTTGCGTCGCTGCTGGACGACCGCCGGGGTGGCCGCTTCGCGTTGGCGCCGGTGGCGCCGGCCCGATCGACGAAGCAGATGTACATGCCTGACACGGCGATCCTGGTGACGCGGTTCCTCTCGGAGTCGGGGATCGCTGAAGTCGTCGATTTCATGCCGGTCGAGCGGCCCCGGGTGGTATCGGACCGACGCCGCATCGTGCGAGTGGTGCGGGGCATCCGTGGCGAGGCCGAGTTCGAGGCCAGGGTCGAGCCGCGGTTCGACTACGGACGCCAGCCGCACAAGCTGCACATCAATGGCCGAACCGCGGTCTTCGAGTCCAACGGGCAGCGGCTCTGCCTCACCAGCCTCTCGCCGCTCGAGCGCGACGGGGACGATGTCCGGTCGAGGTTCACGGTGCGGGCGGGCGAGACCGGCGGGATGGTGCTCGAATCCGGTGCGTCAGCAAGACCGCAGCCGATTGGTGATGGCCAGATCATCGGGCTCTACCTCGACACGGAGGCGTTCTGGGAGCGCTGGATCGGGCAGAGCACGTACCGCGGGCGCTGGCGGGAGGCGGTCGAGCGATCGGCCATCGCGCTCAAGCTGATGACCTACGCGCCGTCGGGCGGCCTCGTGGCCGCACCGACCGCCGGGCTGCCCGAGCAGGTGGGTGGTTCCCGCAACTGGGACTACCGGTTCACGTGGGTGCGCGACGGCTCGTTATCCGTGTACGCGCTGCTGGGATTGGGCTTCACCGAGGAGGCCGCCGCTTTCGGCGACTGGTTGCGCGCTCGGGTGGAGGAGCGCGCTGGGGACGGGTCCGGTCCGCTCAGGATCATGTACCGGGTCGACGGCGGCTCGGATCTCACCGAGGAGACACTCGATCACCTCGACGGATACATGGGTTCCCGTCCCGTGCGGATCGGCAACGCGGCCGCGGACGATCTGCAGCTCGACATCTATGGCGAAGCCATGAACTCGCTCTACGCCCTGGACTCCGGCGGGCTCGGCGAATGGGGCATCGGCCACGACGGCTGGAACCACGTCGTCGACATAGTCGACTGGCTCTGCGAGCACTGGCAGGAGCCCGATGAGGGCATCTGGGAGACGCGCGGTGGCCGGCGTCGCTTCACGTACGGGCAGGTCATGTCCTGGGTGGCGTTGGACCGTGCCGTCCGCATGGCCACCGCCCGGGGCCGCCCCGCCGACCTGGACCGTTGGCTCCGAGAGCGCGACCGCATCCACGCACACGTCATGACCAAGGGCTGGAACGACCGGCTCGGCGCCTTCGTCCAGTCCGAGGGCGGTGACGTCCTCGACGCCTCCCTCGTGTTCATGCCGCTGACGGGCTTTGTCGTCCCCAACGACCCGAGGTGGCTGTCGACGATGTCGGCGATGGACAAGACACTCGTCGACGACAGCCTCGTGTACCGGTACGACCCGAAGGCCTCACCCGACGGCCTCGCGGGCTCGGAGGGCACCTTCTCACTGTGCACGTTCCTCTATGTCGATGCGCTCGCCCGCTCGGGCCGGCTCGACGACGCGCGCCTGACGTTCACGAAGATGCTGACCTACGGGAACCACCTCGGCCTCTATTCCGAGGAGATCGACCCCACCGGGCAACAGGTCGGCAACTTCCCGCAGGCCTTCACCCACCTCGCTCTCATCGGGGCGGTCGTGAACCTCGACAAGAAGCTGGACACCCAAAAGACAGAAATGATGCGACGACTGGGAACGGCCGCGAGGCTGATCACATGACAGGAGCCATGAGCATGCAGCAGGGGGAGGAGCCGCCCCCGGAGGAGCACCGACAACGTGGTCACCGGCTGTCACTCGGTCATGCCTGATGACGGCGAGCTCGGTGGCGGGGGTTCGACGTCTTCGGCATCTACCGCGGCGGCAGCGGCCTCGGTAAGCCCGCGCTCGGTGAGCTGTTGGTGCGAGAGCATGCGCTCGCGCCGAAGCGTGACCTCAACGGCCCGCGCGTCGGGCGTCCCCAGGGCTCGACCAGTCAGCGACCGTGGCCACAAGTGCTTCGCGCGTACGACATTCACCTCTGTCGCGACGACGAAGAGCTGGACAATCAGACTGACGTAGGCGAGCAGTCCGATGGTGGTGGCGAACGGTCCGTAAATGCCGGAGGTCCTGGCGATCACGTCTTGCACGTAGATCCCAGCCACGAGATTCAACCCGTAGCCGCCCACCGCCATCAGGATCGCCCCCGGAACAAAATCGCTGGTTGGCGTCGGCTCGGCGATGCTGAGGTGGTACATGGCGATAGCGATCAGCGCACCGAGCACCACGTTCGCGATGGCCGCGGCCACCAGTCCGGCGGCTGGCACGGTCGCCGTGACCGTCAGCCCCGCGACCACGCCGAATGTGACGAGCCCGAGACCGAGCAACCCAAGGATCGCCAGGCTTCGGGCGAGCTTCGGGAAGAATCCCGGTCGACGGAATCTGGCCACGCCCCACACAATGTTCACCGCGTCCTGCAGGACTCGCACGACGCCCATGCCGCCCCACAGCGTCACTGCGATGGACACGATCATCACCCAGACGTTCGCCTGGAGCGTCTGCACTTCATGCTCAACCGATTCCTGCAGCGCGGCGGCGCCAAAGGGACTTGACCAGACCGCCTCGAGGACGCGATGCAACAAATCAGGTCGATCTCCAAGGATCCAGGTCGCCACGCTGACGAAGACGACCAGCAGCGGGAACAGCGAGAAGAAGCCGTAGTAGGAGATGAGTGCGCTGACCCATCCACCGTTGTCCTCGCCGTATCGCTTGAACACGGCGAAAGGGAAGGCGAGCAGCCGACGACGCCGTTGGACGCGATCGATCCGATCGACGACCGGATCGACAAGGGTGGCCACGACGGGATTGTCGCCGCTCATCCTCGGTGACCGATCGTGTCGTTTACCTGACCCCACACATCAGCTGCCGGCCAACGCACGCGGCGCCACCAGGACGACAACCGAGGTCGACCGCCCCCAGAACCACCAAGAGTGCTGCGAGTTCGGCCCCATCGGCTCAGCCAAGGGTGGCGACCAGGATGGCCTTGATGGTGTGGAGCCGGTTCTCGGCTTGGTCGAAGACGATGCTGGCGGATGACTCGAAGACCTCGTCGGTGACCTCCAGTCCGTCGGGCATCAAGACGGCGTTCATGATCTCGGTGCCGACCCTGGTGTTCGGCGCATGGAATGCGGGCAGGCAGTGCAGGAACTTGGCTGCGGGGTTGCCGGTGCGCTTCATGAGGTCGGCGTTCACCTGGTAGGAACGGAGCAGGGTGACGCGCTGCTCCCCTCCTTGGCGCGCTTGACCCAGATGACGTCGTCGAACAGCAGCTCCTCGGCGTTGGACGGCGTCAGCCGGGTGTGCTCCAGCCCGGGCCGGTGCAGCATGACCTTGCGCAGCGTCCCGATCTCAGAATGAACCCCAAGTG
>JBKPHT010000345.1:0-9662 GCA_046730015.1 Actinomycetota bacterium
GCCGGCGTGGCGAGCCACCTCGGCCGGCCGAAGGAGGCGAGTGCGGCGATGCTCTTGCGCCGCAGCAGGTCGACCCGGGGGTGGTCGCGGGGGTAGCCCCGGGGGGCGGTCTTCAGCTCGTGACCCTCGATGGCCAGGCCCCGGCCCGCGACGGTGGCGACCGCGTCGGCGAGGGCGGCGCCAGTCTCGTCGTCGTCCACCGCCTGCCGGTAGCGGTCGAGCTGGTCGGTGGCCATCATCCAGTAGCCCGCCCCGGCCACCAGCCCGTCGGCCGACAGCCCGACGTAGTACGACGCACCGCGGCCCTCCTCGCCGGCGACCGCGTAGCAGCTGGTCTTGTACGGCGTCTTGTCCCGGCTGAACCGCACGTCGCGGTAGGGGCGGAACACCTTGAGCGGGCCGAACTCGTCCTCCACCAGGTCGCCCAGGGCGTCGAAGGGCTCCCGGACCTCGTCCTCGTAGACCGCCTTGTGGGCCTGCCAGAACGCCTTGGTGTTGTCCGCCTCGAGCTGCCGGTAGAAGTCGGGCGCGGCCCGGGACCAGCCGCGGAACTGCGTCGTCGTTGCCATGGCGCGATGGTGCCACCGGCGGTGGGGGCTTCGCCGGTGGCACCGTTCGCGCTGGGGGAGGATCAGCGGCTGGGGGTGGGCGTCAGCTCGTCCTCCGGCGCCGCGGCGTCGGCCGGGGCGACCTCGGGCACCGGCTCCGCGTGGCCCTCGACATCGAGGTTGGGCAGGATGCGGTCGAGCCAGCGGGGGAGCCACCAGTTGCGGTCGCCGAGCAGTTCCATCGTGGCGGGCACGAGCAGCATGCGGACGATGGTGGCGTCGAGCAGGATCGCGGCCGCCAGGCCGGTGCCCATGAGCTTGAGGACACGGTCGTCCTCGAGAATGAAGCTGCCGAAGACGAACACCATGATCGCCGCGGCGGCGGTGATGACCTTGGCGGTCGAGGCCAGGCCGTCGGCCACCGCGGTGCGGCTGTCTCGGGTGCGGATCCACTCCTCGCGGATGCGGGAGAGCAGGAACACCTCGTAGTCCATCGACAACCCGAAGACGATGGCGAACAGCATCATCGGGATCCACGGCTCGATGGGCGCTGGCTGCACCCCGGTGATGTCGCTGAGCCAGCCCCACTGGAACAGGGCGACGACGATGCCGTAGGCCGCGGCGATCGACAGCATGTTCATGATCACGGCCTTGAGCGGCACCAGCAGGGACCGGAACACGACCATCAGCAGCAGGAACGACAGGCCCAGCACCGCCGCGAAGAAGTACGGCGTGCGCGAGGCGAGGTAGTCGGTGAAGTCGATGCCGACGGCCACGTTGCCCGTGACCGACACCTGGGTGCCGATCTCGTCCTCGACGGGTGGCAGCACGCGGTCGCGCAGGCGCTCGACGAGGTGGGTGGTCTCCTTCTCCTGCGGGCCGCTGTTGGGGATGACCTGCCAGATGACCGCGGTCTCGTCCTGGTTCAGCTGGGGCGGCGAGGCGAGCGCCACGTCGGGGTCGGCCGCCACGGCCTCGGTGACGGCGTCGAGGCTGTCGAGGTCGGTGCCCTCGGGCAGCTCGGCGGCCAGCAGCAGCGGGCCGTTGAAGCCGGGGCCGAAGCCCGCGACCAGCAGGTCGTAGGCCTGCTTGGTCGACGTGTCGTCGGGGAAGTTCGACTCGTCGGAGTTGCCCAGGCGCAGCCCGAGCACCGGGATGGCGAGGAACAGCAGGACCACCGCGCCCGCCAGGGCCGAGGTCCACGGCCGGTGCTGGATGACCCGGCTCCACCGGTAGGCGGTCGTCTCGCGCCTCGGCTTCGGCGGCCGACGCTTCACCTCGCGCTTGAGGGCCGGGACGAAGAACCCGGCGATGATCGTGATCAGGGCCAGGCCGAAGCCGAGACCGACCAGCGGCCCGACGCCCAGGCCCACGCCCAGCAGGGCGACGGCGGCGAACCCGGCGGCAATGAGCCCCCGCCACCGCGTGACCTCGATCCTCGTCCCCGCGAAGCCGAGCAGCGCCGGCAGCAGCGTCAGCGACGCCCCCAGCGTGATGGCGACGACCAGGGCGGCGCCCAGGGCGAGGCCGTTCACGAACGTCACCCGGACGATGAGCAGGCCGAGCAACGAGATGACCACGGTGGTGCCGGCGAACAGGACCGAGCGACCCGCAGTGTCCATGGCGATGCCGACCGACTCGCGCACCGTGTGGCCCGCGTGGAGCTGCTCGCGGTAGCGGGTGACGATCAGCAGGGCGTAGTCGATGCCGACGCCGAGGCCGATCATGAGGCCGATGAACTGGGCCGTCTCGGGCACCGTGAACAGGTGGCTGAGACCGACGATGATGCTGGTGCCGATGCCGATGCCGAACAACGCCACGCCGACCGGTAGGCCCATGGCCAGCACCGAGCCGAACGCCAGGATCAGGATGACGATGGCGAAGCCCAGGCCGAGGGCCTCGGACGACGGCTGCTCGAACTCGGAGAAGATGAACCCGCCCATCTCGATGCGCAGGCCCTCGATGTCAGGCGCGTCGGCGAGGATCTCGTCGCGGATCTCTCCGGCCCGGGTGAAGTCGATGTCCTCGGGCAGCTCGACCTCGGCGTAGGCGATGTCGCCGGCCTCGGGACCCTCGGAGGCGATCTGCCGGCTGCCCTCCTCGCTGTACGGGCTGACGACGCGCACGACGTCGTCGATCTCGGCCGCCTGGTCGAACAGCCGCTGCATCGACTGCTCGACCTCAGGGTCTTCGACCCCCTGCGGGGCCTGGTAGACGATCGTGCCGTTGACGCCGGTGCCCTCGCCGCCGAAGTGGTCGTCGAGGATGTCGAACCCGGTGCGGGACTCTGAATCGGGAAGGTTGAACTCGTCGCGGAACGAGTTGCCGGCGGCCTGGAGAGCGCCGCCGATCAAGAAGGCCGCGACCCACAGGCCGACGACGAGCCGTCTGTGGTCGTGGCACCAGGTGCCGAGTCGGGTGAACACGGGTGATGCTCCTGCTGTCGGGGGTATGGGCCGGTGCGGCGGCGGTTATCGGACATGTGACGTGGCGGGGGGCACGAACTCATCGGTCGGCGCGGAGGTGCGACCGAGGACGCGTACGGGCGAGGTGTGACATCGGAGGCGGGGGTGCCCCGCCCGCCGACGGGGCACCCCCACTCTGCCTCACACCGCGCCGAGGGCCGAACCGGTTTCCAGCAGCGACTTGAGGTCGCTGAGGACGTAGGCCCAGCCGCCGCCGGCGTTCGCGACCTCGCCGGCCAGCATCGCGGCCGTCTCGGTCCCGCCGACGACCTCGTGGGTGACCGTGAGGCTGGTCACCCCGCCCTGGCCGGGCGCGATGTCGTAGGTGAGGCGGGTGGGGCCCTCGGCCTTGACCTCGTCGCTCCAGAGGAAGCGCCAGGTCTGGACGAGGCGGTGGGGCGGGTCGACCTCGATCACCTCGCCGTCGACGACGGTGGGCGGCATGCCGAACGACTGCATCTGCTCGGTGGCGTGCCCGCGGAAGGCGCCCCCGGGACGGAGGTCGTACTCGTTGATGCTCTGGTAGCCGTACCGCTGGCTCCACTCGGGCTTGGTGATGGCGTCCCAGATGGCCTCGGGGGTGGCCTTGATGAAGACCCGGTACACCTGGGTGACGGTCGTGCCGTCGGTGGCGGGGGCGGTGCCGGGGGCGGTGGTGGAGGAGGGGGTCGGGGTCGTGTCGGTCATGGCTCCTGCTCTTGTTCCAGTTCGGACTTGAGGTCGGTGAGCGCCGCGATCCGGCGCTCCGTGTACTTGTCGATCCACCGGTCGTGGATGAGCCGGATCGGGACCGGGTTGAGGAAGTGCAACTACTCCCGGCCCGACCGGCGGGTGACGACGAGCCCGGCCTCCTCGAGCACCTTGAGGTGCTTCATGACGCCGAAGCGGGTCATCTCCACCTCCGACTCGAGGTCGCTCAGCGTCCGGCCGTCCCGGGTGAACAGCCGGTCGAGGAGCAGTCGGCGGGTCGGATCGGCGAGCGCCTTGAACACACGGTCGTCGTCGCTCACGACGAGCAAGATAGGTGACCAAAAGGTCACATGTCAATGGTCTGCCGGCGGCGGGGCGGAACGATGACTTCCTGCGGCCGGTGGAGTCACAACCCCCATGACCGACACCGACCCGACGAGCGCCCTGCCCCAGGGCGACCTCGGCCTGCTCGAGCACCCGGTTGCCCGCCGGCTCCTCGCCTCCACCATCCCGGCCCGGATGGCCTACGTCGCCCCCGACGGCACGCCCCGGATCGTGCCCACGTGGTTCCGGTGGACCGGCGAGGCGTTCGTGATGCCCACGTTCATCCACGCGCCCCACGTCCACCGGCCGGCGTCCCGCCTGCGGCACCTGCGGGAGCGCCCCGACGTGGCCCTGACCATCGACACCCAGACGTTCCCGTCCGAGTACCTCACCGTCCGGGGGCGGGTCGAGATCACCGAGGTCGACGGCGTCGACCCGGACTACGCCGCCTCGGCGCGCCACTACATGGGCGAGGAGGCGGCGTCGGAGCTCCTGACCTCCGTCGACGTGCCGGGCACCCGGATGGCGGTCGTCTCGCTGCGGCCGGCCTGGGTGGGCCTCGTCGACTTCCAGACCCGCGTCCCGGCGGTGATGGCGGGATGAGCGGCCCGGCCCCGGCCCCCGCTGCCGATCCCACGGCCGCGGCCGCCATCGCCGGCGACGCCACGCCGCCGACCACCGCGCTGCCCTGGTCGGAGGCGGCGACCCGCCTGGCGGCCGCCCACGTGTTCTGGTTGGGGACGCTGGCACCGGGCGGGCGGCCCCAGTCGCGGCCGGTGCTCGCGGTGTGGGTCGACGGCCGCCTCTACTCCACGGCCGGCCCCGGCAGCCGCAAGGCCCGCAACCTCGCGACGGACCCGCGGCTGTCGCTGTCGACCACGACCGAGGGGATGGACCTGGTGATCGTGGGCCGGGCCGAGCCGGTGACCGGCGACGACCGGCTCGCCGCGGTCGGTGCCGCCTACCGGGACAAGTACGGCTGGCCGGTCGAGGTGGTGGACGGGGCGTTCGCCGCGCCGTACGGTGCACCGACCGCTGGGCCACCGCCGTACGAGGTCTACGAGATCGTCCCAGAGGTTGCCTACGGCTTCGGTACCGACGAGACCTGGGCGCCCCGATCGACCCGGTGGCGCTTCCCGGCGTAGGCGATCCCGCCCAGATCTGACACACCGTCACACACCGCACCGCGGCCCGTACCAGCCGAGTTGGGCAACGCGCGCTGAGGGTCCGCTAGGCTCCGTTCCGCACACCATGTTCGGACCTGGCGCATGTTCGCCTGCCCGCCACGTTCGAATTATCGTAGTGTGCACCCGAGACTGGTGTCCGGAGGGCGGCGATGATCAGTCCCTATGTACGTCGCTTGCGACTCGCCAACGAGCTCAAGACCTTGCGCGCCGAGGTGGGGCTGACCCACGAGCAGCTCGCCAAGCGGATCGGCCAGAGCCGGGCCCAGATCTCCCGCCTCGAGAACGGCCACGTCGTCGACCAGGACGACGTGATGAAGATCCTCGACGCCCTCGGCGTCGACGACAACCGCTGGACCGAGATCGTCACGATCACCCGGGAGGCGGGCGAGCGGGGCTGGTGGGAGTCCAACCGAGCCATGGGCGACCGCCAGGCGCTGTACGCCAACCTCGAGGCCGGGGCGACGCAGATCCGTGAATACCAGATGACGTTCATCCCCGGCCTGCTGCAGACGCCCGACTTCACCCGCGTCCGCACCGAGGCCGACCCGGCCTCGCCCGGGCTCAGCGCCGACAAAGCGGCCGCGGGCCGGGCCGGGCGCCAGCGGATGCTGCGGCGGCCGGGCGGGCCGACCTACGAGGTGATCCTCGACGAGCTCTGCGTCCGTCGGATGACGGCGCCGCCCGAGGTGCTGAAGGCGCAGCTCTACCACATCGCCGCCACCGTCAACGGCAATCCCAAGATCGTCGCCCGGGTGTTGCCCGTCGGCGCCGAGATCAAGGGCTACGCCGTCCCCCGGTCGGCGTTCTCGATCTACACCTTCTCCGACCCCCGCGACCCGACGGTCGTGACGGTCGACACGGTGACCGACGACCTCGTGCTCACCGACCCCGACGAGGTGTCTCGCTACGAGGATCTCTACGAGCGCCTGTGGGACGCCTCGATGTCGGTCCAGATGTCGCTCGGGTTCCTCATCGAGTCGGCCAAGGTCCCGGCCGCCGTCTGAGCCGCCGCCCGGCGGCGGCCGCGCGCCGCGCTCTGATGACCACTCACCGAGAGTGGTTGGCCGCCCAGGCGGCAGCTATCGCCTCAGAGCGGCGTACTCGCGCCCACAATCTCACATAGAGCGTTTGCGGCGCGACCGCATGTGGGCGATTTACCTGGGCAAATGGGCGGGGACCGCCGGAGGAGGCGCGCACCCCGTAAGCAGGGATCTCATGGCGACCGCACTATTTACCCTTGCGCTCCGTGGTATTACAGCGCAGTATTCGGGAACATCCAAAGATCGTGCGCTGTGCAACCGAATCGCACGATGTGGACCCGCCCAATGATCCATCCATAAGGAAGGTACGTCGTGATCAGAGATGACACGTTCACGGGCTGGCGGAAGTCCAGCCTGTCCAGCGGAGGCGACAACTGCGTCGAGGTGGGCTTCTCCGCCGACGGCCGCGTCGCACTGCGTGACACCGAGCACGACGGCCATGGCCCGATGCTCGTGTTCACCCCCAGCGAGTGGGAGGCCTTCCTGGGCGGCGTGAGCAGCGGCGAGTTCGTCGGGCTCTGACCGTCAACGGCCTTCCTATGAGGCCGTCAGCTGGGGAAAGACCGGGCGGTGCCGTCAGCCGGCGGCACCGCTCGGCGCGTGTCCGGGCTCGGTTACAAATCGTCCGGAACGGCTTGCGAAGCGTGCCGTACGGATAGATACTGGGCACGATCAAACAAGCTGGACTGTACGGCGGTCCGCACCGGTACGACTCCGTCACGCAGTACGATGCAGTCATCCAGTACGGCAGTTCGGGCCGACCGCATCCCTGATCCGTAAATCCCAGTAGCCGCAAAAGGATGACGACATGGCCATCATCAGCGGCGCCTCGGCGGCAACACGGACGGCGCCGGCGCGCGGGACAACGAGCATCTCCGCAGCCCGACAGGTCAGGGGCACCATCAAAGACACCGCCAATGGCACCGGCCGGAACACCGCCCGGAACACCGTACGGAACACCGTAAAGGGGCTTGTGGCGTCGGTCGTGATCGTCACCGTCGGGTACGCGATCGGCCGCTCCCGCCGATCGGCGCCGCCGGAGCACGACGGCAAGCTCCACGCCCTCGAGTCCCGGCTCGCCGGCCTCGAGCGCGACGTCGAGCGCACCGCCGACCAGGTGCCGGCGCCGCCCGCAACCGCGGTTGTCGCCCCGGTGCCCGGCATGCCGGGGGTGCCGGTGATGCGGTCCCGCGCTGCGTCGCTCGGCCCCGTCGTCCGTCCCGGGCAGATCGACAAGCCCTACGCCGTCACCCACTACGAGGCCCTCGCCAACCAGGCCTCCCGCGAGCGGCAGATCGCCGAGATCGACCGGCGGCTCACCGCCATCGAGCACACCGACCCCCGTCGGATGCGCTGGCTCGAGGTCAGCGTCCCGGGCTGGGAGGACCGGCGCCATGGGTGACGACACGGTGGCCGCCCGCCTCTGGCACGGCTTCGCCCGCCTCGCCCGCCGCCCGGGTGACGGTGGCGGCACCTCCGAGCCCGCCGCGACCCGGGCCGGCGCCCACGGGCGCGGCGGGCAGCGCTGCGGCGCCTCCGGCTGGCGGCTGCGCCCGAGCTGCACGACGACCGACGGCGACACGATCTGCCCGGTCTGCAGCCAGAGCGTCCGCACCCACACCGACGCCGCCTTCCGGCGCCCGGTGCAGGTGATCCAGGAGCACGTCGCCTGATCACGCGGGCCATGCGCCGCCGCTGGGCACGGCGACGGCCCACGGGGAAGACTCCCGGCCCATGGCCGTGCCCTTCGCCAACTTCCAGAACGAGATCTACTTCCGCGGGATGGCGGGCGAGCGCCCGCAGCTGACCACCGACCTCGGCCGGCTGGAGAACGCCGCCCGTGAGGCCCTGTCGCCCGAGGCGTTCGGCTACGTCGCCGGCAGCGCCGGTGGCGGGGCCACCGCCCGGGCCAACCGGGCCGCCTTCGACCGCCTGGCGATCGTCCCCCGGATGCTGCGGGACGTCAGCCTGCGCGACCTCTCGACCACCGTCCTCGGCACCGCGATGCCGGCACCGGTCGTGCTCGCCCCGATCGGCGTGCAGGCGATCGTCCACCCCGACGGGGAGCTGGCCTCGGCCCGGGCGGCCGCCGCCGCCGGCCTCGTCTTCACCCAGTCGACCGCCGCCGCCCACTCCCTGGAGGCGGTGGCCGAGGCGTCCGGCGCCGGACCCCGCTGGTACCAGCTCTACTGGCCGTCCGACCGCGAGGTCGCCGCGTCGCTCGTCGCCCGGGCCGAGGCCGCCAACTACTCGGCCCTGATCGTCACCGTCGACACGTTCATGCTGGGCTGGCGGCCGACCGACCTCGACGCCGCCTACCTGCCGTTCCTCCAGGGCACCGGCATCGCCAACTACCTCACCGACCCCGCCTTCAACGCCCCCCTGGCCGAGGACGCAGCGCTGGGCGACAAGGTGATCCGGTGGGCCGGCATGTTCGGCGACCCCACCCTGACCTGGGACGACCTCGCCTGGCTCCGGGAGCGGACGCGCCTGCCCATCGCCCTCAAGGGCGTCCTCCACCCCGACGACGCCCGGGCGGCGGTCGATGCCGGCGTCGACGGCCTCGTCGTGTCGAACCACGGGGGCCGGCAGGTCGACGGCGCCGTCGCCGCGCTCGACGCGCTTCCCGCGGTGATCGAGGCCGTCGGCGGGGCGATCCCCGTCCTCGTCGACTCCGGCGTCCGCACCGGCTCCGATGTCGTCAAGGCGATCGCGCTCGGCGCCGCCGCCGTCCTCTACGGCCGGCCCTACGTCTACGGGCTCGGGCTCGGCGGCCAGGCCGGCGTCGAGCACGTGCTGCGGTGCCTGCTCGCCGAGCTCGACGCCACGATGGCCCTGTCGGGCCGCGCCCGGCTGGCCGACCTCGGTCCCGACGTCCTGACCAACCGGCCGGCCTGACCGACCGTCCCCCTCCGCCGTAGCGTGCAGGGCGATGCCCACGACCCCCGACGCCACCACCCCCGAGGACTTCGTCCGCCAGTACCTCCTGTTCCTGGACGACCCGGCCAAGCTGCGCGACCCCGCCGAGATCCAGCGCCGCACCCAGGCCGTCCTCTCCGCCGACGACCCGATCGCCAAGCTCAAGGCCCTGGCCGACCTGGAGCGGGCGGCCACCGTCGAGGAGGAGCCGCTGCGGAAGGGGTTCGTCGACCACGCCGGCGCATGGGCCGATGGCGAGGGCATCCCGGTGACCGCGTTCCGGGAGCTGGGCGTGCCCGACGACGTGCTGCGGAGCGCCGGGTTCACGGTCCCCGAGGGCCCGACCCCCCGGCAGGCCGCCCGGTCAGGCGCCCGAGGGGGCGACGGCGCCCGACGCCGGGCCCGGGCGGTCGGCGTCGACCAGATCCAGGCCTTCGTCCTCGACCGCGCCGAGCCGTTCGTCCTCACCGACGTCATGCGCGGCGTCGG
>JBKPHT010000346.1:0-19193 GCA_046730015.1 Actinomycetota bacterium
GACCAGCCGCCCGCCCGGCAGCTCGATCTGCCCGACCAGCTCGCCCACCCCGATGCCGATGGACAGCAGGTAGAAGACCGGCTCGAAGAAGCCGCTGACGAACGCCGGCCACATCCGGAAGTACGAGCGCGCGTTGCGCTCAACCACCCGAGCCGCCCGCCGGGGCCCCACCAAGGCCAACGTCGCACTCATTGGCGCACCCTTCGGGATGCGCGCAATGAGTGCTCGGCCCTTCGGGCCGGGTAGCCCACTGTGCTCATGGTTCGCTCGCTGCGCTCGCTCACGCCGCCAGCTTCGCCGTGAAGATCCGCATGCCGACGAACGCGCCGGCGGCGATGTAGGCGGCCAGGACCGCCGTGTGGGCCAGCCCCGGCAGGGCGCCCAGCGTCCCGGTCGTGGCGCCCCGGCACAGCTCGACCGCGTGCCACAGCGGCAGGGCCTTCGCCAACGGCTCGGCCCAGTCCGGCAGCTGGGACACCGGGAAGAACGTGCCCGAGAACAGGAACATGGGGATGACCACCAGCCGGAAGATGACGGCGAACGACAGGTCGCTGTCCTGCGCGGCCGAGTAGGCGCACAACGGCGCGGCGAAGGCCAGCCCGCCGAGCACCGCGCCCGGGACGGCGAGCACGCCCCAGGGCGACGGGACCGCGCCGAGGAGGGCCGCCACCAGCACGAACAGCACCGCGTTGAGGGCCAGCCGGGCGCCCGTCCAGACCAGGTAGCCGAGGTACACCTCGCCCGGCGACACCGGCGAGGCCGCGGCCGCGTGGAACGTGCGGGTCCACTTGAGCCCGCCCATGATCGGCCACAGCGAGCTGCCGGTGGCCGACTGCAGGGCGGTCGCGGCCAGGATGCCCGGGGTGACGAAGACCAGGTAGCTGACCCCGTCGACCGTGCCCCGGCTCTCGTCGACGAGGCCGCCGAGGCCACCGCCCATGGCGCCCACGAACAGCAGCGGCACCAGCACGCCGGTGAGCACCGACGTGTGCCAGAACCGGCGCCACACCCGGGCCTCGCGCTCGGCCACCCGCAGGGCGGGCAGCCCCGGCAGGGGGAGGTCACTCATCGAGCGACCGCCCGGTGAGCCGGAGGAACACGTCCTCCAGCGACGCCCGCCGGACCAGCACCGAGTCGGCGTGGACCCCATCGGCCGCCAGCCGGCCGGCGGTGTCGTCGCCCCGCGTCGTGTAGACGAGCACCCGGTCGGCCACCGGCTCGACCCGGCCGCCGGCCGCCTCGATGGCCGGGAGCGCGGCGTCCTGCAGCTCGGGGGTGGCGAACCGCAGCTCGACGACCTCGCGGGTGGAGTGGCGCTCGATGAGCTCGCGGGGCGAGCCCTCGGCCGCGATGCGGCCCTCGTCCATGATGACCAGGCGGTCGCACAGCTGCTCCGCCTCGTCCATGTAGTGCGTCGTGAGGACGAGCGTGACACCCTCGCGCTTGAGCCGGTAGAGCCGCTCCCACAGCATGTGTCGGGCCTGGGGGTCGAGGCCGGTGGTGGGCTCGTCGAGCAGCAGCAGCTCGGGGCGGTTGATCAGCGAGCGGGCGATGGTGAGGCGGCGCTTCATACCGCCCGAGAGCGGGTCGACCCGCGAGTCGCGCCGGTCGTCGAGCCGCGCGAACGACAGCAGCTCGGCCGCCCGCTCACGGATGACGCGGACCGGCAGGCCGAAGTAGCGGCCGTAGATGAGCAGGTTGTCCCAGACGGTGAGCTCGGTGTCGAGGTTGTCCTCCTGCGGGACGACGCCGAGGCGGGCCCGGATGTCGGCGCCGCGACGCGAGGGGTCCATCCCCAGCACCGACAGGTCGCCGCCGGTGCGGGGGGAGACGCAGGCGATCATCCGCATCGTCGTGGTCTTGCCGGCGCCGTTGGGGCCCAGGAAGCCGAACACCTCGCCCCGCCGCACCTCGAAGTCGACGCCGGCGACCGCGGTCTCGCTGCCGAACCGCTTGACCAGGCCGGTGGCCCGGACCAGCGCGTCGCGATCTCCGCCGCCGTTCACGGACGCGGCGGGGGCGGCCGACCTCGCGGCGGGCGGGAGGTCGGTGGTCGGGGACTCCGCGGGCATCCCCCAGACGGTACCGAGGGGGTGTGACATCCGTGCCGGGAGTTTCGCCCGCGGCCCGGTCGTCTGACCACCCGCGGGGGGTTCAGGCCCTGGCCGCCGCGACGGCGGCCAGGGCCGCATCGACCACCTCGACCCGGGTCATGCCCGCCGCCCGCCTCCGGGCGGCGGCGGCGCGCTCGGGCCCCAGCTCGGCGTCGAGCCGGTCGACCAGCGCGGCCAGCTCCACGGCCACCGCCGGCACCGTGACCAGGGCCGCCTCGGGCGCCGCGTCGGCCGCGTGGAGGACCAGCGCCCCGGTCTCGACCTGGCCGGCGTCGGCCAGCGGCCCGGCCAGGTTGCGGAGGGTCGTCCACAGCTGGGTCCAGTGGCCTGCCCGCCGCCAGTCGGCCAGCAGAGCGGCGTACCCGTCGAGCGCCGCCGCCGTGCGGCCGTCGGCGGCCCACAGCCGGACCAGCCCGACCGAGGCCACCCCCTCGACGAAGGTGGCGCCCGCCGACCGGGCCAGGGTCACCGCCCGGGCGTAGAGGTCGGCGGCGGCATGGGGATCGCTGGCCGCCAGCAGCTCGGCCTCGGCGTAACGGACGAAGGCCTGGTCGGACGGTGCCCCCTCGGCCTCGGTGACCGAAAGTGCCCGGTCCAGGAGCTCCCGCGCCCGGTCGTCCCGGCCCGCATAGACGGCTCCGAGGGCCGCCGACGCGAGCCGTCTGGCGACGAGGCCGGGCGGGGACAGGTCGCACGCGGCCAGCCACAGGTCGGCCGCCGCGTCCGGCGCCCCCCGGAACAGGGCGACGGCCGCCAGGGCGTCGAGGGCCGGGGCCGCCGCCTCCGCGGTCGGCGCCTCCGCCCGGGACCGCTCGGCCAGGTCGACGGCCTCGCCGAGGTCGCCGCGGTGCCAGGCCGACTGGGCGGCCATGCCCGTGATCTCCGCCCGCCGGGGATGGCCCTCGAGCGCCGGGTCGGTCACCAGCTCGAGCGCCCAGGCGGCCAGGTCGGTCAGGTCGCGCGACAGCAGGAACGTGTCGAGGCTGGTCACGAGCGCCGCCCGGGCGTCGACGTCGGCTCGCCGCGTGGCCAGGTCCCAGGCGGCCAGCAGGTTGGGCAGCTCGGCCCTCACCCGGACGTCGGCGGCCGGCTCGTCGGGGCCGTTGGCCCGGTCGCGGACGTCGGCGGCCAGCTCGACCGCCCAGGCCAGGAGCGCGTCATCGGCGGCGTCCCGCTCACCGGCGGCGGCCAGGTGGTCGAGGGCGAAGGCGCGCACAGTCTCCAGGGGCCGGTAGCGGAAGCCGCCGGCCCGCCGCTCCACGCCGAGCATCGACGTGTCCACCAGGCGGGCGACGTCCCGGGCCGGCACCGCCCCCGGTCCGGCGCCGAGGCCCTCGGCCGTGGTTAGGTCGACGCCGCCGGGGAACACCGAGATGCGGCAGAGCAGGCGCCGCTCGGCGGGGTCGAGGGTCCGGAACGACCAGTCGATCGTGTCCCGCAGCGTGCGGTGGCGGGCGTCGGCCGGGGCCCGGCCGCCCTCCAGCAGGTCGAGGGCGGAGTCGAGCCGGGCGTGGAGGTCGGCGAACGACAGCGTCCCGACCCGTCCGGCGGCCAGCTCCAGCGCCAGCGGCAGGCCGTCGAGGCGGCGGACGACGTCGGCCACCACCAGCGCGTCGTCGCCCTCGAGCACGAGGTCGGGCTGGCGCCGGCGGGCGTGCGCCAGGAACGCCGCCACCGCCGGGACCGCGGCGATGTCGCGCCGGCCCGCCTCGGGCACCGGCAGTGGGCCCAGCCGGAGCACGTGCTCGGCGGCCAGGCCCAGCGGCTGGCGGGACGTGGCGAGCACGGTCAGGTCGGGGCAGGCGTCGACCAGCGGGGCGGCCAGCTGGCGCGCGGCGTCGACGACGTGCTCGCAGTTGTCGAGCACCAGCACGGCCGAGCCGCCGGCCAGCGCGTCGCGGGCGGCCGCCCCGACCTCGCCGTCGGGCACCCGGAGGCCCAACGCGGTGGCCAGGGCGGAGGCCACGCGGCGGCCGTCCTCCACCGCGGCCAGCTCCACGACCGTCACGGGCCGCCCGCCGTCGGCGGCGGCGACCGCCGCCTCCAGCGCCAGCCGGGTTTTGCCCACCCCGCCCGGCCCGACCACCGTGACCAGCCGCCGGCTCGCGAGGCTCCGTCCGAGGTCCGCCAGCTCGCGGTCCCGGCCCACCAGGGGCGACGCCGGTCGGGTCGGCGGGCGGGACGCCGGCGGGCCGGGGGCCGCGCCCACCATCCCCTGGGCGACCTCCCGCTCGACCGCGGCGAAGGCCGGGCCGGGGTCGAGCCCGGTCTCCTCCACCATGCGGTGCCGGAGGTCGTGGGCGGCCCGGAGGGCGTCGGCCTGCCGGCCGGCCCGGGCCAGGGCGGTGACCAGCAGCGCATGGGTCCGCTCCCGCAGCGGCTCGGCGGCGGCGGCCCGGGTGGCGGCCTCGACCAGGTCGGGCGGCACCGGGCCGGCCTCCGCGGCCAGCCGGCCCTCGAGCCAGTCGTCGGTGAGGTCGCGCCGCAGCTCGGCGACGGCGACGGCGTCGGCATCGAGGGGCGCGACGCCGGCGAACTCGTCCAGGGCGGTGCCCCGCCACAGGGACAGGGCGCGGCCGAGGGCGTCGGTCGTCGCACCGGGCCCGGCGAGGGCCCGGGCCTCGTCGACGTCGAGCTCCCCGGGGCCCAGGTCGAGCCGGTAGCCGCTGCCCTCGCGGACGAGGCGGTCGCCGGCCGGCCCGAGGTGGCCGCGCAGCCGGGAGACGTGGCTGTGCAGCGCCCGGCGTCCCGACCCGGGCATCTCGCCCGGCCACACGGCGTCGAGCAGCTCGTCGGTCGACACGGTGCGGCCGCCGGCCATGGCCAATAGGGCGAGCACGGCGCGACGGCGGGGTCCCGGCACGTCGACGGCCACGCCGCCGACGGTGAGCCGAAGCGGACCGAGCAGCTCGATCCGCACCCGTGTCGCCGCCTGCCCGTCATCGCCCACCTGTGACCTCCGCCTCAGCCGCCGGCCCGGGATGTCAGCGCCATGCAACCGGCGTGCAACCGGGGCCGCGCACGATCTGGGGCCATGAGCACCATCATCCGAGAGAGTGTCCTGCTCAGCGAGGACATGCTGCAACGTTTCGACCAGCGGGCGCCCGTCTACGACCGGGAGAACCGCTTCTTCACCGAGGACTTCGAGGAGCTGGAGGCGTCCGGCTACCTGCGGGCTGCGCTGCCGGTGAGCCACGGCGGCGCCGGCCTGTCGCTCAGCGAGGTCATGCGCCTCCAGCAGCGCCTCGCCTACCACGCCCCGGCGACGGCGGTGGCGGTCAACATGCACCTGTACTGGACCGGGCTGGCCGCCGACCTGGCCCGCTTCGGCGACCACCGGTGCGACCTCATCCTCGACCAAGCGGCCGACGGCCACGTCTTCGCTGCGGCCCATGGGGAGGCCGGCAACGATGCGGGCCTCTTCGGCTCGACCGCCGAGGCGACCCGGGTCGACGGCGGGTGGCTGCTGACGGGCCGCAAGATCTTCTCCAGCCTGTCGCCGGTGTGGACCTACCTGGGCTTCCACGCGACGGACGTCACCGATCCGGCGCAGCCCGCGGTGCTCCACGGCTTCCTCCCCCGGGACGCTGCCGGCTACCGCATCGAGGAGACCTGGGACGCCCTCGGCATGCGGGGCACCGCCAGCCACGACACGGTGCTGGAGAGCGCGTTCGTGCCCGACGAGCTGGTGCCCGTCGTGTCCCGGCCCGGTGCCGCGGGGGCCGACCTGTTCCACGTCTCGCTGTTCGCGTGGGGGCTCCTCGGGTTCGCCAACGTCTACATCGGCGCCGCTCGCCGGGCGTACGACCTGGTGGTCGAGTCCGCGGGGCGGAGGACCTCGATCGGCCTCACCCGCAGCACCGCCCACCACCCGGAGATCCAGCGGGGCGTGGCCGAGATGCGGATGTCGCTGGAGGCGGTCGACGGCTACCTCGGCCGGGTGTGCGACGACTGGTCGGCGGGCGTCGACCACGGCCACGAGTGGCCGCTGAAGATCGTGGCGGCCAAGCACTTCGCCGTCAGCCGGGCGTTCGAGATCGTCGACACGGCCCTCGACCTGACCGGCGGCGCCGGGCTGTTCAAGCGCAACCGCATCGAGCAGCTGTTCCGGGACGTCCGCCTGGGTCGGGTCCACCCCGCCAACCGGTTGGCCGTGTACGAGATCGTGGGCAAGGCGTCCCTCGGACTCGACCCCGACGCCCGGCCGCGGTGGGGGTGAGCGCCGTGGGCAGCACCACCATCGACGCCATCGACCGACCGGTGGCCGATCCCTGGCTGGCCACCACCGTGACGTTCCCGGCCGAGCGCGGCGGCCCGCCGGGCATCGTGAACGGCGGCTGGGTCGCCGGGACCGTCGCCGCCCACCTCGGCCCCGGTCCGGTCGACGTCGCCCTACGGGCCCCGACCCCACTCGACACGCCGGTCGACCTGCGGGTCGCCGACGACCGGGCGACGCTCACCCAGGACGACGCGCTGCTGGTCGCCGCCCACCGTTCTCCTGGCCCGGTCGGGGCGCCGGCGCCGGCCGGCGAGGCCGACGCGCGGGCCGCCCGGGATCGGTTCGCCGGCTGGGACGACCACCCGTTCCCGGGCTGCTTCGTCTGCGGCCGGGACCGGCAGGCCGACGGCATGGGGATCTTCCCCGGCGCGGTCGCCGGCCCGCCGGCGGCCGACGGCGGGCCGTCCCGGGTGGCGGCGCTGTTCCGGCCCGACGCCGCGCTGGCGGGCGACGACGGCCGGCTGGCGGTGGCCGCGGCGTGGGCGGCGCTCGACTGCCCGACGGCGTGGGTCAACATCCGGCCCGGGTCGCTGCTGCTCCTCGGCCGCATGCGGGCCGAGGTGCGCGACCGGCTGCGCCCCGGCGTGACCTACCAGGTGGTGGCCGAGCACGGCGGCCGCGACGGCCGCAAGGCGTACGCCCGGGCAGCCGTCTACGCCCCGGGCGGCGACCTGATGGCAGCGTCGGAGGCGCTGTGGATCGACGTCGCCGGCCGGTTCCCGAGGTCCTGACCACATGGCGAGGCGATAGCTGTCGATCCACGGCTCCCGAGGCGATAGCCGTCGGCCCCCGACCCCGATCGCCTCGGGGACGACAGATCGACCGGCCGGGTCACTCGCGGCCCTGGTAGGGGAGCGGGTCGCGCAGGTCGGAGCCCCGGTTGCGGGGAAGCAGCGAACGGACGGCCCGCACCGCCCGCTCGACCGCCCAGTACACGACGTACCCGCCCAACGCGACCGCGGCGGGCGCCAGGACGAACGGCAGCGCGTACCCGGCGACCAGGCCGGCCAGGTAGCGGTCGGTCCAGACGGCGGCGCCCACCGCCGGCCCGAGGAGCGCGGCGACCACCAGTGCGGCCGTCCCCGTCACCAGCCCGGCCACCAGCCCGACGAGGCCGACGACCGCCAGCAGGCCCCACAGCACCACCGAGGCCCGGCGGGCGGCCCCGCCGTGCCACCGGGTCGCGAGCGTGACCGCCGCCCACATCAGCCGGGCCGACACCGGCGGCACGTCGATCTGCCGCATCATCGTCAGGAAGAGGTCGTCCGCCGCCTGCCGCTCCCGGTAGGGCATGCCGCCGGACACCAGCTGGTCGTGGACCAGTGCCGCCGGGGTGTGGGGCCCGTACCGGCTCACCAGCCACGACAGGTAGCGGGGAATCGAGGCGAAGTCGGTCTCCGGCAGGGTCTCCGGGGTCACCTCCACCGACGGCTCGCCGTTGTACGCGAACCCGGAGGCGACGATCGCGAAGCACGAGTCGCCCGTCTGCTCCACCACGAACCGGGCCGGCGAGTCCGGCACGCCGGGGGCCGAGAACGGCCCGGTCTGCTTCGTCCACTCCCATTTGGATGCCATGTCGCCCTCCCTGCTCCTGCCTGAACAGAGCATGCCCCGCCGCCGGCGATACCGGTGGGGATGGGGGCGTAGGCTCGCCTCGACCTGCCGCGCAAGCACAATTCGAGGGGCAGCCGTGCCGTACGTCTACGCGTTCGATCACCGTCACCCGCGGCCGCCGATGGAGATGAAGGACCTCCTCGGGGGCAAGGGCGCCAACCTCGCCGAGATGACCTCGGTGCTGAAGCTCCCCGTGCCCCCCGGGTTCACCATCACCACCGACGCCTGCCGCGACCACATGCGGTCGGGCTGGCCGTCGGGCCTCACCGACGAGGTGGCGCGCCACGTCGGCCGCCTGGAGAAGACCATGAAGCGGCGCCTCGGCGACCCCGCCGACCCGCTGCTGGTGAGCGTTCGCTCCGGCGCGAAGTTCTCCATGCCGGGGATGATGGACACGGTCCTCAACCTCGGCCTCAACGACCGCAGCGTGAAGGGCCTGGCCAAAGGCACCTCCGACGAGCGGTTCGCCTACGACTCCTACCGCCGGTTCATCGCGATGTACGGCCGGATCGTGCTCGACCTCGACGGCGAGCCGTTCGAGTCGGAGCTGGAGCGGGCCAAGTCCAACGCCGGGATCACCAACGACGCCGAGCTGCCCCCCGAGTCGCTCAAGGACCTGTGCGCGATCTACAAGCGGATCGTCCGCAAGCAGACCGGCCGCGCCTTCCCCCAGGACCCCAAGCGCCAGCTCCGGGGCGCGATCGAGGCCGTGTTCCGGTCGTGGGACAGCCCCCGGGCCCGGGCCTACCGCGACCGGGAGAAGATCCCCCACGACCTCGGCACCGCCGTGAACGTCCAGACGATGGTGTTCGGCAACCGCGACGACGAGTCGGGCACCGGCGTCGGGTTCACCCGCAACGCCGCCACCGGCGAGGACAAGCCCTACGGCGACTTCCTGGTCAACGCGCAGGGCGAGGACGTCGTGGCCGGCATCCGCAACACCGAGAACCTCGACGACCTCGGCCGCCACTTCCCCGCGGCGCGGGACGAGCTGATCGGCAACTTCGCCCGGCTCGAAGCCCACTACCGCGACATGTGCGACACCGAGTTCACGATCGAGCAGGGCAAGCTCTGGATGCTGCAGACCCGCGTCGGCAAGCGGACCGGCCGAGCCGCGCTGAAGATGGCGGTCGACATGACCAACCAGCGCCGCCGGGGCTGGAAGATCTCCCGCGACGAGGCCCTCCTCCGCGTCAGCGAGGACCACGTCGAACAGGTGCTGCACCCCCAGTTCGCCGACGCCGACGTGCAGGTCATCGCCACCGGCCTGGCAGCCTCGCCAGGTGCCGCGGTGGGGCAGGCGACCTTCACCGCCGACGACGCCGCCAAGGCCGCAGCGAAGGGCGAGAAGGTCATCCTGGTGCGCACCGAGACCTCGCCCGAGGACGTGCACGGCATGCAGGCGTCGGAGGGCATCCTGACCGCCCGCGGCGGGCTGGTCAGCCACGCCGCGGTGGTGGCCCGGGGCTGGGGCATCCCCGCCGTGGTCGGCGCCGACGCGGTGAAGATCGACGGCAAGTCCTTCACCGCCGGCGGCGTCACCGTCAAGGAGGGCGACGTCATCTCGCTCGACGGCACCACCGGCCGGGTCGTCCTGGGCGAGGTCGAGCTGGCATCCAGCGAGGCCCCCGCCGAGCTCGAGACGCTGCTGGGCTGGGCCGACGCCATCCGCCACGGCCGCAACCCCCGCCGGGCCCGGCTGGCGGTCCGGGCCAACGCCGACACCGGCGCCGACGCGGCCAAGGCCCGCGAGCTGGGCGCCGAGGGCATCGGCCTGTGCCGCACCGAGCACATGTTCCTCGGCGACGACCGGCTGCCGGTCGTCCGGGAGATGATCCTCGCCGACACCCCCGACGGCGAGGCCGCCGCGCTGGAGAAGCTGCGGTCGGTGCAGCGGGCCGACTTCGTCGAGATCCTCGAGGCGATGGACGGGCTGCCGGTGACCGTCCGGCTGCTCGACCCGCCGCTCCACGAGTTCCTGCCCAGCGTCGAGGAGCTGGCCATCCAGGACGCCACCGGCAAGCTGTCGGCCGAGCAGCGCAAGCTGCTGGCCACCGCCCGGTCGTGGCGTGAGCAGAACCCGATGCTCGGCGTCCGCGGCGTCCGCCTCGGGGTGCTGAAGCCCGGCCTGTACGCCATGCAGGTCCGCGCCCTGGTCGAGGCCGCGCTCGACCGGGCCAAGGCCGGCGGCAGGCCGATGGTCGAGATCATGATCCCGCTGACGATCAGCCGGGAGGAGATGGTCGAGGCCCGCGGCTGGGTGACCGAGGCCATCGCCCAGGCCATGAAGGGGTCTCGCCGGAAGCTGGAGATCTCGATCGGCACGATGATCGAGACGCCGCGGGCGGCCCTGCGGGCCGACGACATCGCCGAGGTGTCCGACTTCTTCAGCTTCGGCACCAACGACCTCACCCAGATGACCCTGGGGTTCAGCCGCGACGACGTCGAGGCCCGGCTGATGCCCGCGTACCTGGCCGAGGGCCTGCTGCGCCGCAACCCGTTCGAGACCATCGACCAGCGGGGCGTCGGCGTCCTGGTCGAGATGGCGGTGCAGCGGGGCAGGTCGACCAACCGCACGCTCAAGCTCGGCGTCTGCGGCGAGCACGGCGGCGACCCGGAGTCGATCGCCTTCTTCCAGCGGACCGGGCTCGACTACGTCTCGTGCTCCCCGTTCCGGGTCCCGGTCGCCCGGCTCGCCGCCGCCCAGGCGATCGTGGGCTCAGCGGCGTCCGACACACGTTGACGGGGGTAGTCCCCCTCGATTCCGGCAGCGCGTCGGGACGGCGGCCGGCCATCAAGGAGGCAGCAGAGCGTCGGCCACCGCGAGGAAGTCTGCGACCGATTGCGAGGAGTCATGGACGGCAAGGCGGGTGCGGAGATCGGCGACCGCGTCGATGGACCGCGAGGACCGGACCTTGGCGGCCAGCTCGACCGTGGTGGTCGCGGACGCGGCTGCGGCATCCAGATCGTGGCTGGCAAGTGCGGCACGAGCGAGCGTGGCATGCGCGAGCGAGCCGCGGCGAGCCCTGTTCTGGCGCGCGGCGTCCTCGGCCGAGAGCGAGGCGAATGTTGCCGCCTCGGTCGGTCGGTCGAGGTCGCGGAAGGCATGGGCGTACTCGCCGTACAGGTACGCGCCGGGGATGAACCGCGCCCACTCCGGCTCGTCGGCCCCGTTGCCGGCCTCCGCCGCCTGCTGTGACTGCATGACGGAGTGGGCGACTGCCCGGTGATCCCCGAGCATCGCCTCGGCTCGGGCCTGCAGGGCCCAGAGATCGGCGAGGCACGCGGGGCTGTGGCCCCGCTGGAGGCCCAGCCGGCCCGCTCGAGCGAGCTGGAGCCCGTCCTGGGGATGACCGGTCAGGGTCGCCTGATCGGACAGCCCGGCGAGCACGTGCGCCCCCAGCTCGGGTCTCCGTGCCTCCCGGGTGAGTCGGAGCGCGTTGTGCAGGTACCTCTGTGCCAGAACGTGCTCGCCGTCGTCGAAGGCCATCCATCCGATGAGGTAGAGCTGCTCCGCCCCGGCCTCGTAGAGCTCCCGGCCGGTCTGACTGGATGAGTCGTTCGTCCGCAGCAGCGGAACGACGGTGGAGGTGAGGTACGCGGCGAGCTGCCGTCGGGCATATCCGCCACCTCGAGTGACGTCCAGCTCCTGGAAGAGCCCGAACGTCCGGCGGATTGCATCGACCTGGCCGGTGCCGACCCGTCGAGTCGGTGCCGTCGCCTCGTCGAGCGTCGCGAGCAGCCAGTCGCGGCTCGGCGCGATGGACGCACCGACCATGAAGAGTGCGTTCTTGAGCAGCGTCCTGCGATCCATGTCGGCTCGGCCAAGTTCGTCGACGTCGTCCAGGGTGGCCCGGAGCGGTGAGGCGAAAACGTGGGTGTCGTTCTCGATGCTCGGGGGCGCCGGACCCGATGTTCTGTCGTCCTCCAACACGAGCAGTTCGTCCAGCTCATCGAGCGACACGTCCAGCTCGATGGCGAGCGGTCGGCGCCATCGCGCTCGGACCCTGAGCGTAGTTCCCTGCTCCCAGCCCGCGACGGTCGAGGTGGCGACGGGCTTCCGGCAGTCGGGCGAGTGCCTCGTCAGCGCCTCGGCGAGAGACTCCTGGCTGAACCCCATGGCCCGGCGTCGTGCCGCCAATCTGTGCCGCTTCACGTACTCACCGTAGCCAGTGGACATGACGCAGATCAGCCGCCTGGGCCTCGTCCGGTAGCAAACGGGCAGCCGCCAGGTGGCTCGCACTCTGGCCGGCCGACCGGTGGTGGCGGATCCTGACACTGTGATCGCGACGTCGCCACCATTCCGCCCCGGGCGTGCCGCCCGGTGAACGATCTCGACCGCGACGCCGCGTTCCAGGAGGCGCTCGGCCAGGCGATGACGCTCCCGACGTGGGTGCTGCGGCGGTGGGAGCACCGGGCCGCCGCTCGGGTTGCCGTGGGGACACCCACCCGTGCGGAGGTTGCCCGCCTGCTGGCGGTGCGGTCTGTGCTCCGCAGCCGGGGCGAGAGGTGACGACACGACCGATCCCGCCATCGCGCACGCGTCGAGGTGAGATCGTGCGGCGAACTGGCGGGCGGATCCGGTCGCTCCATCGCCGTCATCGCCGCAGGTTAAGGAGCCGGCCACGGGGCAGATAGACTCTGCCGAACCGAAGGGGAGTAGCCCTCAACGTGGATCATCGTCAGTACGGCCGCCAGGCGAGGGACGCCTGGAGGCCCGGTGACCGCGGCCCTCGTGGCGGGCGAGACCTTCGGCTGGAAGTCCGAGTGGCATACAGCCGGAGGTAACTGGTGCTCCCGTCCTTCGCCGTCGTGGCGTCCGAGTCATCCTCGAACGACAGCAACTTCGCCAGCTTCCACGTCCCGGTGTGGGTGTGGCTGGCGTTCCTGGCCTTCGTGACGGCGTTGCTCATCGCGGACCTGCTGATCGTCCACCGGCGGCCCCACGCGCCGAGCACCAAGGAGGCCGCCATCGAGTCGGCGGTCTGGATCAGCATCGGCCTTGCCTTCACCTTCGTCATCCTCGCCTGGCACGGCGGGCCGGCGGCAACCGAGTACATCTCCGGCTACCTGATCGAGAAGAGCCTCAGCGTCGACAACGTGTTCGTGTGGGCGCTGATCATGAGCTACTTCGCGGTGCCCCGGGAGTACCAGTTCCGGGTGCTGTTCTGGGGCATCTTCGGCGCCCTCGTGCTGCGGTTCGCCTTCATAGTCGTCGGCGTCTCGCTGCTCGAGCGGTTCGAGTGGATGCTGTTCGTGTTCGGCGCGTTCCTGCTGGTCACCGCCGTCCGGATGCTCCGCCACGACGACGAGGAGGTCCATCCCGAGAACAACCCCGTGCTGAGGCTGGTCCGCCGCGTCATCCCGTCGACCACCGAGTACAACGGCCAGCACCTGTTCGTCCGCAAGAACGCCAGGCTGCTGGCCACCCCGCTGCTGGCCGTGCTGATCGTGGTCGAGACGAGCGACGTCGTGTTCGCCGTCGACTCGATCCCGGCCATCCTGGCGGTGAGCCGCGAGCAGTTCATCGTGTTCAGCTCGAACGCCTTCGCCATCCTCGGCCTGCGGGCGCTCTACTTCCTCCTGGCCGACCTGCGGGACAAGTTCTCGCTGCTCCAGCAGGGCCTGGCCGTCATCCTCGCCTTCGTGGGCGTCAAGATGATCGTCTCCGAGTGGTACCACATCCCCACCGCGCTCAGCCTGGGTGTCATCGCCGCGGTGCTGGCCGTGTCGATCTGGCTGTCGATCCGCAAGGACAACCGCGAGCGGGACCGGCTGGAGGCCGCCGGCGCCACCCCGGGCGCCAACGGGCACGCGGCGGACGGCAACGGGGCCGGGAGGCCGGCGTCGCCGGCCGGGCCCGCCGCGCGGGCGGAGGTCAGGGGCCCGACCGACGACTGACCGCGGTCGCCGGCGACGGCGGCAGCCTGCCTCCACCCGAACCGGGTCGGTCGGATCGCGTCGAGCGCGATGTTTCCGACCCGGTTCGTTGCCCGGCTACAGCCACGCCGCCCCGGCCCGGGCCCGGTCCAGCCACCAGGCGAGCTCGGCGTCGTCGCCCAGCGCCTTCTCCCAGCCGAACTGCACGACCGTGCCGAGCAGGCTGAGGTCGAGCTGGCGGTCCCACCAGCCGTCGGTGGCGACGCCGTGGCGCTCCAGCGCGGCCCGGAACCGGGCGATGGCGTCCTCCTTGGGCTCCGGCAGGCGGGCCTGGTTGAGGGCCAGGTACCAGCCCAGGTCGTGGCAGGCCGGGCCCTCACCCGGGTAGGCGCAGTCGATGAGGATGGTCCGGCCGTCGGGCCGGCTGCCGAGGTTGCCCATCTTCCAGTCGCCGTGGATGAACGTCGCCGGGGTGGCGGCCAGGGCGTCGGCCAGCACCCAGGGCGCCCGCCGCAGGCCGGCGACCGTGTCGCGGACGTCGGCCGGGGCGCGCTCATGCCACCGCCGCCAGCCCCGGTCGGCGATGGCGGGGACGGCGTCGGGGAAGCCGCGGGCCCGCTCGACGGCGAGCATGTCGTCGCCGAAGAAGCTCCAGCGGAGGGACGGCGGGACGAGGCCGACCGTGTCGCTCCAGCCCCAGAGCTGGGCCGAGAGCTCGGCCAGGTGGTCGAGGAACGCGGCGTGCTGGGCGGCGGGCACGACGGCGTCGCCCTCGGGCACCAGGTCGGACCCGACATCCTCCATGAGCAGGGCGGCGCCCCAGCCGTTGCGGCCGAACCCCCGGGCGGCGCCGACCACGGTGTGGTCGATCGAGGCGGGGAAGGCGTCGTACAGGCCCGCCGCCCACATGGTGACCGGCCGGCAGCCGAGGTCGCCGAGCGACCGGGCGATCCAGTCGTCGTCGACGTGCATGACCTTCACCACGAGGCGCTCGCCGCCGACCTCGACCCGTTCGAACGACGAGCCCGACTTGCCGTCGGCGTTGGCGAACCGCGCCCGTCCGGTGGCGCCCGCCACCAGCTCGTCGACCGATCCGGCCAGCGGCCGGGGCGTCAGCGTGACCATCGGGTCCCACCCTGTGCTCGTCCGGTCCCAGCATGGCAGTGCCGGGCGGGCTGGGGGCGGTCTTCGCGGCCGCCGCGCCGCGGTGACCGCCCCCGGTCCCGGCCTCAGGCCGCCCTGCGGTAGCGGCGGACGGCGATCGGGGCGAACACTGCCAGCAGCCCGGCCGACCAGGCCAGCGAATTGACCACACCCCAGCCGACGGGCTGGCCGAGGATGAGGTCGCGGGCGGCGTCGACGGTCGCGGTCACCGGCTGGTGGTCGGCGAAGGCCTGGAGCCAGCCGGGCATGAACGAGGTGTCCACGAAGGCGGACGAGGCGAAGGTCAGCGGGAACAGCAGCGGGAAGATGGCCGCCTGGGCCGCCTCGGCGTTGGGGGCCCCGAGGCCGATGGTCGCGATCGCCCACGACAGGGAGAAGGCGAACACCAGGATCAGGGCCATGGCCGCGAGGTAGGCGAGGACGCCGCCGTGGATGCGGAAGCCGACCATCATCCCGACCGCGGTGATGAGCACGATCACGAACACGTTGCGGACGCCGTCGGCCAGCGTACGCCCGGCCAGCACGGCCGACCGGGCCATGGGCAGCGAGCGGAACCGCTCGATCAGGCCCTTGTTCAGGTCCTCGGCCAGCCCGATGCCGGTGGCGATGACACCGAACACGGCGGTCTGCACGAAGATGCCCGGCATCAGGTAGTCGACGTAGGCGACGGACGGGTCGCTCAGGTTGATCGAGTTGCCGAACACGTAGCGGAACAGCAGCACGAACATGATCGGCTGGATCGTCGAGAACACCAGCAGCTCGGGCAGCCGGATGTAGGCCAGCAGGTTGCGCCAGGTGATGGCGAGCGCGTCGCCGACGGCGGCGCCCCGGGGCGCCGGTGGGGCCGCCGGGGCGGCGTCGGCCGGGTACCCGGTGGGGGAGGGCGCCGGGGCTGGGGCGGGGCCGGGAGCGGGCAGGGTCGTTGCGGTCATGCGGCACCTCGGGCGGTGACGAGCTCGGGCGCCCGGTCCGGGGCGGGGTCGGCGGGGGATCCGGCCCCGCCCTCGGCCCGGTGGCCGGTGAGCGAGAGGAAGACGTCGTCCAGGCTGGGCTCGCGGACGGTGATGCCGGAGGGCCGGAGGTCGGCGCCGTCGAGGGCCCGGAGCACGTCGACGAGCGCGCGGGGGCCGTTGTCGACGGTGACCTCCAAGGCGCTGCCGGCGAGCTTCGACCGGTGGTCGAGCGGGGCGAGGACGCCGGCGGCGCGGGCGGCCTCGGCGGGGTCGGCCAGGGAGATGTCGATGACCGTGTCGCCCAGGTCGGTCTTCAGCGCGGCGGGGGTGCCCTCGGCGATGACCTCGCCCCGGTCGATGACCGCGATGCGGTCGGCCAGCCGGTCGGCCTCCTCCAGGTACTGGGTGGTGAGCAGGACGGTGGCGCCGTCGGCCACCAGCTCCTCGATGACCTGCCACAGGTCGCTGCGGCTGGCGGGGTCCAGGCCGGTGGTGGGCTCGTCGAGGAAGAGGACGGGCGGCCGGTGGACGAGGGCGGCGGCGAGGTCGAGCCGGCGCCGCATGCCGCCCGAGTAGGTGGATGCCGGCCGGTTGGCCGCCTCGGTCAGCCCGAAGCGGTCGAGCAGCTCGTCGGCCCGGGCGCCGATGGTCCGGCGGGGCAGGTGGGTGAGCCGCCCGACGAGGCGCAGGTTCTCGCGGCCGGTGAGGTTCTCGTCGACGGCGGCGTACTGGCCGGCGAGGCCGATGCGCCGGCGGACGCCCTGGGGGTCGGCGGTGACGTCGAGGCCCAGCACCTCGGCCCGGCCGGCGTCGGGCCGGAGGATGGTCGTGAGGATGCGGACGGCGGTCGTCTTGCCGGCGCCGTTGGGGCCGAGCAGGCCGAGCACGGTGCCGGCGGGGACGGCGAGGTCGATGCCAACGAGGGCGCGGACGTCTCCGAAGCTCTTGGTCAGCGCCTCGACCCGGATGGCCGGCCGGGCGGGGTAGGGGGCGGGAGGTGCCATGCGCGTATGCTGGACCCGGTACTTGAGCTGAGTCAATGATCTTTTCGTCACAACGGTAGGTTCGGGACAACGAATCCGCCTCGGAGGTACCCTCTGCTCGTGACCAGGGACGAGGCCGCTCGGCAGGTGAGCCAGGCCGTGGCCGACCTGTTCTTCTCCGCGGAGAACCAGCTCCGGTTCATCGGCGCGGCCGACGAGCTGGGCCTCACGCCGCCCATGCTCAAGCACCTGCTCACCCTGGAGCCGGGTCCCGAACGCTCGATGCGCGAGCTGGCGGACCAGTGGCGCTGCGACGCCTCGTTCGTCACCGTGGTCGTCGACGGCCTGGAGGCACGCGGTTACGTCGAGCGGCGCGTCGCCCCCTTCGACCGCCGCATCAAGACCGTCCGGGTCACCGAGGCCGGAGAGGCCGCCCGCGCCCGCGCCGCCGAGGCCGCCTACGGGCCGCGGGCCGGCTTCGACGCCCTCACCGCCCGCGAGCAGGACACGCTGGCCAACCTCCTCACCAAGATGGTCGAGGCCCAGGCGGCCCACGACGCGACCCTGCTCGACCAGCCCGACGTCCGCTCGGCCGTCCGCCGGGGCACCACCCAGCGGACCCGCGAGTTCCGCCCGCCGTCCCCCGGAGCCGGCTGGCGCCAGCACTTCGACGCCCACCGCGAGGAGCTGCTCCGCCTGAAGGAGGAGCTCGCCCGGGTGCGCGACGAGGTGAAGGCCCAGGCCCGCCGGCCGGTCGACGAGGCCAAGGCGGCCAAGGCCGAGATCAAGGACACCGTCGCCGCCGAGCTCAAGGCCCGGCGCGACGAGCTCAGGGGTCGCGGCCGGGGGTGACGGACCACCGGTAGCCTCGCCCCGATGGGCATCAACGACGAGGACGTGGCGGCGGTCCGGGCCGCGTCCGACATCGTCGCCGTCGTCAGCCAGTACACCCCGCTCCGCCGGGTCGGTCAGCGCTGGATGGGACTGTGCCCTTTCCACACCGAGAAGACGCCCTCGTTCGGGGTCAACGCCGCCCAGAACGTGTACTACTGCTACGGCTGCCAGGCCAAGGGCGACGTCATCACGTTCGTCGAGGAGAAGGAGCAGCTCGACTTCCCGGCCGCCGTCGAGTGGCTCGCCGCCAAGGCCAACATCACGCTCCGCTACACCGACCGCGACCAGGGCGAGGGCCGCAGGAAGCGGGCCAAGCTGGTCGACGTGGTGGCCAAGGCGGTGGCCTGGTACCACGACCGCCTGCTCACCGGGCCCGACGCCGGCGCCGCCCGCCGATACCTGCGGGAACGGGGACTCGACGGCGACGTCGTGCGCGAGTTCGAGATCGGCTGGGCGCCCGATGGGTGGGACGCGCTGTGCCGTTCCCTCGGCGCCCCCGGCGACCTGCTCGTCGACGCCGGCCTCGCCCGGGTCAACAGCGTCGGCAAGCTCAACGACCACTTCCGGGCCCGGATCCTGTTCCCCATCCGGGACGACCGCGGCGACCCCGTCAGCTTCGGCGGGCGGATCCTCCCCGGCGGCGAGGGACCCGGCAACCAAGGCAAGTACAAGAACACGACCGAGACCCCGCTGTACAACAAGTCCAAGGTGCTCTACGGGCTCGACCGGGCCAAGACGGCGATCGTCACCGCCGGCAGCGCCGTGATCTGCGAGGGCTACACCGACGTCATCGCCTTCCACCGGGCCGGCGTCCCGCTGGCGGTCGCCACCTGCGGCACCGCCCTCACCGACGAGCACGTCACCCTGCTCACCCGGTTCGCCGCCCGGCGGCTGGTGCTCGCCTTCGACGCCGACAGCGCCGGGCAGGCCGCCGCCGAGCGCTTCTACCGGTGGGAGCGCGAGCACGACCTCGAGGTGGCCGTCGCGGACCTGCCCCCCGGCCAGGATCCGGGTGACGTCGGCGCCGACGACCCGGCTCGCCTGGCCGCGGCCGTCGAGGGCGCCACCCCGTTCCTCCGCTTCCGGCTCGACCGGGCCTTCGCCGCCGCCGACCTGGCCACCAACGAGGGCCGGGCCTGGGCCGCCGAGCGGGCCCTCACCATCGTCGCCGAGCACCCCACCGGCCTGGTCCGTGACCAGTACCTCATGGACGTGGCCTCCCGGTGCCGCATCGAGCCCGACATCCTGCGCAAGATGCTCGACGAGATCCGGGCCCTGCCGCCGGCCCGCCGCCCGGGCGCCGACCGCGGGC
>JBKPHT010000347.1:0-1682 GCA_046730015.1 Actinomycetota bacterium
AAGGTCGTACGTCATGTCGCTCCTCATGAGGTCGGCAACTCCAGGATGCGGCCGGCGACGAGGTTGCGCTGGATCTGCGACGTGCCGCCCATGACGCTCTGGGCCCGGCTGTAGAGGTACACCTTGAGCCACGTGTCGTCGTCGGCGCCGGGCCCGGCGCCGCCGACGGCGAGGGCGGCGTGCCCGACGGCCTGCTCGACCTGGGTCATCAGGAGCTTGTCGACCGAGCCCTCGGGCCGTGCGAGATGCCGTCGAGGCGGTCGGACCGGCGCCGGCAGACGTGCAGCCTCAGCATCTCGGCCTCAACGGCGGCCCACCCGAGCGGCGCGCTCGAGCCCACGGTGCATCAGGGTCGCCATCGAACCACCACCGGAAACATTGTTCTCCGATTCTGAGATCGACGTCAACTCAGACTGCATGTAGTGCCATGCTTCATGGCGACCGATCCCGCGGTCGGCGCGACGGCGACGAATACGTGGCTGAGATCTGACGCGGAATCAGATCCGGCCGGGGCCCGACCCTAAGCTCGGCTCATGTCCAGCTACGAGACGCTCACGGTGGCCAAGGACGACGGCATCGCCTGGGTGTCGCTTAACCGGCCGGCGGTGCGCAACGCCATCAACAAGCAGATGCAGGCCGAGCTGCACGAGGTGTGGCACGGCTTCCGCTACGACGACGACGTGCGCTGCGTCGTGCTCACCGGCGAGGGCGACGCCTTCTGCACCGGCATCGACCGCGCCGAGGCGGTCTCGGACGAGAACAACGCCGCCATGGCCGCGGGCGACTTCCCCGACTACCCGACGCCGTGGATGTACGACGATCCCGGACGCGACGTCGGCCCGAAGACGTGCGATCTGTGGAAGCCCGTGGTCGCGGCGGTGCACGGGATGGCCTGCGGCGGCGCCTTCTACCTCCTCGGCGAGGTCGAGTTCATCATCGCCGCGGACGACGCCGTGTTCTTCGACCCGCACGTCACCTACGGCATGACCGCGGCGTTCGAGCCGATGCAGATGTTGGCCAAGATGCCGTTCCAGGAGATCATGCGCCTGTCGTTGCTCGGCGCCCACGAGCGGATGTCGGCCGAGCGTGCCCGCGAGGTCGGGTTGGTCTCCGAGGTGGTCCCGCGGGCCGAGCTGCGCGAGCGGGCGGGGTGGGCCGCGCGGGTCATCGCCGACGCGCCGCCGCTCGTCGTCCAGGGCACGATGCGGGCGCTGTGGACCGCGCTGGAGGTACCCCGCACGCAGGCCATCGGGCTCGCCAACCTGTTCACCCGCATCGGCTCGGACGCCGCCGCCTTCAAGGCCGGGCAGGACAGGTTCGCCTCGGGCGAGCGCCCGCAGTGGCGCCTGCGCTGACGTGCCTCCGATGCGGCACTTCGTCACCTACCCGCTGGTCGCCCACCCGTACAGCCCCGAGCTGGTAACCAAGGGGGCGATCGTCCGCTTCGCCACGCGGGCCGAGGAGCTCGGGTTCGACGGGGTGGGGTTCACCGACCACCCGGCGCCGTCGCACCGCTGGCTGCAGGCCGGCGGCCACGACGCCCTCGACCCGTTCGTGGCACTCGGCCTGGTGGCGGCCGTGACCGAGAGGTTGCGCCTCGTCCCCAACATCCTGGTGCTGCCGTACCGCAACCCGTTCCTCGTGGCCAAGGCCGCGGCCACGCTCGACGCCGTGTCGGGCGG
>JBKPHT010000348.1:0-24694 GCA_046730015.1 Actinomycetota bacterium
CGGTGCTGTGGATGCCCCTCGGTCCCTGCGAGAACGTCATGGAGGACTTCTGCGTCCACGCCAACCTGTTCTGCGGCCCCGAGCATCTCGACGCCTGGCGCCACGCCGCCGGTGACCCGCCCGGTGAAGTCGTCGCGCTCGCCCGTGTCCCCGCTCTTGCCCGAAGCGCGTGGGCCGACGTCGCCACCCGCCCGTGACCGACCAGAATGAGAACCCCGAGCGCTGGTGCAGGACCGTCTGGCACGGGACGGGGAGTCCCGTAGCCGCGGGTAGCCCTGGCGGCATCGGTCCGGCGCTCAGCCCGCGCTCGAATCGTCCGGGTCGGCGTGCCGGTGGTCGCTCTCGGCGGTGTCGATGGGCCAGAAGAGCATGCAGCCAATCTGGTCGTCGCGGCGCAGGACCCAGTTGGACACCGCCAAGACCTCACAGCCGGCGTAGCCACGAACGGCGGCAAGCAGCATCGAGGTCCCGTACAACAGCAGGGCCGCGTCGCTGGTGACCGATAGGGCCGGGGCGTACGAGGGCGTCAGGTACAAGGCGGCGAAGACTGCGATGTTGACGAGATGCGCGAGCGGTCCGGTGGCCGCGAGACGACGGGGATGGCGGCTCGCCCGCCAGCGCTGCCAGCCGAGGACCAAGAGAGGGAACCCCACGAGCCCGAGGACCCAGGCCCAGGGGTCGACGCCAGCCGACAGGTGACCCACGGCCACGCTGCCGACCAGCAGCACCCCGACCAGGACCCGCGCTGCCGTCCCCACGCTCCGATCAACCGGCGGCTGTGACCGGTCCGCTCTTCGATGTGTCTGGGGGCGGTGTTGGTCGTCACGACCGTCACGGTAAAGCCTCCCCTGTGCTGGAAGGTCAAGGCCCTTCTTCAGGAGCGGCGCGGGGCGATGACGTGGCAGACGCGCTGGGGGTCGCAGTCGGCGGGGTCCAGACCTTGCGCTTCGGTGGCGAGGCGGCGTAGGTCGCCTTGGAGGTGTTGCAACTCGGCGATGCGCTGGCCGATCTCGTCCGCACGGCGTTCGAGCAGCGCGACAACGTGGGTGCACGGGGCCTGACCGCGTTCTCGAAGGCCGACGACCTGGCGGATCTCACCGAGGGTCAGCCCGACCGCCTGGCCGGCCCGGATGAACGCGAGGCGGTCGATCGCCGGATCGTCGTAGTCGCGGTAGCCCGAGGGTGTTCGCTCGGGCGGGTCCAGCACGCCGATGTCCTCGTAGTAGCGGATGGTCTTGACCGCGACACCCGAGCGGTCCGCGAGCTCACCGATGCGCACCACATCAGGCTACGCCCCTTGACCTTCCCGGACACTGGAAGGTTTACCGTCCCGGTCAGAAGCGTTCCCGGCACGTCGCAGGCGGCGCCGGTTGGATTGAGGGAGAGGACCGGATCGTGGACTACGACCTCGCGATTGTCGGCTCGGGCGGCGCCGCGTTCGGTGCCGCGATCGAAGCCCGACGCCGAGAGGCCCGCGTCGTCATGATCGAGGAGGCCGTGGTGGGAGGCACGTGCGTCAACGTGGGCTGCATCCCGTCCAAGACGCTGCTCGCCGCCGCCTCGGCCCGCCGTACCGCCAGCTCGCATCCCTTCGCGGGAGTAGCAACTTCGGCTGGTCCAGTGGACCTCGCGGCCCTGATCGGGCTCAAGGACGAGTTGGTCGCCGAGATGCGCCAGCACAAGTACCTCGACCTGGCGGAGGTGTACGGGTTCGAGATCGTCGCCGGCCACGCCCGGTTCAAGGACACTGCGACCCTCACCATCGATGGCCACGACTTCAGAGCTGGCGCCTACCTGGTCGCCACCGGCAGCGAACCAACCATCCCCCCGCTGCCCGGGCTCGCCCAGGCCGACTTCCTGACCTCGACCACGGCGATGGAACAATCGAGCCTGCCGGAGCGGCTGGTGACCGTCGGCGGGGGGTTCGTCGGGCTGGAGCTGAGCCAGCTGTACGCGCGGCTCGGCACCCGGGTGACGATCATCGGCCGCCTCGCACCCCGCGCTGAACCAGAGCTGGCGTCCCGGCTGCGGATGATCCTTGCGGGAGAGGGCATCGACGTCGTCCACGCCCGCGCCACCGCGGTGGAAGCCCAGGGCGCCGCCAAGGTCGTGCACACCGACGGGGGAAGCACCGTCGATGGCGACGCCGTCCTGGTTGCTGCCGGCCGCCACGCGCGCGTTCACGGCCTCGACCTGCATGCGGCGGGGGGTCGAGGTCGACCAAGCCGGGTTCGTCGCCGTCGAGGCCAGCTTGCGCACGACCAACCCCCGGGTGTTCGCCGCCGGGGATGTGACCAGCGGCCCCCAGTTCGTGTACGTCGCCGTCGCCCAAGGCCATCTCGCTGCCAACAACGCGCTGGCCAACAGCGACGACACGATCGACTACACGGGCCTGCCGTCGGTCGTGTTCACCGACCCCCAGCTCGCCTCCGCCGGGCTTACCGAAGTCCAAGCCATCGCCGCCGGCTATGACTGCGACTGCCGGGTCATCGGGCTCGACACTGTCCCCCGCGCGCTCGTCGAACACGACACCCGCGGCGCCATCAAGCTGATCGCCGACCGGCAGACCGGCAAGGTCCTCGGCGTGCACGTCCTCGCCGCCGGTGCCGGCGACATCGTCCTCGCCGGGGTGTACGCCATCAAGTTCGGGCTCACCATCGACGATCTGGCCGGCACGTGGGCGCCCTACCTGACCATGAGCGAAGCACTTCGCCTGGCTGCCCAGTCCTTCACCCGTCCCATCGACCAGCTGTCCTGCTGCGCCGCCTGACCAGGCCCGCCGACACAGAAGGGATCCCAGCACCGTGGCCAGTACCCGAAGTCGTCAGATCCGTGATCTGCCCCACGTGCGGGTGCTCACTCGTCCGCTTTGGGACTCAGCCGCGAGCAGGCGTTCCACGCGGCGCAGCCTGGTGACCACGGCGACCGCCACGCCGCTCAGCGAGCAGACATCGCATGACCGAGAGCCGGGTGGCGCTGGTCAGGATGCGACGTCGTAGAGAAGCCGGTAGAACGCTTGGCGCTGCGGATCGGACGGCGCCCCGTAGGCGGCCAGAAACAGGGACTCCAGGCCAGGCCCGTAGTTCCAGGTGACGGCCCGTGTGGCTACGGCGAGGTCCCACCACCGGTCCGCCACACCCAGCTCCCCCAGATCGACATACGCCGTCACCCGGCCATCAGCGATCAGGGCGTTGGGTGGGCAGTAGTCGCCGTGGCACACCACCAGGTCCTCGCCGTCGGGCCTCAGCCGTTCCAGCTGGTCGAGCGCCCCCTGGGGGTCGAGGTGGCGGTGATCCTCGTCGAAGTCCTCGCCCGGATCGACCAGCCCCGCGGCCACCCGTCGCCTGGCGTGCGCCATCGCGGCGACGAGCCGGAAGTCGAACGGGCACGCCGTGACGGGGGCGGTGTCGTGCAAGCGGCGCAGCCCTTCGGCCAACGCCACCACCACCTTCCGGACGTCGCCCAGGCTCGGATCGGTGCCGGGTAGCCCGCAAATCCCCGCGGTGACGAGCCAGTCGACCGTCCCATCGCTGCCCGTCGCGATCACCTCCGGAACCGGCACGCCGTGCACGCCCGCCCACCGGGTCCGGGCCGCCTCGGCAGCCAGGCCCGGGTACGCCCCCGCCCGAGCCACCTTCAGGAACCGGACGCGGGCGCAGCCACGGTCCAGCCGCCAGGTGGTCTGCTCCGCGTAGCAGGAAGCCACCGTCCACTCCCACGCTGCGTACGCGGCCACGAGCCAGCCCGGCGCCGCGAGTCGTGGCTCGATCATGGCGCCGGCCAAACGTCGTCACAGAGCGACGCGCCATCAACCGCCCCCGACCGGGCGGGGCGGGACGCACCGATGTTCTCTTCATGCGCGAGCACTCGATCCTCCTGTCCTCGAACCTTCGATGAGGGCAGGGGACGAGGGTGGTGCTCGCGAGCGTCAGACCGTCATGACCCGCATGCTAGAGGCGGACGCCCGCCATGGGAGCCGGTCCACCGTTCGCTGCGCCGATGTGAGTGGGTGTCGGGTCATGGTTGCGGACGTTGCTTCGTACCCTCCTCGAGGAGGCGGATCATCTCGGCGATCCGCACTGGGCGCTGATCCGGGCGCCGCTTGGTGGCATCGATCCACCGCAGGTACGCGTTCCGATAGAACTGGGCCAGCGAGTCGAAGAACGCCCCGGCGGCGGGGGACGCATCCAGCGCCGCCGCGACATCGGCCGCCAGGTCGCCGCGTTGCGGGCCTTCGGGCATCAGGACCGCTTCGACGGCGGCGCCATCAGCTGGACCGTGACCGCGGTTCCAAGCTGGTCCGAGGACCAGCACGCGGTCGCCGTCGGCCTCGTCGATCACCCCCCGCAGCGCGCCGCCGGCCAGCGAGCCGGTCACGTGATGACGGGGCTTCGGGCCCCAGACCTCGTCGGGATCGAACGGGACCGGCACCTGGGTGCGGCCCTGCCGATCGACGGTCACGGTCGCGGTGAACCGCTGCGACCGGTCCGGGAGCAGAGTCCGGGACACGGGGTCGCCGCCGTTCTCGCTGCGGATGGTGGCGGTCGCCAGACCCTGGTTGCCGCGCAGCAACCGCTTCAACTCCTCGATGTCACCTGCTCGGATGGCCTCGGCGACGGCGGCGGCGAGCGGGTCATCCGGCCGCAGTACCCGGCTCATGCCTCGTCCTCCTCGTCCTCGGGCGGGTGGACGCCGTGGGCGCCCAAGACCACTGCGACGTCGTCACTGGGTGGCTTGCCGGCCACCCACACGCCTTCGGTGGAGGCACCGGCGGCCATCAGGGTCTGGATGGTTGTGACCCAATCGGCCCGCACGCCGTGGCCGAGGCCGAGCCCACTGCCGACCGTGGCCCAGCACAGGGGCGTTGACGCCCATGTCGTGTCCGTGGCCTCGATGTCGGCACCCCGCTCGAGGAGGAATGCCACCAACTCGGCGGCCCCGGCGCCGGCCGCGGCGTGTAGTGGAGAGGCGCCGTCGTCACCGACCGGCGCGTTCAGCGGGAACCCGAGGTCCAGCATCAGCTGCACTGCTGGCAGGTTCCCCTGATCAGCCGCGTGTGCGATCGCCTGGTGGTCCTCGTCGGTCAGCTCGTCCACCAGCCCGGGGCGGCGGGTCAGATGCCGTGCGGCGTCGGGGTGGTTCGCTCGCACACAGGCAGCGAGGAAGCAATCGACGTCGGTGGCGTCGTCCTGTGCCCCGTGCGATCGCAGCAGGTCAACGACGTCGGTCCGTCCCTGCCGGACCGCCAGCCGGTAGGCCGACTGGCCGTCCTGGCCCCGGGCGTCGGGGTCCGCGCCCCGCTGGAGCAGCAGGTCCACCAGCTCGAGTCCGCACTGGAACTCAATCGCAGCCCGCACGGCACCGAGAGCCGGATCGGGCTCGTACCACTCGCCCAACGCCTGTGCCGGTAGCGGCACGGCCGCATCGACACCCGCGGCGAGGAGCAACCGCACCGCCTCGACGTCGTCGACGCTGATCGCTGCGGCCAGTGCATCACCGCCCTCTGCTCGGGCGCCTTGGTCGAGCAGCAACCGCAGGCACACGTGATCCCGCAGGAACGCCGCGTGGTACAGAGCCGCTGGGGTGTCCGGGTCAGCGCCCCGCTTCAACAACATCTCGGCCAATTCCGGGTGGTTCGCCAACCCCGCTGCCGCATACAGCGCCGAGCAATGGCCGAAGTCCGGCACCCGACCCACCGACGTGTCCGGGCTTGCCCCGGCGTCCATCAGCAGCTCGGCCACCTCCCGCAGCGCTGGCCCCCGGCCAGGGTCGATCTGGTGCCACCGCGAGTTGCACACCACCAACAGCGGGGCCCAACCCGACTCCGGGTCCCGCTCGACCGCCTGGGACGGATCCCGAGCCAGCAGTGCCCGCACGTGGGGCGCCTCACCCAGCGCAGCGGCAGTCCAGAGATCGTGGGTCGCCAGGGACGGGTCCCCATCGATGAGTCGCACCGCCCGATCCATCCGCCCTGACACGCTCGCCACCACCAGGGCACGCGCCTGCTGCTCGCGGCCCATACGGCACTCTTCGACCGCCGCTTTCAGCTGCGGCCAACTCGCGAGCCCGTGCTCGCGGGCGATCACAAGCTGCGCCGCGGCCAGCGTGACCGGCGCCCCGGCCGGGCGGTACACGGCGAACCGGGCCAACGCCTCGGGCTCGCCCTCACGGCCGGCGTTGCGCAGCTCCTTCGCCTGGCGACGGAGCTGGGCGAGATCCGGACGGTCCGGCAACGAGTGAGCACTCATGCCATCTCCTCACCTGCACCATCCCGGTCCGCATCTGGAGGCGCAGAGAAGATGACACCTGCCGAACACGACATCACTCGATGAGGAGGACTCAGTCCTTCCCGCGGACCCGGGCACGCCCTCAACGCGCAACACGACCATAACGCGCCACGATCGAGTCACCCAGGGCGAATCATCGCGTCGGCGGCCAGCGCCCGAGCTGGCGGTGCACGAGCACCACGACCTGCTCTGCAGCCCGCCGTTGGCACACCGATAGGGGCAGGATCTGGCGGTCATCCGGGGGCCGGCGGGGGGTTGCGTCGGCGTACGTCGTCACCGCGGCTGACCAGGACCAACACGAGGGCTGACTACAAGCCTCCGGAGCCATGTGCGCAGGTTCGAGTCCTGCCGAAGGGGCCCCCTGAATCGCCGGTCAGGCGGTGGTCAGGCCGCCGGTGATCGCGGTGGCTACGGCGTCGACGTAGCGGGCCAGTTGGCGGCCCGTGGGGTCGTGGGACGGGTTGACCTCGGTGAGGACGATGGCCGCCAAGCCGGGGGCGGCGCAGAGCACGGTGAGGACCCGGGCGGCGTCTGTCAGGGCGACGCCGGTGCCGTAGTGGGGGTAGTTGGCGAGGGGGAGGTCGCGGGAGTCGACCGCGTCGACGTCGAAGTGGGCGATGACGCTCGTCGCCCGCCGGCCGACCGAAGCCACCGCGTCGCGGGCGCAACGCTCGGGGTCGGCGCGGACCTCGTGGTCGGCGAAGGCGACGAGGTCCGAGCGGGCGGCGAGGGTGGTGCCCGAGAACGACTCGGCGTCACTGCTGTCGTAGCCGATCAGGGCGACGCGGTCGTCGTCGAGTGCCGGGGTGCGCGGGCCGAGCCGGGCCAGCTCCGTGTCGGCCAGGCCCAGCAGGTGGGCGATCCCCATGGCGTCGAGCACGCCGCTGCTCGTCGTGTCGGGCGTGGACAGGTCGGCGTCACCGTCGAGGTACAGCAGGCCGGCTGCGGGGTCGATCTGCTGGACCCCGGCCACGACGCCGAGCGTTATCGTGCAGTCTCCCCCGAGCACCAGCGGCAGCGCCCCGCCGGCCACCGTGTTGGCGACGGCGCCGGCGACCGTCCGGGCGACCCGCACGACCGCTGGCAGATTGCGGGCCCGGGACGCCATCTCGTCCGCCGCGAACACCTCGTGGACGACGTCGCCACCGTCCTCCACGTCGATCCCCCCGGCCCGGAGCCGGTCGACAAGCCCGGCGGCCCGCAGCGCAGCCGGCGCCCGCTCCTGGCCCGCGTGGTGCGTCCCGGCACTGCTGGCCACGCCGAGGACCACCACACGCCGCTTCCCCACAGCTCGACCGTAGCCATGACCGCAGCGCTCCCTTGCGGCGACCCTCGACCCCCGGCGAGAAATCACCCGACACCCGAGACATCTCCGGTCAGTCCTCCGGAGGCCGGTGCTCGGCTCGCTTGCGGATCTCGTCCACCACCGACGAGTCGGCCAGGGTGGTCGTGTCCCCGAGCTCGCGTCCCTCGGCCAGGTCCTTGAGCAGACGTCGCATGATCTTGCCGGAGCGGGTCTTCGGCAGCTCGTCGGTGAACACGACAGCCTTGGGCCGCGCGGTCGGACCGATCTTGGAGGCGACGTGCTGGCGGAGCTCCTCACCTAGCCGGCTCGTGGCCACGGTGCCGCCCCGGACGATGACGAAACCGACGATCGCCTGGCCCGTTACCGCGTCGGCAGCGCCGATGACCGCCGCCTCGGCGACAGCGGGGTGGTCCACCAGCGCCGACTCGACCTCAGTGGTCGAGATGCGGTGGCCCGAGACGTTCATGACGTCGTCGACCCGCCCCAGCAGCCAGAAGTAGCCGTCGTCGTCGATCTTGCAGCCGTCACCGGCGAAGTAGCAATCGCCGTAGCGGGACCAGTAGGTGGCACGGTAGCGCTCGGGGTCACCCCAGATGCCGCGCAGCATCGACGGCCAGGGCCGAGTCAGGGTCAGATAGCCGCCGCCCCGCTCGACCCGGTTGCCGGCCTCGTCCACCACCTCTGCGGCGATGCCGGGCAGCGGGAACGTGGCCGAGCCGGGCTTGAGGGTGGTGGCCCCGGGCAGCGGGGCGATCATGATGGCGCCGGTCTCGGTCTGCCACCAGGTGTCGACGATCGGGCAGCGACGCCCGCCGATGTGCTCCCAGTACCACATCCACGCTTCGGGATTGATGGGCTCGCCGACCGAGCCCAGCAAGCGCAGGGACGAGAGGTCGTGGCGCTGGGGCTCCAGTTCGCCCCACTTCATGAAGGTGCGGATGGCGGTGGGGGCGGTGTAGAGGATGCTCACCCGGTACCGCCCGGCGATCGACCACAGCCGGTCGCGGCTGGGCGTGTCAGGGGCCCCCTCGTAGAGGACGCTCGTGGCGCCGTTGGTGAGCGGGCCGTAGACGATGTAGCTGTGCCCCGTGACCCAACCGATGTCGGCCGCGCACCAGTAGACGTCATGTTCGGGGTCGAGGTCGAAGACGTTGCGGTGGGTGAAGGCGACCTGGGTCAGGTAACCACCGGTCGTGTGCATGATGCCCTTCGGCTTGGCCGTGGTCCCCGAGGTGTACAGCAGGTAGAGCAGGTCCTCGCTGTCCATGGCCTCGGGGGGGCAGACCGCGGCCGCATCGGCCGTGAGGTCGTGGTACCAGTGGTCCCGGCCCGCAACCAGGTCGACCGAGGCGCCGTCGGCGTGCGGATGGTCGGTGGTCCGGCGGACCACCACCACGTGCTCGACCGACGGGGTGGCCGACAGCGCCACGTCGGCGATCGGCTTGAGCAGGTGGGCCTGACCGCGGCGGAAGCCGCCGTCGGCGGTGACGAGGACCTTGCACTCAGCGTCGTTGATGCGATCGGACAACGAGTCGGCCGAGAACCCGCCGAAGACCACCGAGTGCGGCGCACCGATGCGGGCACAGGCGAGCATGGCCACCGGCAGCTCGGGGATCATCGGCATGTAGATGGCCACCCGGTCGCCGCGCTCGACGCCCAGGCCGCGCAGCACGTTGGCGAACCGCTGCACCTCGGCAAGCAGGTCGGCGTAGGTGATCGTCCGGGTGTCACCCGGCTCGCCTTCCCAGTGGTACGCGACCCGATCGCCCCGGCCGGCTTCGACGTGACGGTCGAGGCAGTTGTAGGACACGTTGAGCTTGCCGCCCACGAACCAGCGGGCGAATGGCAGGTCCCACTCGAGGGTCGTGTGCCAGCCCTCGAACCAGGTCACCAGCTCGGTCGCCTGCTTGGCCCAGAAGCCCTGCCAGTCGCGGTCGGCTTCGTCGTACATCCCGGCGCCGGTGACGACGGCGCGCCGCCTGAACTCCTCGTGCGGCGGGAAGGTGCGGTCCTCGACGAGGAAGTCCTCGATGGCTGTCCCGGTTGTGGTTGCACGTGCGTCGTCGGCCATGACCAGTCCCCCTTCTGGACTGTCCGGGCCGCCGCCCGGAGCGGCGGCCCGAGGTGGGCCGCCGCTCGAGCCGGGCGGACGGCTGAGGTGGATGTGTGGATATGGATCGTCAGGTCGTCTCGGGCGCGAGCTCGCCGACCACCGGCACGGCGGCCGGCGCAGCGTGACCACCGCGGGGCTCCTCGCCGGCCCGGGCGGCCTCGAACTCGTCCCAGATGCGGACGTCCCTCGTCTCCGGCAGGTACCGGGCGCCCACCACGAACGTCACGAGGGCGACGATCATGGGATAGGCCAGGCCGGCGAAGATCGATCCGGTCGCCGCGCACACCGACAGGCCGATGACCGGGAGCAGGCCGCCGAAGACCCCGTTGCCGATGTGGTACGGCAATGACATCGAGGTGTAGCGGACCTTGGCCGGGAAGGCCTCGACCAGGTAGGCGGCGATCGGCCCGTAGACCATGGTCACGAACAGGACCTGGACGAAGACCAGGGCGATCAGGGCCACCACGTTGGGGTTGGGCGCCGCGGTGTCGATGAACACGCGGGCGCCGTCCACCACCGTGAAGGGGAGCAGCCTGAGCTCGCCGGTAACCGGGTTGGACTCCGAGCCGACCCCCACCACGTCGTTGCCCGCGGCGATCTGCATGAGCTTGTAGATCGGCAGGTAGCTGATCACGGCCAGCAGGCAGCCGGTCATCATGATCCACTTGCGGCCGATCCTGTCGGACAGCGCGCCGACCACGACGAAGAACGGCATGGCCAGCACCAGGGCAACCGCCACGATCACGTACGACTGCTCGGTGTCGATCGATAGCACCTTCTGCAGGTAGAACAGCGCGTAGAACTGGCCGGTGTACCAGACCACGCCCTGCCCGGCGGTGGCCCCGAACAGCGACAGGGCCATCCGCCGCCGGTTCTCGCGGGTGGCGAAGGCCTCCTTGATCGGGTTGGCCGACGTCTTGCCCTTGGCCTTGAGCTGGCTGAAGATCGGTGACTCCTTCATCCGCAAGCGGATGAACAGCGACGTCGCGACGAGCACGACCGAGAGCAGGAACGGCAGGCGCCAGCCCCATTCCTGGAACGACGCTTCGCTCATCGCGTTCTGGGTCGTGAGCACGACCAGCAGCGAGATGAGGAGGCCGAAAGTGGCCGTGATCTGGATGAAGCTGGTGTAGAAGCCCCGCTTGCGGTCGGGCACGTGCTCGGCCACGTAGACGGCGGCCCCGCCGTACTCGCCGCCCAGCGCCAGGCCCTGCAGCACCCGTATGGTGAGCAGGGCGATGGGTGCGGCGATGCCGATGACCTCGTAGCTGGGCAGCAGGCCGATCGCCGCGGTGGCACCGCCCATGATGAGCAGCGTCACCAGGAAGGCGTACTTGCGGCCCACCAGGTCTCCGATGCGGCCGAAGAACAGCGCCCCGAAGGGGCGCACCACGAAGCCGACCGCGAACGTCGACAGATAGGCGATGAGGGCGAGGGTGTCGTTGCCCGCCGGGTAGAACTTGGGCGAGATGGTCGTCGCCAACGCGCCGAAGATGTAGAAGTCGTACCACTCGATGACAGTGCCGGCCGACGACGCGCCGATCACCTGCCAGATCTTGTAGTCCTTCCTGGCGTGCCGGTCGGCCGACGCCAGTGAGGAGGCGCTTGCGGTTGCCATGTTCCCCCCTTGATCCGGGCCCGGCGCGCCGGGCGGTCGAGCGTTCCGGGCGGCGGTCCAGACCCGGCCAGGCGCCCAGGGCCGGACAGTACGAATCGGCCCGGCGCCCGCCGAGGGGGCCATCGGTGGGGCGCAGCGGAGGTGCGCCGAGCGGTCACCCCTGACCCGTGGGCGGGCAGGCGGTCTCGGCCGTCCGTGCGTCGAGCGGTCGGGACGACCGACGAGCGGCGGACGGGTCCCCGAGGAGCCGGAGCTCAGGGAGCGACGGGGCGGGCGAGGCCGAGGTGCTCGGGGGTGTGGAGCGTGAGCATCGTGCGGCCTACGTCGGGAGGTACGGAGGCCGGCGTGCGCCGGCTGACCAGCACCATGGTCGCGAAGGCCAGCGGCACGGTCCACGCCGCGGGCTGGCCCAGGAGTGACCCCAGCCAGCCGCCCGGCGCCAGCCCGAGCATGGTGGACAGGATGCCCGCCGAGGCGCCGCCGCCACCGACCAGGAGCCCGGCCCGGGCGCCGCGGGCGCTCAGACCCCGCCACCAGATGCCCAGCACGAGCAGCGGGCAGAACGACGAAGCGGCGATGGCGAACGCCCACCCCACCAGGCGGTTGATGTCGAACGGTTCGACGGCCAGGCCTAGGACCAGCGCCACCGCCCCGCCGATGGCCGCGGCCCGCCGGAACCCGGCGACGCTGGTCGAGCCCAGCACGTCCTGGGACAGAGCACCCGCGACGAGCACCAGGAGGCCGCTGGCTGTCGAGAGGAAGGCGGCGAAGGCGCCCGCCGCCACCAGGGCACTGAGCAGCTCGCCCGGCAGTCCTGGCACCACCCGCCCGGGTAGCAGGAGCACGACGGCGTCCGTCCGCCCGGTCAGCAGCAGCTCGGGCGTGTACAGGCGGCCCAGGACGCCGTAGACGGCGGGGAACACGTAGAACGCGCCGAGCAGGGCGAGCACGATCACCGTCGTCTGCCGGGCGGCCCGCCCGTCGGGATTGGTGTAGAAGCGGACGAGGATGTGGGGCAGCCCCATCGTCCCCAGGAACGTGGCCAGGATGAGGCTGTAGGTGAAGTACAACGGGTGGTCCTCGTCGCCGGTTATAGGCCCGAACGGCCGTCCCCACTCCGACCCGTCGCTCGCGTCCAGGCCCACGGCGTGGGGCGCGACCGATCCGGCCGGGAAGCCGAGCTCGGTCCCCGCGGCCACGTCGTGCCTTCCCTGCCGCAGACGGAGCCGTCCGTCCACCCGCTGCCCGTCGACCTCACCTGCCACGTCGACCACGATCGGGTCGTCGACCTCGATGCGGGCGTCGACCTCGATGTCGACGTTCGTCGCCTCGGCGAACACGGGCGGCGACTCGGCCAGTACGTCAGGCACCTCGTCGCGCTGCCAGTGGGTCAGCAGAACGATCGCGGGCACCGAGATGGCCGTCACCTTGACCCAGTACTGGAATGCCTGGACGAAGGTGATGCCCCGCATTCCGCCCAAGGCCACATTGGCGGTGATGACCCCGCCGACCACGACGACCCCGACCCAGTAGGGCGTGCCGATCAGCACCGACAGGGTCACGCCGGCCCCCTTCATCTGCGGCAGCAGGTAGAACCAGCCGATCAGCAGCACGAAGCCGCACGCCACCCGCCGGACCCGCACCGAGGCCAGCCGCCCCTCGGCGAAGTCGGGGATCGTGTAGGCCCCGAACCGCCGCAGCGGCGCCGCCACGAACAACAGCAGCATCAGGTAGCCGGCGGCGTAGCCGACCGGGTACCACAGCATGTCGACGCCGTACTTCATCACCAGGCCGGCGACGCCCAGGAACGACGCCGCCGACAGGTACTCGCCGGAGATGGCAGAGGCGTTCCACATCGGCGGCACCGTGCGGGCGGCCACGAAGAAGTCGGACGTGGTGCGGGCCACCCGCACGCCCAGGGCGCCGATCGAGATCGTGGCCGCGGTGACGGCCACGACTGCGGCCACTGCCAACAACGCTCAGCGCTCCACCAGCTCGGCGAACTCCCGCTCGTTGCGCTCGGCCTGGCGGACGTAGACCAGCCCGAGCAGCACGAGGAGCGGGAAGGCGGCGAGGCCGAGCAGCAGCCAGGCCACGGGGAGCCCGCCGACCTCCGCGCGGCCGGCCGCCGGGACCAGCGCGAAGAGCAGTGGGAGGCCGCCGAGCAGCGTTCCGAACACGGCCAGCACGCGCAGACCCAGCCCGAGCTGAGCCCGGATCAGCGAGCGGATGAGCACGTCACCCAGCTCGGTCTGGTCGACCAGCTCGTCGCGCCGCCGCCGGGTCGGGCGGGCCCGCTGGGCGGCATCGGTGCGCGGGCTGGTGACCATGACCCGGCGGCCCGGTCCGGCGGTGGGGCTCACCGGTCACGCCTCCAGCCTCCGGCCCGCGAGCGCACCAGGGCCTTCTTGACCTCGCGGGCGTGGCGACGGCTGACCGGCACCTCGCGACCGTCCACGACGACCACGCTTCCCGCGCCGGTGGCGACCCGCAGCTCTGTCACCGCCCGTAGTGACACGAGGTAGCCGCGGTGGACGCGAAAGAACCCGGTCGGCGCCCAGTGTGCCTCCAGCGCCGAGATGGGGATGCGGACGAGGTAGGCGCCGTCCGCGGTGTGGAGCCGGGTGTAGTCGCCGCTGGCCTCGGCGTAGCGAACATCCTGGCGGGCGACGAACCGGGTCCGGCCCGCGGTCTCGACTGTCAGGACGGCGAGCTCGTCGGGATCGCCGCTGCCGTGCGCATCGGGCGCGCCTCCGCCGCCGTCGCCCGGCGCTGAGCCAGGACCCGCAGCCGGGTGTCCGACGGCCGAGGCCGCAGTGGGCGACCGGACCCGGGCGAGCGCCTCGCGCAGCCGCTCGGCCCGTACGGGCTTGAGGAGGTAGTCGCAGGCCCGTAGCTCGAAGGCCTCGACGGCGTGCTCCTCGTGGGCGGTGACGAAGACGACCTGGGGTGGCGTTGCGAACCGCCCCAGCACCCTGGCGAGGTCCAGGCCATGCAGGCCCGGCATGCGCACATCGAGGAACACCACATCGGTCCCGTCCCGGTGCAGCGCCCGTAGCGCCTGGGTGGCGTTGCTGGCGACGGCCACCGACGCGACCGACTGCTCCCGTTCGAGCAGCCAGGCCAGGTCGGCCCTGGCCGGCGCCTCGTCGTCGACCACGAGCACGCGCAGCCCGCCTTGGGTCACGAGGCCCGCACCCCGGCGCGGTACTTGGGCACTCGCACGTGGACCTTGGTACCGGCGGCCACAGCCGTCTCGACCATGATGCCGAAGTGGTCGCCGAAGACCGACCGCATCCGCTCGTCGACGTTGGCGAGCCCGATCCCGTCGCCGTCGCCCCGGCCGGCCAGGTGGTCCCGAAGCTCGTCGGGGTCCATGCCGGAGCCGTTGTCCTCGATGGTGATCCGGCATTCGGTGCCGGCGTCCTCGGCCTCGATGACGATCTCGCCGGGCGCGGCCTGGCCCTCGATTCCGTGGCGGACCGCGTTCTCGACCAGGGGCTGGAGCACCAGGAAGGGCACGACGACCGGCAGCACCTCGGGGGCGATCCGCAGCCGGACCTGGAGCCGGTCGCCGAAGCGGGCCCGCTCGAGCTGCAGGTAGGCGTCGACCGCTCGCAGCTCGTCGGCAAGCGTGGTGAACTCGCCGTGGCGGCGGAAGCTGTAGCGGGTGAAGTCGGCGAACTCGCCCAGCAGCTCGCGGGCCCGCTCGGGCTCGGTGCGCACCAGCGAGGCGATGGCGGTGAGCGCGTTGTAGACGAAGTGCGGCGAGATCTGGGCACGCAGCGCCCGCAGTTCGGCCGCGGCGGCCCGAGCCTCGGTCTGGTCGAGCCGGCCCAGCTCGACCTGCGTGGCCACCCACGCAGCCACCTCGATGGCGGCGCGGGCCGTGCCGGCGCGTACGGTCGAGCCGAAGGCGGCCAACGTGCCCACCACCGCCCCGTCGAACTCGATGGGAACGACGATGCCGGCCCGGACCGGGCAGTCGGGCTCGCCGCAGCGAAGGTCGTTCGGCTGCAGGATGACCGGGCTCCCACCGTCGATCACCGGGCGGGCCATCGACAGCACCGCGGGCCGGTGGTGCTCCCCCCCGCCGTCCCAGGCCAGCACGACACCCCGGTCGGTGATGGCCAGGGCCTCGCTTCCCAGCAGGCGCCGCAGGCTGCGCACCGCCCGAGTGGCCGCAGCCACCGTGAGGCCCGACCGAAACGAGGGCGCGGCCTCGTTGGCGAGGTGCAGCACCTCGTAGACGGCCTGCTCGGCGACGGTACCGAAGGCTCGCCGCCGCGCCAGTCCCCACCACAGCGCGACGACGGGCCCGGCGACCGCCGCCGCAAGTACGACGACGACGACGACTCCCCTCACCCAGTCACGAGGATATCCGCAGGTCACACGCCCGGGTAACGAGGCGGGTCTCGGCTCGACGAGCGGTCGCCGCGGGCGGGCGAGCGGTTCCCCTCAGCTGTCCAACGGTGTGCTGACGGCTCTACGTTCGTTTGCTCATCGGGAACACGGGGTCGCTTCCGGTCCGTCGAGGACGGACGTGAGACGGCGACCCTGCGGATGGGCCCGGGAGCCTTGACCCGAGCGGGCCGTCACGGCTCGCCCGAACGCTTCGCCATGACGGTGTGCACCGTCGTCGGCGCCGGTGTCATGCTCAGCGGCCGCCTCGTGCATTGCGGGTGGTGCGCCGCCGAGAGTCGTCCGAGTCGTACCGGTCGTCTCGATGTTGTCGTTGTCGCCACCGCTGACCAACACGACTGCTAGGCCGTTGCGGCCACCAACGCCACAGTGACCAGGCCCCCGATCATCCAGGTCCTCCTGGCAACCGCCATGTCGAGTCCCTTTCCCGCTTGTCCAAGGTCGGGTGACCGGCCGGCGGGCGACGGTTCCTGGTCAGGGGCACTTTCGCCCGGGTGGGGAGTGTGGGGCTAGCTGGAATCGAACCAGCGACCTCACCCTTATCAGGGCTCAGCCCAATCCTCGCGTAGGACCTCGCGAAGAAGGTGTCCTCTCGGGACCCCTGCTCGCCGATGAGCTCGACAGCTCGCACAGTCTGCGCTCCGACGGTCACGTCGACGTGGTGCACCACGAAGTAGCCGCCGGGCAGAACCTCGTACACATCGGACCCGGATACAGGGACGGGCGGATCTCCCACGACGTGACCGCTGGTGGCCCAGTTGCCGGCCAGGGCCCACAGCCGCTCGTGACCTTGTCCACACGACGTTCGGCCATCACCCTCACCTCTTGACTTTGCCGGACTTCTTTCTCGGGTTCGACGCCGGCGCACCGTGGAACTCGCGACGCGCTAAGACACCGAGCTGTGGGACGTCGACACGACCAGGATGCGGGCGGTGACGCCGGAGTGCTGGCGGCCAAGGCTGCGCTTCGGGAGGAGATGTGGGCCGCGGTGGCCATGCCCGGGGTCGCCCGCTTCCCCGGGGCGGACGGGCGCATCCCGAACTTCGTGGGCGCTGAGGCGGCCGCCGAGCTCCTGCGCGGGCTCGGGGAGTGGCAGGAGGCGATGACGGTCAAGGCGAACCCTGATTCGCCCCAGCTGCCGGTGCGCCAGCGGGCTTTGGAGGACGGCAAGACGGTGTACATGGCCGTTCCCCGCCTCGCCGCCGACGCGCCGTTCTTTCGCCTGGAGCCGGAGGCTCTGGAGGTGAGTCCTCGCCGGGCGGCGTCGATCACCGGGGCGTCACGCGCCGGCGAGCCGGTGGCGCTCGATGCGCTCGGGCCGGTTGACCTTGCCGTCGTGGGTTGCGTCGCCGTATCCGCCGACGGTGCCCGGCTGGGCAAGGGCGGCGGGTACAGCGATCTCGAGTTCGCGCTAGCCTGCGAGGCGGGGCTGATCGACGCTCGCACCGTGATGGTGACCACGGTCCATGAGGCGCAGGTCGTCGGCACCGGGCGCATCCCAGAGACCCCCCACGACTTCCGTCTCGACGTCATAGTCACCCCCGACCGGGTCATCCACTGCCGGCGTGGGCGGCGACGGGGGCGGCGGCCCGGCATCCGTTGGCACGAGCTGACCGACGAGAAGATCAACGCCATCCCGGTGTTGGCCCAGCTCCTTCGCGAACACCAGTAGCACTCGGATGCATGCTTCCTGTTCGTGGGCCGGTCCCTCGAGCGACTGCCGGTGGTGCTGGTGGCGCGCTCGGCGGGCTGACAGGTGGGCACCTCCGTGATGGTGAACACGGCGTGACCGGCAACGAGCTGGTTGAGCTGGTTGTCATTCTTGACGCAACCGCCGCCACCAGCGGTGCCGGGGTCTCGCTGGCCTGCGGCTGTCCCCGACGCCCGTGCATGCTGTCGCCGCCAGGAGCGCGCCCGCGAGCGCGAGCCGCCCCGAGCAGGCATCCCCATCACCCCAAGGTGCCACCCGCACCCGGTTCCGGGTCTCGGGGAGCGAAAATCAGTGATCTCCCGGATGCTGCCGGTCACGGCCCGTCCGTAGGGTCGTCACAGAGGAAGTACGAACGTCGGGAGCCGGTCTGAGCAGAGTTGCCGGAAAGTTGCCGCTCGGCTGCCTCGACATCTCGCATGGCGTGCCGAAGCGTGAGCACCATGGCCCTGGCCACCAGGACGTGCCGATCGCTCACTGAACGCATCCCGCGGGGTGCACCGGTGAGCGCGGCGTCCCGTCCCGCCGCCCTGACCCGTCCGCTCGCCGGTCGCGAGGAGGGCTGGTGGGCCTACGCCCGTTGCCGCGCGGTCTCGGCCGACGTCGCGGCAATGTTCTTCAGCCCACGCCCGCGGGACATCGCCGGTGCCATGCGGGTGTGCGCCGCCTGCCCGGCGATGACGCCGTGCCTCGAGGGCGCGCTCCGGCGGCGCGAGCCCTGCGGCGTGTGGGGCGGCCAGCTGTTCCACAACGGGAGGATCCTCACGATCAAGCGTCCTCCGGGTCGGCCCCGCAAACGACCCCGACCCGAGGACCAGCTCCCCGAGATCCCGATCCCCGTACCGCTCCGGCACCTCGCTGCGGTACAGGACGCCTGAGGGTCATCCGAACCGGGTCGGAGGCTTCCCCCGTTCCCCGGCCCGGTTCGGATCCTGTTGCCGAAGACGCAGTTGCAGCCGCTGCAGCGCGTCGACGAAGCCGAGCCACCCCACGAACGTCTCCTCGGCGCCAGTGTCCGTGCGGAGGTGCCCTCGGATCGGCTGGCGGTCGAGCTAGATCTCGAGCCGGACGCTGAGCGTGTGATCGGCGCCGGGGGCGGACGGGTCGGGCATTGGTCGACCGTAGGGCGGCGTGTCCGGCGGTTGCGTCGGGGAGGTCCCTGATCCACGCTCCCCACTCGGGCGAAGGTGGTGGTCGAATCCGGGAGATCAGCGCATCGCCGCGGTGGTGAACACGGCGTGGCGGGCAACGAGTTGGTTGAGCTGGTCGTCGTGCATGACCGAAGATTATCGAACGTGTGTTCGTTGAGCCAGAGGTGAGGTGAGGCAGCTGGGCCCCGTCCCGCGCTGGTCCCGCGGTGGTCCCGCGAATCAAGGCATTCGGCGGGGATCCGCGGTCAACAGCGGTGAAGGCCGGGTGGCTGGCGGGCGGGCGAAACCCCTGTCAGGGGCGCTCCAGCCCGGGGTGGGGAGTGTGGGGCTAGCTGGAATCGAACCAGCGACCTCACCCTTATCAGGGCGAGACGCCATCTGTGGATCTTGCCTGGTCAAGCACGGTGCTTCCGGCCGCAGGAGGCGTACCGTCCCACATCCGTCCCATGGCTGCCAACTCTTCGTTGCTTCGGGCTGATGGCCACGAGTGTCCAATCCGATGGGCCAGTGCAAGCGCGTGGGCCCGCCTACAGGCTCCCTCCTCGGAAGTGGTACGCCACGAGTGCCTCGCGGGAGCCCTGTCACCCACAGGCACCTCGGGGGCAATGTCCCACGCGATAGGTGCGCGCGTTCGGGGACACCGACGCTCGTCGCAGGGCGCCCAGAGAGATCCGGTCGGCACGACGAGGTCGTTACGCAGATTCGCCACGCCCAACAGTTCAGGCCACGAATTCTCCCCGCTGGTGACGACGACGCTCAAGGTCGCACACAGGAGCCTCAGGAGGCCATCGGCGTGTTTCCCGGGCGGCTCGACCAGCGCGTCGCCGCCCCTGCCGTCCCTGATGCGCCTTGCTCAAGGGTCACCGACGTTGGCTGCGGCGGGCGTGTCGGCGACCATCGCCGGCTGGAGTGCGTCGCTGATGAGCTTGACCACGACGACGACGTCGGGGTTAGCCTTTGTGTGCGCCAACGCGGTTCGATCGACAGCGGATCGTTCGGTCGCTAGGCGACGGCGAGTTCCGATAAGCGTATGAGTCCGTCAGTCGGTCGGTTCGCCGATCGACAAGCGAGGCCATTCGTGCAGGTCGGAAGTCGACGGACTGGCCTGGTTCGATTCCGGGCGCCTCCACTCGAGGGGGCGGGTGGTCCCCTGGTCCTGGGTGTCTCTGCTCGCTCGGTCGTTGGACCGGCAGGGACGCCCGCGTCTTCTACCCTCTTCGATGTGGCGGACGTCACTTCGGTCCGATTGCTCGTTCAGTTGCCCTTCGTTGATCTCCGTCCGCTCCTTCGGGCCTCATCCGGGCGCCTGACGAAGCCAACGTGGCCCACCGGTCGCGTTGGTCCGACGCCCGGCTCGGGGGAATTCGTGCGAGGCTTCGGCGAGCTGCGACGAACAAGACCGCGAGACACTGGTGGCTGGGAGGGCAGGGCCCAGCACGTTCGTGCCTACCGTCCGCTGCGGTTCCCCACGGACATCGGTGCCACGCTTACGCAGCGCCTACGCGCCGGCGGCAGTTCGTGGCCCGCTGTGAAGGCGCGATGCATAGGACGGGCTCTTTACGGCTCTTCGATCTCACCAAGGTGGTTCCTTCAGTTCGACCTAGCCTTCGACATCGCAGGAAGGGTCCAGCACGTTGACCGGCTCATCGATCTCGCGGTGGCTGTTGCGAACCTTCCGGTTCGCATCCCGTCAAGCCGACAGAAGCACGATGCCCTCGTAGCCGGGGGTCCGCCGTTGGCGCGATTCATCCGTGAGTGTTCAACCGCCAACAACTTCGCACGGGATCACCCTGAGCGATTGCCAACCTGGTGGTTTGAGTCCCTTAGGCCAATGGTCGCCATCGACGCAGCAACGCCGGAAATACCTGAGTCTCGGTCTCATCTACGCGAAGTCGTCCAAGACGACCATGGAACTCTTCACTACTGCTATGTCGAAGGATCGCTCGGCTACGACCTCTGGCTCGCTCTTCGGACACCTCGGGTGTCGTCACCTGCACATGCTAGCCAACAGGCCCGATTGCACCTGAGTCGATTCCACTCGGAACGAGTCGTGATGATGGCGATCGCTCGCGCTCTCGCGACAGAGCGTCTGGGCAAAACGGAAGTACTCGAGACCGTGGCAGCGTGGGATGAACTCCAGCAGACCATGATTCGCGGCTTCGGCTTCCTTCACCGCGATCACGCCTTTGGTCGTGACCAGCGGCCGATGATGGAAGCCCTCCAAGCCGACCTCGTCATGAACGCAGCGGAGTGGGACGTCCTTCGCACTGCTGTCACCAAGATGCGTCCGGCCGTCGCCGCGCACGTCGAATCGATCTTCAAACTTGTACAAGGAGACCAGGTCATGGGTGACAAGTTCGAGAACATCAGCAACTCGTCGATCGTCAACCGCTCTTCGGTGGTCGAGTCGTTCAACGCTATTCGAGAGGCGGGCGATGTCAGTCTGGTTGATGCAATGGCGGCGGTGGGCGAGGAGGTAGACCGCACGGGCTCACCAGACGCGGGTGAAGCGTTTGAGGCGCTTGCACAGGAGATGGCGAAGGATCGTCGGAAGCCGGTGCTGGAGGCGCTGTGGGACAAAGTAAAGAAATTGGCTCCGGGCGTTACGGCGATTGCTACGGCGGTCGCTGCGATTGAGAAGGCCGTCTCTTAGGGGCCTTCGACCGGCCGACCGTGGTACCACTGCAAGGAATCCCACGGGACTCCGAGCTACGGGGAATCTTCAGTTCACAGGCGCATCGTCCTTCGTGACGGCCTCCCGGGAGAGGTCACCCTTCCCGGGTCAGTAGCGGCAGCAATGCCTCTGTCGAACCCTCCGACAAGCCCTGGGGCCTCGACCAGTTCTCTGGGACATTCCCGGAGTAACTTCGTTAGGTGATTCTCTGGATTGGAGCACCCGTAATTCCCCCACAACGCCGTCAGCCTGTAGAACTTCATATGCTGAGAGAGCACGGGTGGCCCAGTTCGATTGGCGTCCGAGCGATCATTCCTTGGGTGCAGCAACGTCCTCCAATGTCAAACCTGGTCTGTTAAGTTCGAGCCGGTATCGCGTAACCCTCGATCTAGCTGGAGTCGACTACCAGTCGGATAGGAGCATTGTGAGCGACGCGGCAACGACTATCGGAGACGCGCTCTACTGGACAGAAGTCTCCGTCACGCAAGCTCGCCGATTCCTTAGCGCGTTCCGGAGTGCGTCGCTAGAAGCACTGGAGAGTCGGAGTCGGGGGTCAGACGCGCCACCTAGCGACACCGGGAGGTGGCGTCGTGACATGTACCTCGCGGATGGGCAGTTCCTCATCATCGCGGTACGGCATCTTTCTCGGGCACTCGCGCGTCTACCGAAGGCTCATACGTCGATTCGGCTTTCAACTGATGTTGAAGCGGCCACTGGACACCTCCGCAACGTGTTGGAGCATTGGGACGAGCAGCGGCCAGCATTCGAGGCGATATCGAACAGGAAGTCGCGTTCCGGGCTAGCGCTCTCGAATCTCTACCCGGAGTGTTCGCCGTGGGGATGTTGGGCACGGCTAAACGACAAGCTTGATGTCACCATCGCTGGAGTCCTGGACGTTGACGACCTTCTGGGCCAACTCCTGGGCATCCTTGGATCCCTCCAGGCGATTCGGGACTTGGAACTCGGCACTACTGAAGGCACCCGCGTTCGCGACTCATATTTTCGGGAGCCTACTTGGCCGATGGCATCTGCAGAGGCGTTGGCGGCTGAGTCGTTTCTGATCCCGGTCACAGTTCTCCACTCGCTTGAATCAGAGGGCGTGACTGGTGTGGTTCTGTCGGCGGATTACTCCGCTTCGTCCCGTCAGCGTCTGGACGTCGTGTTCAGCAGGAAGGCCAGCGACGGATGGCGTTTCGTAGCCAGTGGAGGGACTGGCGGGGGCTATCGAACCTGGAGTGGCGGTCAACGTCGCGGCATCGTTTACGGACTTTGGGAGGTGTATGCGTACGAGAGGACGTGTCCGGGTGTCAGAGTCACGATTGGCGGCAGGGCCGTCAACGCTCCGATTCGTTGGACCAGCGGTCGTGCCGCTGCCGAAGGGGATGACTGGTCGAACCCCAGCTTGTGGCGCGGATACTTCCTTTGGTTTGTCGTGGACGCGTCACCATTCGACGTCGGATCCGTAACCTATGAGCCCGATATTGGCGAGTTCCCGTCCGCTATCGACCCCGTGTGATAGAGGCGCCGTCGTCGGGGTCGCAGCTGCTCGACAAGGAGTTGGCGCGCCGCCGACACGGGGCCGGCACCGATCGCCCGGTGGGGCGCTCAGTATGAACCGAGGGGGGCCACTTCGCTGGTCGGTTGGGGTGGCAGTAGACCGTCGTCACTAGCCCCGGCTCGGGGTGTCGGGCCTCGATGCCCAATCTGAGCAAGCAGGTCGTCTGGAGATTGCCTGCCACAGCGCGTCATCCCCGCTCTCCAGGGGCTTGGGCGTGGGCCCCAAGCGCCTTCTCGATGAGGGCGTTCGCCTCGACGTCGTCGCCGTCCATCGCACCGATGTAGGTCGAGACCAGCGTCTCCACGCTGTGGCCCAGCCGGCGAGCTGCCTCTGCAAGAGGGACGCCCGCCCTGATCATCATCGTGGCGCACGCGTGGCGGAAGTCATACACGCGGATGCGCGGGTGCACGGCAGCGGCACACGCTCGCTTGAGCGCCCTCGACCAGTTGGACTGCGACGGCCGGTTGCCTCGGGCCGACCTGAACATCAGCTCGTCGTCGATGAGGCCCCGACTCTCGGTCCATCGCCTGAGCAGCTCGACGAGACCGGGAGGGATTGGTGCGGACCGGCTTCCGGTCTTCGGGTCACCGGGCTCATCCCAGCCGACATCGGCCTCCGTCACCGCGATCCTTCCCCACCCTGACGGTGGCAGGACTAGTGCACGTGGGCGCAGCATTACGACCTCCGATGGCCGCAGACCCGCGTAGTACACAACGGACGTCATCGCCTGGTAGGTGCGGCTCCCAGGCTGGTGACTCTTCATCGCTTCGATGATCGCTACCGCCGCGGCGGGGCTGGGCAGGTGACGCACATCGACGGAGTTCTTGGGCTGGTTGACCTTCCGGCGGCTGCGACCCCGGGGGGTTGGAGGCCAGGGGTCTGCGCTCAGTTGCTCCAACTCGACCGCTCGACGAATGCAGCTGTGGGCCACGCGCCGATACCGCCGCACGGTTTCGTTGGCGAGGGCCTGGCCGTTGTCCCCGATCCCGAGTTCGGTGCTGACGTCGGCGAGCGTCGGCCGGTCGAGTTCAGCAAGGGTGAGTACCCACCGCGAGAGCCAGCGCTCCTCCGGCAGCTCGGGGTCAATCTCGCTGTCCGGCCGGAGAGTGTCTCGCAGGTATCCGCGCAGGTTGGCCGGCGGCAGGGCGGCACTTCGATGTGTGGCGAGCGGAATGAGGCGGCTCAGAGCGTAGACGTCCTCGTTCCTCGTCCTCGGCGCCCACTCAGGCCATTGCTCTGCGACCCACCTGCGGGCCCACACGTGCAGCTGGGTGTCAGCGCCCCGCGGTGACCAAGACTCCGGTCGGCCGGTCTGAGGATCGAACCACTCGCCATGCTGCTGAGCGACGAGTAGCCGCGAACGAAGCCGGTCCGCCTCGGCTTTAGTGCGGAACGCCTGGCTGAAATCGCGGCCGTCGATCCGCCATCGCACGACGCGCGGCTTCCTCGCCTCGGACCGAGCCGACCGATCCTGAATGCTGAACACGCGGATGTCCTGGGGACGGCGATAGCGGGTCACTCGGCCGCCTCGATCGTGCTCGCGGCGATCAAGTCGTCGAGCACCGTCTCCGGGATTCGGACATGGCTGCCGAGCTTGACGAAGGTGATGCGGCGCTCGGCAATGAGCCGGCGTGGGAACCGCTCGGTGGTGCCCAGGCGCTCGGCGGCCTGGGCGACAGTCAGCAAGCGACCGTCAGGTCGGTCACGCTGCGTAGTCCTCCGCGGGGAGCCGGGGTCACTGTCAAAGGTGCGGACGCGACCGTCGCGACCGTCGCGACCGTCGCGGCGGCTGCGTGTGCCCTGGTCAGGGCCGTTGGTGGGTCGCGACGGTCGCGCGACGGTCGCGCGACGGTTGGA
>JBKPHT010000349.1:0-2589 GCA_046730015.1 Actinomycetota bacterium
CCGGAGAAGATCCCCACCTCGACCAGCCGCCGGGTCCACACGATCGACTCACGGGGCCGGACGATCCGCTTGCGGTCGAGGAGGTCGGGCCCGCCCCACTTCTCGTAGACGGGCGGGATGTAGCCCTCGTCGAGGTTGCGCAGCCCCTCGACCCGCTCCCCCAGCGGCGGCTCGATGGCGACCACCTTGACGTCCGGGTTCTGCTCCTTCAGGAACCGGCCGACGCCCATGAGGGTGCCGGTGGTGCCGAGGCCGGCGACGAAGTGGGTGACCTCGGGGCAGTCGCGCCAGATCTCGGGGCCGGTGCCCTCGTAGTGGGCGCGGGGGTTGGCCTCGTTGGCGTACTGGTAGAGGAACGCCCACTCCGGGTGCTCGTCCGCCAGCGCCTGGGCCCGGCGGACAGCGCCGTTGGACCCCTCGCCGCCGGGGGTGAGGATGATCTCGGCGCCCCACACCTCGAGGGCCTGCCGGCGCTCGACCGACACGTTCTCGGGCATCACGATCTTGATGCGGTAGCCGCGGGTGCGGGCGATCATGGCCAGGGCGATGCCGGTGTTGCCCGACGACGGCTCGATGATCGTCCGGCCCGGAGAGAGCGTCCCGTCGGCCTCGGCCTCCTGGACCATCCGCCAGGCGATGCGGTCCTTGATCGAGCCGCCCGGGTTCTGGCCCTCGAGCTTGGCCAGGATGCGGACGTCGGGGTTGGGGCTGAGTTGGCTGACGTCCACCATCGGGGTGTTGCCGATGAGGTCGAGCACGGAGGCGAAGGCGGCCATGGAGACGGAGATCCTAAATCCGAGTGGTCAGGTCGACAATGCTACCGGCTCCTCGTCGATCCCGCCGTCGACGATCCGGAACGACCGCAGCACCGCCGCCTCCCGCTTCAGCGACACGATCACGTAGTGCCAGGCCGGGTCGGGGGCCTGGTCCACGTCGGTGGGCGACGGCCAGGCCTCGGTGTGGGTGTGGCTGTGCATCACCCCGAGGATCTCGAGGCCCCGGCCCTCGGCGTCGCGGTCGGCCCGCAGGTGATCGCGGGGGTCGACGGTGTAGACCCGGCTCGACGCGGCGGCGTTGCGGCACGGGTAGAAGACGCTGGTCAGCCCGGTGGCGGGGTCGCCGGCGAACAGCCCGCAGGCCTCGTCCGGCAGGCCGTCCCAGGCGTGGGCCACCATGGCCCGCCAGACGTCCTCGGTGAGCGTGAGCACGGGCGGGGAGGCTACCGGTAGCCTGCACTCCCTCCCCTATGGCCCGCACCGACGCCCGTCCCGACCACAAGCTGATCGCGTCCAACCGCAAGGCGCGGCGCAACTACGAGATCCTCGAGACGGTCGAGGCCGGCCTGGTGCTGCGGGGCAGCGAGGTCAAGGCGCTGCGCGAGGCCCACGTCCAGCTGGGCGACGCCTACGCCCGCATCGACGGCGGGGAGGCCTGGCTGGTGTCGATGCACATCGGCGCCTACGACCACGCCCAGGTCCACTGGGCCCACGAGCCCGACCGGCGGCGCAAGCTGCTGTTGCACCGCGGCGAGATCGAGCGGTTGCGGCACATCGTCGACGAGCAGCACCTGTCGCTGATCCCGCTGTCGCTGTACTGGAAGGACGGACGGGCCAAGGTCGAGCTGGCCCTGGCCCGGGGCCGCAGGACGTACGACAAGCGCCAGGTCCTGGCGGCGCGCGACGCCGACCGGGAGGCCGCCCGCGCGATCGCCCGGGCGGGACGGGGCGACTGAACAGGAGGGCACCCGATGGCCGGAGGCGGCGCCAACGCGGACATGGCGGCCCTGTGGAACGGGCCGAGCGGCGACCACTGGGTGGCGTACGACGACCAGCACGACCGGGCCCTGGCGCGGTGGGGCGACGCGGTGCTCGCCGCCGCCGCACCGGCCGGCGACGACCGGGTGCTCGACGTGGGCTGCGGCACCGGCGGGGTGACCCGTGCGGCGGCGCGGCGGGCGCCCGGCGGCACCGCGCTGGGCGTCGACATCGGCGCGCCGATGATCGAGCGGGCCCGGGCCCGGACCGCGGGCGAGGGGCCGCCGAACGCCCGGTTCGAGCTGGCCGACGCTCAGACCCATCCGTTCGCACCCGGGTCGGTCGACCTGGTGGTCAGCCGGTTCGGGACGATGTTCTTCGACGACCCGGATGCGGCGTTCGCCAACCTGGCCCGGGCCGCGGTGCCCGGCGGCCGGCTGGCGTTCGCCTGCTGGCAGGGGCTGTTCGAGAACGAGTGGGTCTTCACCCCGGCCGCCGCGCTGGCCACCCACGTCGGGCTGCCCGACATCCCGCCCGACGCGCCCGGGCCGTTCTCGCTCGCCGAGCCCGACCGGGTGAGGACGCTGCTGGGCGCCGCCGGGTTCACCGGCATCGAGCTCGACGAGGTGGCCGGGCCGATGTTCCTCGGCGACAGCGCCGAGGCCGCTGCCACCTTCCTGGAAGGCTCGCCGATGACCACCCGGCTGCTGGAGGGCAAGGACCCGGAGCTGGTCGCGCGGGCACTGGCCGCCATGCGGGCGACGGTCGACGACCTCGCCGGCCCCGACGGCCTCTCGCTGCCCGCGAAGGCCTGGGTCGTCACCGCCACCCGGGC
>JBKPHT010000350.1:0-25979 GCA_046730015.1 Actinomycetota bacterium
GCCCGGTGGTGGGCGCGGCACTCCACCGCGGGGACCCGGCGGTCCCGGCGGGCGGGGTGACGACCCCCGGCAGTTCCGGCCCCGGTCGCCGGACGAGCGCCCGTCCCGGACGGCGCCGCCCCGGACGCCGGGCACCGGGCGCCCGTGGTACCGGCGGATGCGGTGGCGCCGCGTCCTCGGCATCACCGGCATCCTCGTCGTCCTGGCCCTGCTCGGCGGCTTCCTCTACGCCCGCAGCATCTTCAACCGGATCGAGAAGGTCGACCTCGGCGACTCCCTCACGTCCGCGTCCAACGGCACCAACTACCTGATCGTCGGCTCCGACTCCCGCGAGAACGTGACGGAGGAGGGCGACCCCGGCTTCAACGGCAGCGAGGCGCCGGGGGGCCAGCGGTCCGACACGATGATGATCCTCCACCTCGACGGCAAGAACACGAAGATGCTGTCGATCCCGCGCGACCTCTATGTGCCGATTGCCGACACCGGCGAGAGCCAGAAGATCAATGCCGCCTACAACGGCGGGCCCACGCGCCTCGTCGACACGATCACCCAGAGCCTCGGCATCCCCATCGACCGCTACGTCGAGGTCGACTTCGTCAGCTTCGCCGGCATGGTCGACGGGCTCGGCGGCGTCACCATCGACTTCCCCCACCCGGTGACCGACACCGAGTCCGGTCTCTTCATCACCGAGGCCGGGCCCCAGAAGCTGAACGGCGACCAGGCGCTCGCGTACGTCCGCTCCCGCCACTACACCGAGATCATCGACGGCGAGGAGGTCGAGGACGCCACCGCGGACATCGGCCGGCAGGAGAGGCAGCGCCAGTTCCTCCAGGTCGTCTTCGCCGAGCTCGGGAACACCAAGAACCCCTTCTCGCTCGCCAGCGCGGCCAGCGGGCTCGCCGATGGCCTGCGCATCGACGACGAGATGTCGATGTTCGACGCGCTACGGCTGGCCTGGGGCATGCGGAGCGTCGACCCTGCGCCGCTGCTGCTCCCGGTCACCGGGGACCGCAACTCGTCGGGCGCCGTGCTCATCCTGAACGAGGAGGAGGCGCAGCCGATCCTCGACCAGGTCCGCTGATCCCAAACGCCATCCCGAACGCCATCCCGAACGCCATCCCGAACGCCATCCCGAACGCCATCCCGAACGCCGGCCCGAACGCCGGCCCGAACGCCATCCCGAACGCCGGCCCGAACGCCGGCCCGGCGGGTCAGGGCAGCAGCACGCCCGGGTTGAGGATCCCGTCCGGATCGAGCGCGTGCTTGACCGCCCGCATGGCGTCGACCTCCGCCCCGCTGCGGTCACGGGCGAGCCACCGCCGCTTGAGCGTGCCGATGCCGTGCTCCGCGCTGATCGACCCGCCCCGCTCGACCACCAGGCCGAGGACGACGTCGTCAACCGCCTCGTCGTCGGCGGGCGGGCCGACGACGTTGACGTGGACGTTGCCGTCTCCCACGTGGCCGAACAGCAGCAGGGTCGCACCCGGCCACGCAGCCGTGACCCGGACGACCACGGTCTCGCAGAAGGCGGCCAGCTCGGCGGTCGGGAGCGTGACGTCGAGCTTGTGGACCACGCCGAGCCGCGCCCCCGCCTCGGAGTGCGCCTCCCGCCACCGCCACAACCGGGCGCGGTCGGCCCGGTCGGTCGCGACCGCGGCACCGAGCACCGAGCCGGCGCCGGCGGCGTCGAGGGCGGCGGCGAGGGCCGGGACCGGATCGTCCGGTGCGGCGGCCTCGACGAGCAGGTAGGCCGCCGCGTCGGGCGAGGCGTCGGGCCCCGCCTCGGGCGGGACCTCGGGCGAGGCGGGAGGCGGGGCGCCGAGCTGGTCGGCCACCAGGCGGAGGCTCGGGCCGGTCATGAGCTCGAGGGCGAGGACGTCCGGCAGGTCGCGGCGGAGGGCGGCGGCCACCTCGACGGCGGCGGCGACGGTCCGGACCGCCACGATCGCCGTGGCCACCTCCCCCGGCGGCGGGACCAGCCGGAGCCGCGCGGCCGTGACGATGCCGAGCGTGCCCTCGCTCCCACACAGGAGCTGGGCCAGGTCGTAACCGGTGTTGTCCTTGACCAGCCCCGACAGCCGGCTCACGACCGCGCCAGTGCCGAGCACGGCCTCGACCCCGACGACCTGGGCTCGCATCGGCCCGTACCGGACGACGTGGATGCCGCCGGCGTTGGTGGCCACCATCCCGCCGACCGTGGCCGAGTCGCGCGACCCGATGTCCACCCCGAACCGCAGCCCGGCGGCGGCGACGTGGTCGTGCAGCGCGGCCAGCGTCACCCCGGCGCCGGAGGTGACCTGGCCGGCCAGGGTGTCGACGGCGCCTAGGCTCCGGAGCCGGGCCAGGGCGACCACGACCTCCCCGGCCAGGGGGACGCCGCCGCCGACCAGCCCCGTGTTGCCGCCCTGGGGCACGAGGGCGACCCGGTGGCGGCGGGCGAGGGCGACGACCTCGGCCACCTCGGCGGTCGACCCCGGCCGGACGACCGCCGGCGTCGCGCCGTGCCAGCGGCGGGTCCAGTCGACCGTGTACGGAGCCGTGACGTCCGGGTCGACGAGCACGTTGGCCTCGCCGACCGCCGCCCGGCAGCCGGCGAGGAACGCGGCCGGCAGCGCCGTGGCGGAATCCCGCACGGGGTCAGCCCACCGGGCCCGCCGGCGCCGGGACGATGCGGCCGGCGGCCTCGCCCAGGGTGATCACCACGCCGTCGTCCACGGTCGCGCTGCCCCGGAGGACGACCTCGTCGCCGTCCTCCAGGAACGACCGGGCCACCCCGCCGACGTCGAGGGGCTCCGCGCCGTTGCGGGTCATCTCGATGAGGCTGCCCTCGCTCCCCTGGTCGGGGCCCGACACGGTGCCGGAGGCGAACAGGTCGCCAGTCCGCAGGTGAGCGCCGTTGACCGTCATGTGAGCCAGCTGCTGCGGCATCTGCCAGTAGAGCCCGGCGAACGAGTTGCGCGACACGGTCACCCCGGCGTCGGCGCCGGCGGGCCGGAGGTCGACCGACAGGTCGAGCGCGAGCGCCCAGTCGCCGGCGGGCCGGAGGTACGGGAGCGGCGGCGGGTCCTGGACCGGGCCGCGGACCCGGCAGGCGGCCACGGCGTCGAGCGGGGTGACCCAACCGGCGACGGTCGTGGCGAAGGACTTGCCGAGGAACGGCCCGAGCGGCTGGTACTCCCATGCCTGGATGTCCCGGGCCGACCAGTCGTTGACCAGGACCAGGCCGAAGACGTGGTCGGGAGCGGCGTCGACGGGGACCGGGCGACCGGGCGGCGAGGGCACGCCGACGACGAAGCCGACCTCGAGCTCGATGTCGAGCCGGGTGCTCGGGCCGAACACGACCTCGCCGTCCGGCGAGCGGCGCTGGCCGGACGGACGGGGCACCGGCGTGCCGCTGACGACGACCGTGCCCGCCCGCCCGTGATAGGCGACGGGCAGGTGCCGCCAGTTGGGCAGCAGGGGCTCGGCGTCCGGCCGGAACAGACGGCCGAGGTTGGTGGCGTGCTCGATCGAGCTGTAGAAGTCGACGTAGTCGGCGACGGTGAACGGCAGCTCCAGCGTCGCCTCGTTGACCGGCACGAGCGCCGGCATGACGGCGTCGCGGTGGGCCTCGTCGCAGACCAGCTCGGTCAGCCGGGCCCGGACGGCCCGCCACCGGTCGGGGCCGGCGGCCATCAGGCCGTCGAGCGTGGGCTGGTCGAGCAGGCCGGCGCCGAGTCCCTCGAGCCCGGCGACGTCGTCGAGCACCAGGCGGGCGAGGTCGAGGACGTGGTCGCCGATGCGGGCGCCCGGTCGGGGTGCGTCGCCGGCCGCCACCCGGATGATCCCGTAGGGCAGGTGCTCGGCCGGGAACCCCGACCCATCGGCCCCCGGAACCCACGACCTCAGCATGCCGTCCCCTCCCGGTCGTCCCGCCGACCACCTTGCCTCACAAGAGCCCGCGGGCGTCGAGCGCGCCCGCCGCGGCGGCGATCGAGGACGTGCCGACCGACGCCAGCAGCTCGCGGGACGGCCCGGACAAATAGGTGGCGAGCTCGGCGTAGCGGCCCTCGGCGGCGGCGAGCAGGTCGGACACCTCCGCCGGGGGGCGCCAGGCCCGGGCGGCGGCGGCCGCCGCCAGCAGGTTGACGAACCCGTGGTGGACCCGGTCGGGGGCGACCTCCCGGAAGGGATGGTCGAGGCCACCGGCCTTGACCACCAGCCGCCGGTCGGCGGCGCCGGCGAGCACGCCGGCCAGCCAGTCGCAGCTCGGCACCGTGTCGCGGATGAGCCCGTCGCAGCGGACCGCGACCCGGGCGCCGGCGGACTGGATGGCGTCGAGGCTCGGGGCGAGCGGGAGGTGGGGGGCCACCTCGACGTAGCGGAGGACCCTGCCGGGCGGCGGGGGGACGCGGACGCCGTGGGGCGCCTCGACCTGCACGAGGCCGGGAGCGGCGTACACGCCCCGCCAGGCGCCGGGGCCGTCGTGGCCCGCGACCGCGAGGGCGGCGGGCCGGGGCAGGCCGGCGGTCACGAGGGCGTCGAGCTCGGGAAGCCGGCCGGCGGGGCACACGAAGGATGCGACCATCCGTCTGTGGGGCCCGGTCGTGGCAAAGTCGTGGGCGCGCAGGGCCTCGGCCATCGGAAGACGGGCCGGCGGGAACAGTCCCGCATCGTCGAAGAGCCGGTCGAGCAGCGCGCGCAAAGGGACGGGCAACGTTGCACCTCCGAATGGCGGAGGTTACTGTCCGCCTATCGGTCGGTGCAGCACGAGTGCCGTGTGTCATGCGATTGCAACAGGCCTTACCGATGGGAGTTCGGAGCCGCCCGGTGGCCGAACAGTCCAAGACCGTCGATGTCGCCCTCCGCCTGCTGGCGCGGCTCGCCGAGGCCGAGGGCGAGGCCACCGCCGCCTCGCTGGCCCGTGCCCTGGGCGTGTCCCGCACCGCCTCCGCCCGGATGCTCACCACGCTGGAAGTACACGGCCTGGCTCGCCGCACCGAGACCGGCTGGGGCCCCGGGCTCGGCCTGCTGGCGCTGGCCGCCGGCGTCGAGCCGCTGCTGCGGGACCTCGCCCGGGGCGAGCTCGAGCAGCTCGCCGGCCGGTTCGGCGAGACGGCCGTGCTGAGCGTCCGCGAGGGCGACGAGGCGGTGGCCGTCGACCAGGTGGTCGGCGGGGCGGGCCTGGTCCAGATCCACTACCGGGCCGGCACCCGCCACGCGCTCACCGTCGGCGCCTCCGGCCGGGCGCTGCTTCCGGATCGGCTGGAGGGCGGCGTCGCGTTCTCCACGGGTGAGATCGAGCCGGGCGTCACCGGCGTCGCCGCGCCGGTCGTCGACGGCGCGGGCCGGCCGGTGGCGAGCGTCGCGCTGATCGCCCCCGAGCACCGCTTTCCCCGGCGGGAGGACGCAGCGGCCGCGGTCCGCAACGCGGCGGGGCGCATCGGAGCCGACCTCGCCCGCCACCGTCCGGGCCGGTACCGGCGGGCCGGCCGCGCGGATCATCCGGACCGCCCGGACCACCCGGACCGCACCGCGACCCCAGGAGGAGGGCACCATGCCGTACTACCGGCGGGTGGGTGACGTCCCGCCCAAGCGCCACACCCAGTTCCGCGCCCCCGACGGCAGCCTCTACGCCGAGGAGCTGATGGGGTCGGAGGGCTTCTCGTCGTCCTCGTCGCTGCTGTACCACCGGCGCCCCCCGACGGCGCTGGTCGCCGCCGAGGCCGTCCCGTCGCCGGACGGGGGCCTGGCCGCCAACGAGCCGCTGCTCCCCCACCACCTGCGAACGGCCGACCTGGCCGCCGGCGGCGACCTGGTGACCGGCCGCCGGGTGCTGCTGGCCAACGACGACGTCCGCCTGGCCGTCGCCCACCCGACCGGGCCGAGCGGCCTGTACCGCAACGCGACCGGCGACGAGCTCGTCTACCTGCGGACCGGCGCGGCCCGCCTGGAGTCCTCGTTCGGCGTGCTCGAGTGCCGCGCCGGCGACTACACGGTCGTGCCCACCGGAACGACCCACCGCTGGGTGCCGACCGGCGACGAACCGGTGGCGGCGCTGGTGATCGAGGCCCGAGGGCACATCCGGCCGCCGGAGCGCTACCGGTCGGCCCAGGGCCAGTTCCTCGAGCACAGCCCCTATTGCGAGCGCGACCTGCACGCGCCGACCGAGCCGATCACCGCCGCCGGCGGGGGCAACGATGACGGCGACGGCGACGCCGGGCCGGCCGACGTGCTCGTCCGCCAGGCCGGCGGGCTCACCCGCTACCGCTACGCCCACCACCCGTTCGACGTGGTCGGCTGGGACGGCTGCCTGTACCCGTACCGGCTGTCGATCCACGACTTCGAGCCGCTGACCGGGCGGGTCCACCAGCCGCCCCCGGTCCACCAGACCTTCGCGGGGCCAAACTTCGTCGTGTGCAGCTTCGTACCCCGCAAGCTCGACTACCACCCGCTCGCGGTGCCGGCCCCGTACAACCACGCAAACGTCGACAGCGACGAGGTCCTCTACTACTGCGACGGCGATTTCACCAGCCGCAAGGGCTCCGGGATCGGGGCGGGGTCGATCAGCCTCCACCCCGCCGGGTTCACCCACGGCCCCCAGCCGGGGAGCGTGGAGGCGTCGCTCGGCGCCGAGGCCACGACCGAGCTGGCCGTGATGATCGACACGTTCCGGCCGCTGCTGCTGGGCGAGGCGGCCGAGGCCTGCGACGACCCGGACTACCCCTGGTCCTGGGCGGCGACGGCGTCCTCATAGAGGGTGCGGTCGACGACCTGCGACTCCTCGAGCGGGATCTCGTAGCCGATGCTGCCGACCACCGCCAGGGCGTCCTGGATCCGCCCGGCCGTGCCGGCCCGCAGCTCCCAGTCGAACAGCGGGTCGGGGCCGGCGGTGATCTCGTCGACGGAGGCTTCGGTGTCGGTGGCCTCGGCCAGGGCCTCGGCGGCGTCCTCGCCGTAGCCGTCGGCCAGGTGGGTGTTGATCGTGCGGATCACCGCACGCACGTAGGCCAGGCCGACCGCCCGGTCGGGCCCCACCAGCCGGGCCGACAGCACGGTGCCGTCGATCGACTCGCTCGCCGGGAGCGTCCCGACCAGCCGGAGCGCGTCGTCACCGGCCACCGAGGCGGCGGCAGGCCCGGACAGCCAGGCGAGCCCGACCTGGCCGCCCGTCAGCCGGTCGACCGCGTCGTCCTCGCTCATGGCCGCGGTGTCGACGGCGTTGAGGTTGAGCTCCTCCTGGTCGAGCGTCAGGCGGATCGGGTAGAGGGCGGAGCTGTCGAGGCCGTCTGCCACCGCGACCGTCTGTCCCGCGATCGGCCGCCAGTCGTCGGGGTCGTCCCACAGATCGGCCCGGGCCCACAGCCCGGCCTGGGCGACCTCGGTGTCGCCGGGGCGGCGGGACAGCGTGCCGCCGAGCACCAGCCGGGCGCCGCTGCCCTCCCGGGCGCCGTCGAAGAACGGGGCGTCGACCCCGCCGACCACGCCGTCGACCTCGCCCCGGGCCAGCGCGGCGTAGGCGTCGGAGACCGGGAGATCGACCACCTCGACCGTCAGGTTCTCGGCCCCGAACTCCCCGAGCGCGTCGGCCACCAGGAGCGGGGCCGCGGACGCGCCCTGCCGGGTCACGGCCACCCGGACCGTGGCGGGGGCCGGCAGCGGGACCGCCTCCGGCGCGCCCTCGCCGCACCGGGCCACCGGCCGGTCGGCCCGCAGGTCCGCTGGATCGGTCGCGGCCGCCTCGCCGCAGTCGTCGCCCGGCTGCTCGGGCACGGTCGGGCCGGGGGCCGGCTCGGCCACGTCGCCGTCGGTGTCGTCGCCCCGGACGAACGCGATGCCCACCGCCGTCAGCGCGACGACGAGGGCCATGGCCCAGAGGACGGTTCGGACGGTGCTGGAACGCACGGGACGGGGCGGGTCGGGCCGGTCAGGCGTGTACGGGGGCCAGGGCCTCGGTGACCAGGTCGTCGATGCCCCGGTCGAGGTGGTCGCGGCGCAGCAGGGCCCGGGCCACGACGATGGCGCCCCGCTCGGAGAGGACCTTGGCGAAGCGGTCGAGGGCCTTGCCGGCGTGGATCGCATAGGTCATGAACGCCGCCACGCGCTTGCCGTCGATCACCGGCATCGACTTGATGCGGCCGGCCCGGCCGGGACGGTGGCCGAACAGCACGAGGCCGTCGACCCAGGTGCCGATGAACACCACGTCGGCCTCGGCCAGATCCTTCAGCCCGATGTCGGTGATGTTGTAGACCGACACCTCCACGCCGCGGGCGGCGACCTCGGCGGCGATCAGCCGCGCGGCCGCGGCCGTGTTGCCGGTGAGGCTCTCGTAGATGACCACCGCTCGCATGGGGGTCAGTCTGGCAGAGCGCGGGCCGGCCGCGAACCGGTGCCGCCGGTAGATTCGCCCCGGTCGCGACCCCCGACACCAGGAGCACCGCCATGGAGATGACCTATCGCCGCCTCGGCCGCACGGGCCTCAAGGTGAGCGCCCTGTCGTTCGGCTCGTGGGTCAGCTTCGGGCCCCAGCTCGACGTCGGGCGGGCCCGGGACTGCCTGGCCGCGGCGTACGACGCAGGGGTCAACTTCTTCGACAACGCCCAGTCGTACGCGGGCGGCGAGTCGGAGCGGATCATGGGCGCGGCCATCTCGGAGCTGGGCTGGCCGCGAGGCTCGTACGTCATCTCGTCCAAGTACTTCTGGGGCCTGGACGAGACCGTGAACGCCTACCTGACCCTCAACCGCAAGTACCTGCTCGAGGCGATCGATCCGTCGCTGGAGCGGCTGGGGCTCGACCACCTCGACCTGATCTACTGCCACCGCGCCGACCCGGAGACGCCGGTGGAGGAGACGGTGTGGGCGATGTCGGACATCGTCGACTCGGGCCGGGCCCTGTACTGGGGCACCTCGGAGTGGTCGGCCGACGAGATCCGGGCCGCGTGGGAGGTGGCCGAGCGTCACCACCTGCGCAAGCCCGTCGTCGAGCAGCCGGAGTACAACCTGTTCCGGCGGCGCAAGGTCGAGGTCGAGTTCGCCCGGCTCCACGAGGACATCGGGCTCGGCCTGACGACGTGGAGCCCGCTGGCCTCGGGGCTGCTCACCGGCAAGTACCTCGACGGTGTGCCGGAGGACAGCCGGGCGGCCCTGCCCGGCTACGGCTGGCTGCGGGACCAGCTGACCGACCCCGACCGCAACGCCAAGGTCCGGAAGCTGGCCGCCGTGGCCGACGACCTGGGGTGCAGCCTGGCCCAGCTCTCCATCGCCTGGTGCCTCCGCAACCCCCACGTGTCGTCGGTGATCACCGGGGCGAGCCGGGTCGAGCAGGTGCACGAGAACCTGGCCGCGCTGGACCTGCTCGACCGCCTGGACGACGAGGCCGTGGCTCGGATCGAGGCCGCCGTCGCCTGAGCCGGGGCCCGGCCGCGGCATCCCCGGCCGGGTTGACGGGCCTCTGTACGATCGGCCGCAACCGTTCGCAACCAGTCCCCGGGGACGAACATGCTGTTCCCCACCGTCGCCTTCGCGGTCTTCTTCCTGACCGCCTTCACCGCGAACTGGCTGCTGCGCCCCCATTTCCTGGTGTGGCGGGCGACGATGATCGCCCTCAGCCTCTACTTCTACGGCTGGGTCGACGTCCGGTTCGTGTTCGTGCTGGTCGGTTCGGCGGCGGTTAACTCGGCGCTGGCGGTCGCGGTCCGGCGGGCGATGCCGGGCGGCGAGCCGACAGCCGCCAGTCGGACGCTGGGCCGGGTGGCGGTGGCCGCCAACCTGGCCGTGCTCGGGGTGTTCCGGTACCACGGGTTCTTCGCCGACTCGCTGGGCGACGCGCTGGGCTCGGTGGGGCTGCACCCGTCGGGGCCGGCGCTCGACCTGCTGGTGCCGATCGGCCTGGCCTTCCTCACGCTCCACGCCATCAGCTACGTCGTGGACGTCGGCCGGGGCGACATCGAGCCGGTCGCGTTCGCCGACGTGCTGCTGTACATGAGCTTCTTCCCCCACGTCGTGGCCGGGCCGATCGTCCGGGTCGACGAGGTGGTGCCCCAGTTCCACGACCGACCCGACCCCCGCCGGGTGGCGGCCACCGAGGCGTTCGCGCTGATCGGCCTGGGCCTGGTGAAAGTGGTGGTGGTCTCGAGCTACCTGGGCCGGGAGATCGTGGACCCGGCGTTCGCCGACCCCGGGTCCCGCGGCGGGGCGGAGCTGGCGGTCGCCGCCTGGGCCTTCGCGGTGCAGGTCTACGCCGACTTCTCCGGCTACACCGACATCGCGCTCGGCTGCGCGCTGCTGCTGGGGGTCCGGCTGCCCGCCAACTTCGCCTCTCCCTACCGGGCGTTGTCGGTCCGGGACTTCTGGCACCGCTGGCACATGACCCTGGCCCGCTGGCTGCGCGACTACGTCTACCTCCCGCTCGGCGGCGACCGGAAGGGGACGACCACCACCTACCGCAACCTCGCCGTGACGATGTTGCTGGCCGGGCTGTGGCACGGGCCGGCCTGGACGTTCGTCGTCTGGGGCGGGCTCCACGGCGCCTACCTGGTGGGCGAGCGGGGGGCGTCGGCCTGGTACACGCGGCGGCCCGGCCTCCCGGCACCGCCCCCGGCGGTGACCGTGGTCGTGCGGTGGCTGCTGACCTTCAACCTGGTGACCCTGGCCTGGGTGTTCTTCCGGGCCGACTCGGTCGGCACGGGCCTCGAGGTCGTCGGCCGCATCGCTACCGCGGCGGCGGGGTCGACGGGCCTGGTGACCGCGCTGGTGCTCGCGGTCGTGGCCGGCTCGCTGGCCCTCCAGGTCGTGCCCGCCCGGCGGACCGGGGCGCTGCGCGCCTGGTTCTCCGCCCGCCGCCCGCTCGCCCAGGCCGCCGTCCTGGCCGCCGTCCTCACCGTCGTGGGGGTGCTCGGCCCCGACGGCGCGGCCTCGTTCCTCCACTACCGGCTCTGATGGCGTCGCCCGGCAGCCCCCGCCCGACCGGCGTGCCGCCCGGCTGGCCGAGCGACGACCCGACCGTGCCCGACGACCTTGGCCGGCTCGGGGGCCGGGTCCGCCCGCCACGCCGCCGACCGGTCGCGCCCCCGGTCGAGGTCGAGCCCGCCGTCGACCCGGTCGACGGCCTCGGCGACGACGACCGCGGCCGGGTCGCCCCGCTCCGGCTCCTCCCCCGGCGGGCCGACCGGCACGCGCCCCGCCCGGCCGCCGCGCCGGGGAGGGACACGGACGGCACCCAGCCGGCCGGCCGGGTGCTCGTCGTCATGGTGGCGGCGCTGGTGCTGGCGATGCTGGTCAACGCCGACGCCCTGGTGGCCCGAGCCGAGAGCCGGGCGCCGGGGCCGGGGCGCGACCGGGCCCTCGCGCTGTGGCACCCGGTCCAGGACGTCAGCCACGTGCTCCAGCTCCACCGCGTCCGCCAGCTGGGCGACCGGCTCGTCGGCGACGACGGCGACGACGATCCCGCCTCGCCGCAGGACCGCCGCACCACCACCGCCGCCGGCGGCGGGGCGACGACGACCATCGCGGCGGCAGACGCCGCCGGCGACCCGGCCCCCGCCGCGCTGCGGACCCCGACCGCGGACGATCCGCTGCGACTGTGGGTCGGCGGCGACTCGATGGCCCAGGTCTTCGGCCCCGCGCTCGCCGAGGGGGCCGGGGCGACCGGGGTCGTCGACCCGACCGTCCACTACGAGATGGCCTCCGGGCTCACCCGGCCCGACTACTTCAACTGGCCCGGCGCCCTCGCCGTCGACCTGGCCGCCGGCGACCCCGAGGTCGTCGTGTTCGTCGTCGGCACCAACGACGCCCAGGGCATCGTCCTGCCCGACGGCACGCCTGTCCCCGACCTCGACGACCCGCGCTGGGTGCCGGAGTACCGGCGCCGGGTCGGCGCGGTGATGGACGCGATCCGAGCCGACGGCCGCATCCTGCTGTGGATCGGGCTGCCGCCTATGCGCGACCCCGACTTCGGTGCCCGCATGGCCGTGCTCAACCAGGCCTACGCGGCCGAGGCCGCCTCCCGGCCGTGGATCACGTTCGTCGATCCGGCCACCCTCGTCGGCGACGCCGGCGGCGCCTACGCCGACGAGCTCCCCGACGCCGCCGGCGCCCCCGTCGACGTCCGGCTCAGCGACGGCATCCACCTCAGCGCCGCGGGCGGCGACCGCCTGGCCGCCCACGTGCTCGACCTGATCCGGGCCCGGGCCGGCATCACGCGCTGACCTCCCGTCCGCGAGGCTCTGGGGATGGACACTGACGACCTTCCCCCGACCGACGACATGGACGAGGTCGAGCGCCGCCTCCGGGCCCCGCTGGCCGAGACGATGACCACCCAGCGGGCCGTCCGGCGGGTGCGGCCCGATCCGGTCGACCCCAAGATCATCCGGCGGTTGATCGAGCTGGCGCTGGAGGCGCCGACCGGCTCCAACGGCCAGAACTGGGAGTTCGTCGTCGTGACCGACCCGGCGGCCAAGGAGCGCTTCCGGACCCAGTACCGGCGGTCCGCGTCGCTCTACCTCGCGGCGGGCGAGCGGGCCCGGGGTGACGACCCCCAGACCGCCCGGATCATCAAGTCGGTCCGCTGGCAGATCGACCACTTCACCGAGATTCCCGTGCTGGTCGTCGCCTGCCTGCGGGGCGGCGGCAAGGTCCCATTCGTGCCCATGCCCGCGTTCGCCGACAGCTCCCACTACGGCTCGATCTACCCGAGCGTGCAGAACCTGCTGCTCGCGGCCCGGGCGGTCGGGCTCGGCGCGTCGCTCGTCACCCTGCCGCTGTGGTCGACCACCGTGGCCCGCCGCATCCTCGGCCTGCCCCTGTCGGTCGAACCGTGTTGCATGGTGCCGCTCGGCTGGCCGATCGGGCGCTACGGGCCGAAGGCCCGGCGGCCGGTCGACGAGGTGACCCACCACGAGCGTTACCGGCGGGACGGGGGCGGCGAGTAGAACGGCACCCGGTCCGCTCCCGGAGGTGCCCCCGATGGTCTCAGCCCTGTTCGACCCCGACGCCTGGCGTCCCGTGGCGGGCTTCGACCTGACCGACATCACCTACCACCGCGCCGTCGACACGGGGGTGGTGCGGGTGGCGTTCGACCGGCCCGAGGTCCGCAACGCGTTCCGCCCCCACACGGTCGACGAGCTGTACCGGGCGCTCGACCACGCCCGGCAGACCCCCGACGTCGGCTGCGTCCTGCTCACCGGCAACGGCCCGTCGCCAAAGGACGGCGTCTGGGCGTTCTGCTCCGGCGGCGACCAGCGGATCCGGGGGCGGGACGGCTACCGCTACGCCGAGGGCGACACGGCCGACAGCGTCGACCCGGCCCGCACCGGCCGGCTCCACATCCTGGAGGTGCAGCGGCTCATCCGGTTCATGCCCAAGGTGGTGATCTGCCTGGTGCCCGGGTGGGCGGCGGGTGGCGGGCACAGCCTCCACGTGGTCTCGGACCTCACCCTGGCCAGCCGGGAGCACGCCCGGTTCCGCCAGACCGACGCCGACGTGGCCAGCTTCGACGGCGGCTTCGGCTCTGCCTACCTGGCCCGCCAGGTGGGGCAGAAGTTCGCCCGGGAGATCTTCTTCCTCGGCGACACCTACACCGCGGAGGACGCCCGTCGGATGGGGATGGTCAACGCGGTGGTCGACCACGACGATCTCGAGCGGGTCGGGCTCGACTGGGCCCGCCGGGTGGTGGGCAAGAGCCCCACCGCCCAGCGGATGCTCAAGTTCGCGTTCAACCTGATCGACGACGGGCTGGTCGGCCAGCAGGTGTTCGCGGGCGAGGCGACCCGGCTGGCCTACGGCACCGACGAGGCGGCCGAGGGCCGCGACGCCTTCCTCGAGCGCCGCGACCCCGACTGGTCGGCCTACCCCTGGCACTACTGAAGGGCCGGCGCCTCCACCGTCGGGCCGCGCCCGGCGTCCTCGAAGTCGAGGTCGTCGGCCAGCGTCTTGCCCGATCCGCAGCCGGTGGGCTGCTGGCCGGTCGTGTCGAGGCCCCGCACCGGAAGGCTCGGGTTGGCGCCCGAGAACACGCCCCAGTCACTCTCGCAGCCGGGGACGATCCAGACGTGGCTCATCCAGCCGGCACTGCCATCGGCCTTGCGCCCACCGGCGGCGCTGCACTCCTCCTCGCTGGTGTTGGAGCCGCCGGCCACCACGCCGTCCCGGATGCACAGCCCGACGTGCTTGTGGTAGTGGTCGTTGTTCCCGGTGAAGCCCTCGGTCGGCTCCTCGTCGCCCTCCTTGATGATGTAGTAGCTCAGGCCGACCATGCTGGCCGTCGGGCCGTCGCCGTCGTAGAGCAGCATCTCGGGCTTCTCCAGGACGAAACCGTCCTGCAGGTACTCGAAGTTCATGTAGTGGGCCGCGATGCCGGGGTAGTAGGTGGTGACCTTGCGGTACCCGGCGGCCTCGGCGTCGGCGATGGTCGGGTACCGGGCCGCGATCGCCCGGGCCTCCTCCAGCTCGGCCCCCAGCTTCTCGCACTCCTCGGGGTCGGTCATGGGGTTCCACGGATCGGGCGCGAGGGTGTGGGTCAGCCCGCCGGAGAGGATGCCGTCCCGCAGCGGGGGCCGGCTCTCGATGAAGCTGGTCACGACCTCCGGCGTCAGGCCCGAGGCGGGGTCGACGAAGACCTCGGCCCACTCGGCGATCGTGAAGTCGACCCCGCCCGTGTCGGTGTGGGCGTGGGGAACACCGGGGACGGCGGCCTCGTTGAACGCCTCGGTGTTGAAGCCCAGGTCGCAGCGGTCCGCGTCGTCGGCCGCGGCGGCCGTGGCCACGCCGTGGCCGTGGTCCATGCCGGCCATGTCCGCCATGTCGTGGGCGCCCTGCCCGCCGTCGGTGTGGTCGTGGTCGCCCGCGATCTGGGGCGTGACCGAGGCCGACACGGCGCCGATCATGGCCAGCGCGACGGCCCCACCGAGCAGCGGGCTGGCGAGCTGGGCGGCGGGCCGGCGGGCCACGGACGGCCGTAGCGCCACCAGCGACCCGGCGACCGCCACGGCCTCGAGGCCCGTGGCCAGCGCGTCGGGGAAGCCGACTGGCTCGGGTTCGTCGCCCGGCACCCCGAGGGTCCTCGACACCACCCACAGGGCGATGATCGCGGCGTTGACGCCGGCGGCGGCCTGCCAGGGCCAGCGGGCGGCCCGCCAGCGGGCCAGCGCGAACGCCAGGCCGAGCTGCGCCCAGGCCATGCCCAGGAACACGACGCCGTGGAGCGCGTCCTCGCGGAGGTGGACGGGCGCGTACGAGAAGTGGATGACGGCGCCGCCGATGCAGGCGGCGACCACGAGCGTCCGCAGCGTGTCGACGACGGTCCGGGCCCCGGCGGGCGACGGCGCGCCCGGCTCGGCGGCGGGCGCGGGCTCCGGCGGCGGCGACCCGGCGATCGGCGTGGTGTCGGACATCGGTCTCCCCTCCCCGGCACAGCCGGGCGTCGGCCGGACGGCGTCAGTCGCCATCATCGCGCTACCGCCGGTAACTTGCACCGCCCGTGCAGGCCTCTTTCCTGCCCGGCCCGCCCACCCCTCGACCTCCTGCGCTGTCGCGCCACCACGAATCGTAGGATGCCCACCCGATGGACCCGCTGACCGACGACCGACTCACCCTCGTGGGCCTGTTCATCGAGAGCACGACCGCCCTCCGGTCCGTGCTCGGCCGCCGGCTCGAGCAGGACGTCGACATGCCGCTGCAGTGGTTCGAGCTGCTGCTGCGGCTGGCCCGGTCGCCGGGCCGCCGCCTCCGCATGAGCGACCTGGCGATCCAGGCCAGCCTCACGCCCAGCGGACTCACCCGGGCCGTCGACCGGCTGGAGCGGACCGGGCTGGTCGAGCGGGTGCCGTGCCCGTCCGACCGGCGGGGCTCGTTCGCGGTCCTCACGCCCGACGGGCTGGCCCGGATCCGCGCCGCGGTCGGCCCCCACCTCGGCCACGTCGAGGAGCACCTGACCGGCACGCTGACCGACGACGAGCAGCGGCAGCTCACCGACCTCCTCCGCAAGGTGCGCGACCACGTGAACCCGGCCGCGGTGGCCGCCATCCCCGAGGGCGACATGCCGGTCGACCCCGGGGCCGACGGCGGCGGCGCCGACCGCGGCGGCGCCGACTGACCGCGGCGGCCGCTCAGTCCTCGGGCTCCTCCCCGCCCGGGGGGTTCTCCGGCAGGCCGGGCACCCGCGGGAACCGGCGCACCTCCAGCAGTTCGAGACCGAGCGACTCGATGCGGCGCAGCAGGCCGTGCAACGCCGCCTGGTCCTCCACCGGGCCGCTCAGCACGGTCTCGACGGGCTCGACGTTGGCCGCCAGCGCCAGCTGCTCGAACTCGCTCGCCAGCGTCCGGCTCAGGCGACCCCGGACCCTCACTTCGTACAGGAAGCTCATCGACCGCTGCCTCGGCGTCTCGGTGGACCGTCGGCATCGTGCGCCGCGCCCGGCGGACCGTCGTCACCCTCGGGGGGTGACGACCGCCACGGGTGCGGCGCTCAGCGGCCCAGCCGGTCGAGGTCGTCGTCGTCGAGGGCGAGCGCGGCGGCGGCCACGTTCTCCTCCAGGTGGGCCACCGACGACGTGCCGGGGATCGGCAGCGTCTGCGGCGACCGGGCGAGCTGCCACGCAAGCGCCACCTGCACCGGCGACACGCCGTGGCGGGCGGCCACCGCGGCGAGCGCGTCGCCCTGGCCCGGCTGGTGGCCGCCGACCGGCGCCCAGGGGATAAACGCGAAGCCGTGCCGCTCCGCCGCCTCCACCACGGCGTCGGAGCTGCGGTCGGTCGGGTTGAACCGGTTCTGCACCGACGCGATCGGCGTCAGCTCCAGCGCCCGCCGGATCTCGGCCACGGTCACGTTGGACAGGCCGATGTGGGCGATCTTGCCCTCGTCCCGCAGGGACACGAGCTCGCCGACCGACTCCTCGAACGGCACCTTCCGGTCGGGGCGGTGGAACTGGTACAGCGTGACCTGCTCGACGCCGAGCCGGGCCAGGCTGCCCTCCAACGCGGCGCGGAGGTGCTCGGGCCGGCCGTCGGGGCGCCACCGGCCCGGGCCGTCGCGGAGCAGGCCGCCCTTGGTGGCGATCACGAGGCCGTCGGGGTAGGGCGCCAGGGCCTCGGCGATGAGCTCCTCGCTGACCTCGGGCCCGTAGCTGTCGGCCGTGTCAATGAAGTCGACCCCCAGCTCGACGGCCCGGCGCAGCACCCGGATCGCCTCGTCGTGGTCGGCGGGCGGGCCCCAGATGCCGGGGCCGGTGATCCGCATGGCGCCAAAGCCGAGGCGGTTCACCTCGAAGTCCTTGCCGATCGCGACGGTGCCGGCGGCGCCGGCCGGTCCGGGGGTGGGCGGGGATCCTGCTGGGGCCATCGGGCGCTCCTCGGGGTCGGCTGCGCGGGCACCGTACCGGCGGACCGGACGGGCGCCTCCCCCGCCGGGCTAACTTCCGCGGCGATGCCGCTCACCCTGTCCGCCGCGTTCCCGCCCGGGCGCGACACGCCCGCCCACGTGGCCCGCGCCGAGGCCCTCGGCTACGACCGGGCCTGGCTCTACGACTCGCCCGCGCTCTACCACGACGTGTGGATGACCCTGGCCCGGGCCGCCGATGCGACGACCACGATCGGCCTCGGGCCCGCCGTGCTGGTTCCCAGCCTGCGGCACCCGATGGTCAACGCCGCGGCCATCGCCACCCTGGCCGAGCTCGCCCCGGGGCGGGTGGCCGTGGCCATCGGGGCCGGGTTCACCGGGCGGCACGTCCTCGGCCAGCGGGCGATGCGGTGGGCGGACGTGCGCCGCTACGTCGAGGTGCTGCGGGCCCTGCTCCGGGGTGAAGACGCCGAGTGGGAGGGCCGGCCGATCGCCATGGTCCACGGGCCCGGCTACGGCGCCGCCCGGCCGCTCGACGTCCCGATCCTCGTGGGCGCCGACGGGCCCCGCGGCACCGCGGTGGCGGCCGAGCTGGGCGACGGCTTCTTCTCCGCCGCGCTGCCCAACGCCGCGGCGGACGGGCGGTGGCACGCGCTGCTCCAGTTCGGGACCGTGCTCGATCCCGGCGAGCCGCCGGCCTCCGACCGGGTCCAGGCGGCCGCGGGGCCGGCGGTCGCGGTCGTGCTCCACGCGCTGTACGAGCGGGGCGGCGCCGCGGCCGTCGACGGCCTGCCCGGAGGGCTGCAGTGGCGGGAGGCGCTCGAGGCGCTGCCCGCCTCGCGGCGCCACCTGGCGACCCACGAGGGCCACCTGGTGGCCCTGTCCGACCGCGACCGGGTCGCGCTGGCCGCCGGCACTGCCGACCTCATCCCCGGGTTCACGCTCACGGGCGAGGCCGGCGAGATCAGGGCCCGGGTCGAGGCGATGGCCGCCGCGGGGGTGACAGAGTTGGCGTTCCAGCCCGGCGGCGACGACGTGCCCCGGGAGCTGGAGGCGTTCGCCGCCGCGGTGCGGAAGACCTAGCGCCCGCCGAGCCGGCGCGTCCGCGAGACTGCGGCCCCATGGACCTCACCGTCGTCGACCACCCGCTCGCGGCCCGGCTGCTCACCCGCCTGCGGGACGAGGCCACCGACCGGGCCACGTTCCGGCAGACCATGGACGAGCTGGCCGGCATGCTCGTCTACGAGGCCTGCCGGACCCTCGCCACGGAGCAGGTCGACGTGGTCACGCCGATGGGGCCGGCGACCGGCATCCGCATCTCCCGGCCGCCGCTGGTGGTGCCGGTGCTGCGGGCCGGGCTCGGCCTGCACGGGGCGGTGATCCGGCTGCTGCCGGAGACCGACACCGCCTTCGTGGGGGTGTCCCGCAACGAGGAGACGCTGCAGCCGGAGCCGTACATGAACTCCGTGCCGCCCGACCTCGCCCGCCGCCCGGTGCTCGTCCTCGACCCGATGCTGGCGACCGGCGGGTCGCTGGCCCACGCCTGCCAGCTGCTGCGGGACCGGGGCGCCGGCGACATGACCGGCGTGTGCGTCCTGGCCGCGCCCGAGGGCCTGGCCCACATCGAGCAGTCGGGCCTGGTTGCCCGGGTGGTCACCGCCGCGGTCGACGCCCACCTCGACGAGCGGGCGTTCATCGTCCCCGGCCTCGGCGACGCCGGCGACCGCCTGTTCGGCACGGCCTGAACCGGGCGGCCCCTCGCCGTGCCGCTCGCCGTGCCGCTCGCCGAACTGGCGCGCACCGCGCTCTTGGCTTCCGGGATCGACGCCAGACCTTGGCGGCCCCGACACGGCGCGATGGTCACCCCAGGGGCGCGCAGGCCAGCCCGGGGGGCTGGCCTGGTCCAGTGTGGGTGCGGCGACGGGTCTGGCCTCGGGCCGTCAAGGGTCGCGGCGGGACTCCGCTGCGCTCCGTGTCCTCGCTCGGCCTACGGCCGCCCCTTGACCGCCCTCCCGCCGGTCGTTGCGCCCCCCCGGATCGACCCCGATCGCCTCGCGCAACCGGGTTGCATGAGGCGATAGCGGTCGGTCGCTGGTTCTCGAGGCAATAGTGGTCGGGGGCCGACCCGTATCGCCTCGGGAACGGAAGAACGACCCCTATCGCCTGGAGAACACCAGATCGGCGCGGCCCACACCCCGCGCGAGGGCAGTCAAGGGGCGGCCGCAGGCCGAGGCGACAAATGCGGAGCATTTGTCGCCGACCCTTGACGGCCCGAGTGTGAGGGACCGCCAGCACCATGGGGCATAGCCAGCCCCTCCGGGGCTGGCTTGGGAGCCATCGTTTTGCCTCCCGCAGCCCGGCGCGGGTGCTGCCGAAGGACGGGCGACTCCAGAACCGGCGACCCCTATCGCCTCACCCGACCAGCGCCACCGCCTCGTCGAGCAGAGCGGTGACCCGGGCGGCGCCGTCGGCGCGGGCGGCCGGGAGGTCGGCGCCGACGACCGGGACGACGGCCTGGGCGTAGCACTTGAGCTTCGGCTCGGTGCCCGACGGGCGGACGATCAGCCGGACGCCGTCGCCCCACAGGACCACCCCGTCGGTGGGCGGCAGGCGGCCGCCGAGGCGGAGGTCCTCGACGCCCGCCAGCGGGATGCCGGCCAGCGTGGCCGGGGGGACGGCGGCCAGGCGGTCGACCGCGGCCTGCATCCGGGACAGGCCGTCGTGGCCCTCGACCCGCAGCGAGCGCTGGCCGGTGGCGTGGACGCCCAGCTCGCGGGCGAGGTCGTCGAGGCGGTCCTGCACGGTCCGGCCCGCAGCCTTCTCGGTGGCGGCCAGCTCGGCGAAGGCCAGGGCGGCGGTGATGCCGTCCTTGTCGCGCACGAGCGTGCCGACGCACGACCCCAGCGCCTCCTCGTAGCCGTACACGAACCGGAGGTCCGGCCGGTCGAGGGCGGCCCGGGCGATCCACTTGAACCCCGTCAGCGTCTCCGCGTGGGCCACGCCGCGGGCCTCGGCGAGGCGCGCCAGCATCGACGACGACACGATGCTCGTCGCCACCAGCCGGTCGGGCCCCGACCCGGCGGCCAGCAGCCAATCGGCCAGCACCACCCCGATCTCGTCGCCGGACAGCGCCCGCCAGCCGCCGGGCGCGGCCGGCTCGGGCAGGGCGACGGCCAGGCGGTCGGCGTCGGGATCGTGCGCCACGACCAGGTCGGCCTCCTCGGCCGCGGCCAGCGCCAGGGCGAGGTCGAGGGCGCCGGGCTCCTCGGGGTTGGGGAACGCGACGGTCGGGAAGTCGGGGTCGGGCGCCGCCTGCTCGGCGACGACGACCGGCGGATCGAAGCCGGCCGCGGCCACCACCGCGCCCAGGACGTCCCGGCCGACGCCGTGCAGCGGGGTGTAGACCACCCGCAGGTCGCGGGGACCACCAGTGGACTGGGCCACCGCCCCGGCGACGTAGGCGTCCACCAGGTCGCCGCCCGCGGGCAGCACGCCGTCGCCGTCGGCCCCCCGGGGCACGGCGCCGGCGGCGGGCGCCGCGTCGATGCGGGCCGAGATCTCCGCGTCGGCCGGAGGCACGATCTGGGCGCCGTCGTCCAGGTAGACCTTGTAGCCGTTGTCGCGGGGCGGGTTGTGGCTGGCGGTCACCTGCACGGCGGCGCAGGCCCCGTAGTACCCGACCCCGAACGCCACCACCGGGGTCGGCAGCGGACGGTCGGCCAGGTGGACGGCGAAGCCGGCGGCGACCAGCACGGCGGCCGCGTCGGTGGCGAAGCGGCGGGACCGGTGGCGGGCGTCGTACCCCACCAGTACCGGCTCGCCGGGGTGCCCGGTGTCGGCGAGGTAGGCCGCCAGGCCGGCGGTGGTCCGGAGGACGACGGCCCGGTTCATCCGGTTCGGTCCGGCGCCCATCTCGCCCCGGAGGCCGGCCGTCCCGAACTGCAGCCGGGTGCCGAACCGGTCCCGCAGCGCGTCGAGGTCGGGGCCGCCGCCGGGCCCGGCGGCCAGCAGGCCGTCGACCTCCGCGCGGGTCGCCGGGTCGGGGTCGTCGTCCCGCCAGCGGCGGGCGACCTCGACCAGGTCGGCCGGATCGGCCAGATCAGCCGTCACAGCCGGTCGACCACCTCGGCCAGGAGGCCTCCCATCGCCTCGGCCGACGCTCGGCCGGCCTCCAGCACCACCTCGTGGTCGAGCACTGCCCCAGTCAGGCCGGCGGCGAGGTTGGTGACCAGCGACAGCGCCAGGACCTCGACGCCCAGGTGGCGGGCGGCGATCGTCTCCCACACCGTCGACATGCCGACCAGGTCGGCGCCCAGCGCCCGCAGCATCCTGATTTCGGCCGGCGTCTCGTAGTGGGGCCCCGGCAGCCCGGCGTACACGCCCTCGGCCAGCGACGGGTCGACCTCCCGGGCCAGGGCCCGCAGCCGGGGCGAGTACGCCTCGGTCAGGTCGACGAACCGGGCGGGCAGTCCCTCCGGCGGCAGCGGGCCCGACAGGGGCGACGCGCCGGTGAGGTTGATGTGGTCGGCGACCAGCACCGGCTGCCCCACCGCCAAGCCCTCGCGGATGCCGCCCGCCGCGTTGGTCAGCACGATAACGCCGGCCCCGGCGGCCTGCGCGGTCCGGACGGCGTGGACGACCGCGGCCGGCGCGTTGCCCTCGTAGCCGTGGACCCGGCCGAGGAACGCCAGCACCCGCCGGCCGCCGGCCGCCCGGATCGACCGGACGCTGCCCTGGTGGCCGACCACGGTCGAGGCCGCGAACCCGGGCAGGTCGGCGGTCGCCACCTCGGCGACCACCTCGCCCATCCGCTCGGCCGCCGGCCGCCAGCCCGAGCCGAGCACGACCGCGACGTCGTGGCCCTCCACCCCGGTGGCGGCGGACAGCGCCCGGGCCGCGTCGGCGGCGCGGGCAAACGGGTCGGTTGGCGACTCGCTTGGCTCGCTCACGCCGAGCGACCGTAGCGCCGGCCGGCGCCGTGACAGGACGTGGACAGGCCGTGACAGGACGTGGACAGATCGACACCCCGCCGATGACGGGCATGACAGTCCGCCCGTCATCGCCCGTCCCCGGTGGGATTTGTGACTACTGTGCCGGGCGTGACCCGCCGGGGTCATACGTTCCTCGACAGGGAGATACGGACGGATGAAGCAACGACGATGGGCCAAGGCCCTCGCCGTCATGCTCGGCTTGGCGCTCGTCGCCGCCGCGTGTGGCGATGACGACGACGACACCACATCCGGCGGCGACGGTGGTGGCGACTCGGCCGCGAGCGACTTCACGGCCTGCCAGGTGACCGACACCGGCGGCGTGGACGACAAGTCGTTCAACCAGACGGCGTACCAGGGCCTGGTCGAGGCCGGGGAGGAGCTCGACTTCGAGCCCTCCTACCTGGAGTCCCAGAGCGAGGCCGACTTCGCCCCGAACATCGACGCGCTGATGGCCGAGGGCTGCACGCTGATCGTGACGGTGGGCTTCCTGCTCGGCGACGCCACGGCCGAGGCGGCCGAGGCCAACCCCGACCAGCTCCTCGCCATCGTCGACAACGACCTGTTCGACACCGAGACCGAAGAGGACCGGAACTACGACAACGTGGCCGAGCTGGTGTTCTCCACCGACCAGGCCGCGTTCCTGGCCGGCTACGTGGCCGCCGGCATGTCGCAGACCGGCACGGTCGGCACCTACGGCGGCATCAACCTGCCGACGGTGAACATCTTCATGAAGGGCTTCCAGCTCGGCATCGAGAAGTACAACGAGGACAACGGCACCCAGGTGAAGCTCGTCGGGTGGGACAACGCCGCCGACGACGGCCTGTTCACCGGCGACTTCGAGGACGAGGCCAAGGGCCGGGCCACCACCCAGACCCTGCTCGACCAGGGCGCCGACATCATCATGCCGGTGGCCGGCCCGGTCGGCCTCGGCTCGATCGAGGCCATCGAGGCCGCCGGCAGCGACGCCAAGCTCATCTGGGTCGACGTCGACGGCTGCGTGTCGGTCGAGGAGAGCTGCGACATGTTCCTCACGTCGGTGCTGAAGAACATGGACGTCGCCGTGAAGGACGTGACCGTGGACGCCGCCAACGACGAGTTCGAGGGCGGCACCCGGGAGGGCACGCTCGAGAACGACGGCGTGGGCATCGCGCCGTTCCACGAGTTCGACAGCCAGGTGCCCCAGGAGCTGAAGGACAAGGTCGAGGAGCTGCGCCAGCAGATCATCGACGGCGAGATCGAGACATCGCCGCCCTCTTGACCTCCACGCCCTGATGAAGGTCGAGCTCCGGGACATCACCAAGCGGTTCCCCGGCGTCGTGGCCTGCGACGGCGTGGACCTCTCCGTGGCGAGCGGAGAGGTCCACGCCCTGCTCGGCGAGAACGGCGCAGGCAAGTCCACGCTCATGAACATCCTCTACGGGCTCTACCGGCCCGACCAGGGCGAGATCCTGCTCGACGGCGAGCCCCTCGTGGCCCGCTCCCCGGCCGACGCCATCGCGGCCGGGATCGGGATGGTCCACCAGCACTTCATGCTCGTCCCGGTGTTCACGGTGGCCGAGAACGTCATGCTCGGCGTCGAGCCCACCGGCCCGCTCGGGCGGCTCGACCGGGCCGAGGCCCGGCGCCGGGTGGCGGAGCTCTCCGACCGCTACGGGCTGGCGGTCGACCCCGACGCCACGGTCGAGGACCTGCCGGTCGGCGTCCAGCAGCGGGTCGAGATCCTGAAGGCGCTCTACCGCGACGCCCGCTGCCTCATCCTCGACGAACCCACCGCGGTGCTGACGCCGACGGAGATCGATGAGCTGATGTCGATCATCCGCCAGCTCGCGGGCGGCGGGCGGGCCGTGATCTTCATCAGTCACAAGCTGCGGGAGGTGCTGACCGTCGCCGACCGGATCTCGGTGCTGCGCGACGGCCGCATCGTCGGCCGCACCACCCCGGCCGAGGCCGACGAGCAGGCCCTGGCGTCGATGATGGTCGGCCGCGACGTCCAGCTCGTGGTCGACAAGGACCCGGCCGAGCCGGGCCCGCCGGTGCTGGAGGTCGACGACGTCGCCGTGAGCGACGACCGCGGTCATCGCGTGGTCGACGGCGTGTCGCTCATGGCCCGCGCCGGCGAGATCCTCGCCGTGGCGGGCGTCCAGGGCAACGGCCAGACCGAGCTGATCGAGGCCATCTGCGGCCTCCGGGCGCCCGACGTCGGCACCATCCGCCTCGACGGCGCCGACGTCACCGCCGAGGGCCCCGACCACCTGTTCCGGGCGGGGCTCGCCCACGTGCCCGAGGACCGCCAGCGGGACGGCCTGGTCGGCTCCTTCCCGGTGGCCTCGAACCTGGTCCTCAACCAGATCCGGGACCGCCGGTTCTCCCGGCGGGGGCGGATCGACCGCCGGGCGGTCCGGCGCCACGCGGCCGATCTGGTCGACGAGTTCGACGTCCGCACGCCGTCGATCGACGCCGCCGCGTCGACGCTGTCGGGCGGCAACCAGCAGAAGGTCATCATCGCCCGCGAGTTCTTCCACGCCGACCGGCTGCTGGTGCTGAGCCAGCCGACCCGGGGGCTGGACGTCGGGTCGATCCAGTACATCCACCGCCAGGTCGTGGCCAAGCGGGACGAGGGGGCGGCGGTCCTGCTCAACTCGTCGGAGCTCGACGAGGTGCTGGCGCTCGCCGACCGCATCGCCGTGATCTACCGGGGCCGCATCGTCGGAGTCGTCGACCGGGCCGACGCCAACCGCGAGCTGATCGGCCTCCTGATGGCCGGCGCGGTCGACGAGGCGGCAGCGGTCGAGCCGGTCGGCGGCGAGGAGGAAGAGGTCACGGTGACATGACGACCGCCACCGACGCTCCCCCCGGGCCGCCGCCGGGCGAGCCGCCGGCCGGCAGCGACGGCGACGACCGCCACGGCGCGGGCGGCGCCGGGACCGGCGCCGCCGTGCTCGGTTGGCTGGCCTCGCTGGCCAACAGCCTGGTGATCCCCGTGCTGGCGCTGGTCACCGCGCTGGCGGTCGGCGGCCTGGTCATCGTCTTCACCACCCCCGACGTGCTTGAGGAGTGGGGGTCGTTCTTCTCCGACCCGGGCGGCGCCCTGCGGGCGAGCTGGGACCTCGTCTACGAGTCGTACCGGGCGCTGTGGGACAGCTCCGTCGGCACGCCGCAGGCCCTCAGCCGGACGCTGGTGGAGGCGACCCCGCTCGCGCTGGGCGGGCTCTCGGTGGCGCTCGCCTTCCGGGCCGGCCTGTTCAACATCGGCGCGGCCGGTCAGCTGGTCATCGGCGCCACCTGCGCCGGCTGGGTCGGGTTCACCTGGGACCTGCCGAAGCCGATCCACCTGCCGCTGGCGGTCGTCGCCGGGTTCGCGGGCGGCGCCGCCTGGGGCGGCATCGCCGGCGTCCTCAAGGCCCGGACCGGGGCGCACGAGGTGATCACCACGATCATGCTCAACTACATCTCCTACGGGCTGCTCAACTACGCGCTCCGTTCCGACGCGTTCCAGCCCGAGGGGCGCGACGACCTCATCTCCAAGGCCGTGGCCCAGAGCGCCCGCCTGCCGGAGATCACCGTGGGCGAGGTGACCGTGCACGCCGGGCTGATCCTGGCCGTGGTCGCCGCCGTCGCGGTGTGGTGGCTGCTGGAGCGGTCGACGGTCGGGTTCCGCATGCAGTCGGTCGGCGCCA
>JBKPHT010000351.1:0-4258 GCA_046730015.1 Actinomycetota bacterium
TGCCAGAACCCGAGGTTCACCATGACCACGACGAGCAGGGCCACCAGCACGTGCGACACCAGCCACCGGGGCCGCAGCAGGAAACGGGCGTTCGCCACGGATCCAGGGTAAGAGCGGACGTCTCACCCGGGCCATTCAGCCGGGCGGCGGTGCGCCGCAGCACCGTGCGGGCGCCGTGTCCTCTGGTTCTCGAGGCAATAGTGGTCGGGGGCCGACAGCTATCGCCTCGGGAACAGGGGAACGACCCCTATCGACTCGAGAACAGCCCCTCTGGCGTTGGCTTGGGAGCCATCGTTGCCCTTCACGGCGTGGTCACGGGGAGGGGCACTGGCTCGGCGGTGGCCTCCTCGTCGGTCGCCGGCCCGGCGTCAGCGCCCGATCGGGCCGGGCGCCGCAGCCGCACGCCCACCGTCGCCAGGCACCACAGACCGGTCACCACGAACACGAGAAGGAAGTCGACCGCGGGCATGACGTAGCGGGCGTCCCGTGCGGCGTCGTAGGTGGTGGCGTCGATGAGGGCCATGAACCCGACCCGCGACAGCGCGGCGACCAGCATGGCGGCGCAGGCCACGAGGACCGCCGGGTGGCGCAGGCCCGCCCCCGTGGCGGCACCGGCGACGAGCCCGGCCAGCGCCACCGGCGCGCCCAGCCGCACCCCCCACCGGTAGAGGTCGGTGAGGAACGCCACCGGCCACTGGCGGCGCATCGCGTCATCCTCGCGCCGGAACCACTCGGCCTCGGGGCCGTCGACCACCCGCAGCGGTGCGGCGAAGTCGTCGAACGCGGGGGCGTTGCCGTCCTGGCGGAGCGTCCGCTCCGGCTCGCCCGCGGCCACCGCCAGCAGCGTCTGAACCGCCTGCCAGCTCGAGCCGGCGACCTCACCGGGGTCGATGCGGTCGCGGGGCGGGAGCCCGGCCGTCCCGGGCGCACGGCACCGCAGCCGCCCGTCGCCGCAGGCGGCGGCGATGTCGTCGGCCACCGACCCGAAGTAGCGCTGGGTCTCGGCGCCCGAGTCGTACCGGCCGGCGCCGTCGGCGGCGTTGCGCAGCGCCCACACGAAGAACGCGCCGTCGTAGTCACAGCGGGCGGGCGTCGGCGGGTCGCACCCGCCCGGCCGCCAGTCGGTGGAACGGGGCCCGTCGAGGAAGGGGGCAATCTCCGCCGCCGCCGGGCTGACCTCGTAGACGGCCTCCCGCTGCGCCCGGTTGACCGGGACGTGCCGGACCTCCTCGCCTGCCTCCACCCGCTGCCACTCGGCGTAGGCGCGGGCGATCTCGCCCTCGGTCAGGTCGCTGACGACCGTGGTGCCGTAGTGGGCGTCGTTCCGCCCCCGGACGGCGTCGACGGCCAGCCACCCCGTGCCCACGCCGGCCAGGCACAGCACGCCGGCTGCGGCCAGCAGCGGCCCGCGGGGCGCGCCGCGGCCCCGGCAGGTCAGGACGCCGGCGGCCACGGCGACCGCCACGGCCGGCGCGAGCCAGATCCACTCGTCACGGGTCAGGTAGTAGGCGGCGGCGGTGCCGCCGAGCGCGACACCGGCCGCCAGGCCGAACACGACACCCAGCCACGCCCGCCGCCCGGACCGTCGGACCACGCCCGGGAGCAGGTCGAGAGCGAGCAGCACGCCCCCGACCAGCAGGAGGGACAGAGCGCCGTACAGCGCGTCCCGCGTCAGCTTCGAGCCCTGGGCCCCCAGGTAGACGGGGTCGAGAGCGACGACCGAGAACGTGACCGCGCCGACCAGCCGCGACCGGGTCAGGCGCCCCACCGCGACGGAGATCACCGCCGCGGCCACCAGGTGGACCAGGTGCTCGGCCAGCTTGACGGGCATGTGGGCCTCGTACGCCGCGGCGATGAACAGCGGGTAGCCGGGCCCCTTGATGAGCGTGAGCTGGTCGTAGTCCCCCAACCAGTCGCCACCGAGGATGCTCCGGGCATGGTGGGAGTACAGCCCGTCGTCGTGGCCGAACCAGGGCAGCGCGTAGAGCGGTGCGTTCAGCCGCAGGCCGACGCTGAGCGCGGTCACGAGCGCCAGCGGGAGGGCGACGACGGCGACGCGACGGGAGGCTGCCGGTGACCGCATGGAGTGGCCTCGTGGCCTCGGGATCCACGCCCGGGGGGGACCGGGATCGGGCAAACATACCAGGTCACCGTGCCGTGCCGGACGCCGCCAACCTTTCACGCTTCGTGTCCGTCGACGGGGAGCAGCTGACCCGGCCGCGGCGCGGCCGGGTCAGGCCGTCAGCGCCACTCAGGCGGTGGGGAAGGTGTAGTCGTGGTACTGCGCCCGCAGGTCCTTCTTCGAGAACTTCCCGACGCTGGTCTTGGGGATCTCCTCCACGAACACCACGTCGTCGGGCAGCCACCACTTGACGACCCGGCTGTCGAGGAAGGCGACGATCTCATCCTTGGTGGCCGTCTCGCCCTCCCGCACGACGACGCAGGCCAACGGCCGCTCGCCCCACTTGGGATGGGGCAGGCCAACGACGGCGGCCTCGGCAACGGCCGGGTGGGCCATGATCTCATTCTCCAGCTCGACCGAGCTGATCCACTCGCCGCCCGACTTGATGACGTCCTTCGTCCGGTCGCGCAGCCGGATGTAGCCGTGGGGATCGATGCTGGCGACGTCGCCGGTCTTGAGCCAGCCGTCCCCGGTGAACGACTCGGGCGACCGCTCGTCGTCGTAGTACGACGACGCCACCCACGGGCCGCGCACCTGGAGCTCGCCGGTCGCGTCGCCGTCCCACGGCTGCTCGTCGAGCGAGCCCGGCTCGACGATGCGGGCCTCGACGCCGAACAGGGTCTGGCCGACCGTCGTCCGCAGCTCGGCCTTGCCCTCGTCGTCGAGGACTGCGGCCAGCGACGACTTGATGTGGCCGCTGGAGGCCACCGGCGACGTCTCGGTCATGCCCCAGGCCTGGGTGATCGGCAAGCCGACCTGGGTCCGGTAGGCCTCCGACAGCACCTTGGGGACCGCCGAGCCGCCGCACGGGATGGCCCGCAGGCTGGACACGTCCCGGCCCTGCAGCTCGGGCAGGACGCCCATCCAGATGGTGGGCACGCCGGCGGCCAGCGTCACCCGCTCGTCCTCGATGAGCGTGGCCAGCCCCTTGGGCGACAGGTCGGGGCCGGGCATGATCAGGTCGGCGCCGCAGGCCACGGCGGCATGGGCCAGGCCCCAGGCGTTGGCGTGGAACATCGGCACGACCGGCAGCAGCCGGTCGGTCTCGGTCGGGCCGAGCCCGCCGGCGGTCAGCACGCCGTAGGTGTGCAGGAACGTCGACCGGTGGGAGTAGACGACCCCCTTGGGGTTGCCGGTGGTGCCGCTCGTGTAGCACATCGACGCGGCCTGGTTCTCGTCGTCGACCCGGAACGCGACCGGTGAGGCGTCGGCCAGCAGCGCCTCGTAGTCGTGGACCTCCTTGCCGTCGGGCGGGTCGGGGAGGTCGCCGGGGGCGCCGTCGTCCATGACGACGATGTGGCGGACGGTCTTGAACTGCTCGAACAGGGGCCAGGCCAGGCCGGCGAGGGTCTTGTCGATGAACAGGACCTCGTCCTCGGCGTGGTTGGCCACGTAGATCAACTGTTCGGGGAACAGCCGGATGTTCAGCGCGTGCAACACCCGGTTGGTGCAGGGGGCGGCGAAGTAGAGCTCGAGGTGGCGGCCGGTGTTCCAGCCGAACGTCGCGACCCGGCCGTCGCCGCTGATGCCCAGGGTGTCGAGAACCCCGCCCAGCCGCCGCGTCCGGTCGGCCCATTCGCCGTAGGTCGTCGTCTCCTTGCCACCGGCCGTGACGGTGACGACCACCTTGTCGGCGAACAGCCGCTCGGCCCGCGAGTGGAGGTGCGGCAACGTGAGCGGAAAATCCTGCATGAGCCCGTGCATCGGGCCTCCCCTGTTGTCACTGACGGTGCGGGACCAGACTAGGCGCGTGCCGTCCGGCCGGCCCGGGCGCCGCGTAGGCTGCTCGGGGTCATGGCGGACGAGCCCCAGACCGAGCCCGCGCCCGAGCGCCGCCGGCCGTCGCGGCGTGCGGTCACCCTGCTCAGCATCCCGCTGGTGGCGTTGGTGATCATGAGCTACGTGGGCGACGCCCTGGCGCCGACCCTGGTCGACACCCACCCGGCGTGGCTGCTGGCGCTGACCTCGCGGACCCGGAACCTGGCGCTCGTCACCAACGACCTCGACCCGTGGACGTACTACAGCATCGGCCTGGCCCGGCTGCTGGTGAGCGACCCGCTGTTCTTCCTGCTCGGC
>JBKPHT010000352.1:0-12560 GCA_046730015.1 Actinomycetota bacterium
CCGTTCGCGGCGCCGGCCACGCTCGCCCGGACGGCGAAGACCCCGGTGCTGGAGTCGGTCGAGGACCTGAAGCCGATGCTCGACCACCTCTGGCGCTGTGTCGACGAGGCGGGGCGCGATCCGTCGGGCATCGACATCTCGTTGCAGCCGCTCGGGTGCGCGCCACCGGGCGACGAGGCGTTCGACGCGCAGCGGACCCTCGACACGCTGGGCACGCTGGCCGACCTCGGCGTGACCTGGACGAGCGCCGGGGTCCCGGGGGACAGCCTCGACCGCGCCGTCGAGGCCCTCGAGCAGTACGCGGCGACGGTCATCGATCAGGGGGCGCCGAGGATTTAGTCGCCGGTGTCGGGGTGGTGGTACCAGCCGGCGGCGGCGGAGGTGCCGCCGTCGACGTGGAGGGTCTGCCCGGTCACGTAGCTCGACAGGCCGGAGGCGAGGAACACGGCGGCGCTCCGGCCGTCTGCGGCGGCGGCGGCGAGCTGCGCAATTCCCTCGGTCGGGGTGATGTCGGGGGCCAGGGCGTTGACCCGGATCCGGTGGGGCGCCAGCTCGAGCGCCGCGGTCTTGGTGAAGTTGAGGACCCCCGCCTCTCAACAGTCGCGAGGGGCTAGCCCGGGAGGGCCGGTGGGTCACGACGGAAGCCTGTACATCGGGGGCGAGCTCGGCCGCGAGGGCCTCGACGAGTTCCTGGACGTCAAGGCCATCCCGGTGGCGCCGGCGTCGTGAGCCCGACAGAGTGATGACTTCGAGAGGGGAGCCCGACGTGAGCGCAACCGACGCCGCCGATCTGTACTACGACCCGTACGACTTCGAGATCGACGCCGATCCGTACCCGGTGTGGAAGCGCCTGCGCGAGGAGCAGCCCCTCTACTACAACGAGCGCTACGACTTCTACGCCCTGAGCCGCTTCGCGGACGTCGAGCGCGGCCTCGTCGACTGGCGCACCTACAGCTCGGCCAAGGGCACGCTCCTCGAGCTCATCCGCAGCGGCATGGAGATGCCGCCCGGGTCGATGATCTTCGAGGATCCCCCTCACCACGACCTCCACCGCGGCCTCCTGTCGCGGGTGTTCACGCCGCGGAAGATGAACGCCATCGAGTCGAAGGTGCGTGAGTTCTGCGCCCGGTCGCTCGACCCGCTCGTGGGCACCGGCGGCTTCGACTTCATCGGTGACCTCGGCGCCCAGATGCCCATGCGGACGATCGGCATGCTCCTCGGCATCCCCGAGCAGGACCAGGAGGCGCTCCGCGACCGCATCGACGACGGCCTGCGGCTCGAAAAGGGCGAGATGCCCGAGTTCTCCCTCGACAGCGGCACCAACCAGGCCGGCGTGTTCGCCGACTACATCGACTGGCGGGCGAAGAACCCGTCCGACGACCTGATGACCGAGCTGATGCGGGCCGAGTACGAGGACGCTGAGGGCGTCCGGCGCCACTTGAGCCGCAACGAGGTGGTCAACTACGTGAACCTCATCGCCGCGGCGGGCAACGAGACCACCACCCGGCTCATCGGCTGGACCGGCAAGGTGCTCGCCGACCACCCCGACGAGCGCCGGGCGCTCGTCGAGGACCGCAGCCTGATCCCCAACGCAATCGAGGAGCTGCTGCGCTTCGAGCCGCCCTCCCCCGTCCAGGCGCGCTACGTCACCAAGGACGTCGAGCACCACGGGCAGGTGGTCCCCGAGGGCAGCGCCATCCTGCTGCTCAACGCGTCGGGCAACCGCGACGAGCGCAAGTTCGACGACGCCGACCGGTTCGACGTCCGCCGCAAGATCGACCACCACCTGTCGTTCGGCTACGGCATCCACTTCTGCCTGGGCGCCGCGCTGGCCCGCCTCGAGGGCCGGGTCGCGCTCGACGAGGTGCTCCAGCGGTTCCCGGAGTGGGAGGTCGACACCGACAACGCCGTCCAGGCCCGGACGTCCACGGTCCGCGGCTGGGAGCGCCTGCCCGTCGTCACCGCCTGATAGCTGTCGTTCCCGGTTCCCGAGGCGATACCGGTCGGCCCCCGACCCCTAGCGCCTCGGGAACGGAAGAACGACCCCTATCACCTCGGGAACGTGCCCGGCCTCAGGCGATCTCGATGGCGGCCGCCCGGAACTGCGCGTTGTAGAGGCGGGCGTAGGCGCCGTCGCGGACCAGCAGCTCGTCGTGGTCGCCCTGCTCGACGATGCGGCCGTCCTCCATGACCAGGATCACGTCGGCGTCGCGGATGGTCGAGAGCCGGTGGGCGATCACGAAGCTGGTGCGCTGCGACCGCAGGGCCGCCATCGCCTCCTGGATCAGGACCTCGGTGCGGGTGTCGACCGAGCTCGTCGCCTCGTCGAGGATGAGGATCGCGGGGTCGGACAGGAACGCCCGGGCGATGGTCACCAGCTGCTTCTCGCCGGCGCTCAGGTTGGTGCCCTCGTCGTCGATCACCGTGTGGTAGCCGTCGGGCAGCGAGTGGACGAACCGGTCGACGTAGGTGGCCTGGGCCGCGGCCAGGATCTCGCCCTCGGTGGCGTCGGGGTTGCCGTAGGCGATGTTGTCACGGATCGTGCCGCCGAACAGCCAGGTGTCCTGCAGCACCATGCCGGTGGCATCGCGCAGGTCGCGCCGCGGCATCGACGCGATGTCGCGGCCGTCGAGGGTGATGCGGCCGGCGTCGAGCTCGTAGAACCGCATCAGCAGGTTGACGAGGGTGGTCTTGCCCGCCCCGGTCGGCCCGACGATCGCCACCGTCTGGCCCGGCTCGGCCACGAGCGACAGGTCGGTGATCAGCGGCCGGTCGGGGAGGTACGAGAACGACACATGCTCGAACGCCACCCGGCCCCGGGGGGTGCCCGCCAGCGGCTCGGCGTCGCCGTCGGGGCGCTCGTCCTCGGCGTCGAGCAGCTCGAACACCCGCTCGGCCGACGCGACGCCGGACTGCAGCAGGTTGACCATCGCGGCCATCTGGGTGAGCGGCATCTGGAACTGCCGGGTGTACTGCAGGAAGGCCTGCACGTCGCCGATCGTCAGGGCGCCAGAGGTGACCTTCAGCCCGCCCAGCACGGCGATGATCACGTAGTTGAGGTTGCCGAGGAACATCATCGCCGGCTGGATCACGCCCGAGACGAACTGGGCGCCGAAGCTGGCGGTGTACATCTCGTCGTTGGTGCGGCGGAACCGGTCCTCGACCTCGCGCTGGCGGCCGAACGCCTTGACGATGGCGTGGCCCGTGAAGGCCTCCTCGACCTGCGCGTTCAGCGCGCCGGTGTGGCGCCACTGGGCGATGAACCGGGCCTTCGACCGCTTCGCGATCCAACGCATCGTGAGCACCGACACCGGCACCGACACGATGGCGACGAGTGCGAGCAGCGGCGAGATCCAGATCATCAACGCCAGCACGCCCACCAGCGTCAGCGCCTGCGACACCAGCTGGTTCAGCGTCTGCTGCAGGCTCTGGGCGATGTTGTCGATGTCGTTGGTGACCCGGCTGAGCAGATCGCCGCGCTGCTGCCCGTCGACGTAGGCCAGCGGCAGCCGGTGCAGCTTGTCCTCGACGTCGGCCCGCATCCGCCGCATCGTCCGCTGGATGATGCCGGCCATCAGGTAGGCGCTGACATAGGTCAGGCCGGACGAGGCGAGGAACAGGGCCAGCGCGCCGAGCAGCACCATGTGCAGCTCGCCGAAGTCGATGCCCGACGGGCTGAGCAGGCCCTGGACGATGAGGTCGGTGGCATGGCCCAGGATCAGGGGGCCGACCACCGTGAGCGCGACCCCGACGGTGGCGAGCGCCACGATCCACCACACCGGGACGTGGTCCTCGCGCAGCAGCGACAGCAGCCGCCGCGACGAGTTGCGGAAGTCGCGGGCCTTCTCGGTCGGGATGCCGGCGCCCATGGGCCGGACGGCGCTGGGGCTGCCGCTCGCCCGCGGCGGGGTGGGGGCGGCGCCGTTCCCGTCGCCGTCGGCGGGGGCGACGGGAACGCCGGGACCTCCGGGCGCCCCGGGCGGTGTCCCCTGCGCCGGAGTCTGGGTGGTCATTGGTGCACCCTCCGGGATGCACGCAATGACCACTCGGCCCTTCGGGCCGGGTAGAGCACTGTGCTCATGGTTCGCTCGCTTCGCTCGCTCACGCCGCCTCGCCCTCCCGCAGCTGGGATGCCACGATCTCGGCGTAGGTCGGGCAGGTGACCAGGAGCTCGTTGTGGGAGCCGAGGCCGACCGGGCGGCCGTCCTCGAGCACCAGGATCTGGTCGGCATTGGCGATCGTCGAGACCCGCTGGGCGACGACGAGCACGGTCGCGCCCCGGGTCCACGGCACCAGCCGGGCCCGGAGCCGGGCGTCGGTGGCGAGGTCGAGCGCGGAGAACGAGTCGTCGAAGAGGTACACCTCGGGGCGGCGCACCAGCGCCCGGGCGATGGCGAGCCGCTGGCGCTGCCCGCCCGAGACGTTGGTGCCACCCTGGGCGATGCGGGCGTCGAGCCCGCCGGGCATGGCGGCCACGAAGTCGGCCGCCTCGGCCACCGTGAGCGCCTCCCACATCTCGTCCTCGGTGGCGTCGGGCTTGCCGTAGCGCAGGTTGCTCGCCACCGTGCCCGAGAAGAGGTACGGCTTCTGCGGGACCAGGCCGATGCGGTCCCACAGGGCGTCGGGCTCCAGGTCGCGGACGTCGACGCCGTCGATCAGCACCTGCCCTGCGGTCACGTCGACGAGCCGGGCCACCAGGTTGACCAGGGTGGTCTTGCCCGACCCGGTGCTGCCGATGACAGCCGTGGTCTGGCCCGCCAGCGACGTGAACGACACGCCGGCGACCACGGGCTCCTCCGCGCCCGGATAGCGGAAGCCGACGTCGCGGAGCTCGAGCGAGCCGGAGCCGGCGATGGTCGTGACCGGCGCGTCGGGGGCCCGCACCGACGGCTCGGTGTCGAGCACCTCCACGATGCGGTCGGCGCACACCGCCGCCCGGGGGGCCATGAGGGCGACGAACATCGCCATCATCACCGCGATGAGCATCAGCGTGAAGTAGCTGAGGAAGGCGATGAGCGAGCCGGGGGTCATGTCCCCGCTGTCGATGCGGTTGGCGCCGAACCACAGCACGCCCACGCTCGACGCGTTGATGATCAGCAGCAGCATCGGGAACATCAGCGCCATCAGCCGCCCGGCCTGCAGGGACGTCCGGGTGAGCTGGTCGTTGACGCCGCCGAAGCGCTCGACCTCCCGCGGCTCGCGCACGAAGGCCCGCACGACGCGGATGCCCGTGATCTGCTCGCGGAGCACCAGGTTGGCGCGGTCGATCCGCTTCTGCATGGTGCGGAACAGGGGAACCATCCTCCATACGATCGCCCCGACGCTCAGCGCCAGCGCCGGGAGGCTGACGGCGACGAGCCAGGACAGGCCGACGTCCTGCTGCAGGGCCAGGACGCTGCCGCCGACGACCGTGATCGGGGCGGCGATGGCCAGGGTGCAGGCCATCACGACGAGCATCTGCACCTGCTGCACGTCGTTGGTGATGCGGGTGATGAGCGACGGCGCCCCGACCTGGTTGACCTCGCGGGCGGAGAAGTCGGTGACCTGGTGGAACAGGTCGCCGCGCACGTCGCGCCCGAAGCTCATCGCCACCTTGGCGCTGAGGTAGACGGCGCCCACCGAGAAGACGACCTGGACGAGGGTGACGCCGAGCATGATCAGCCCCACGGAGCGGATGTAGGCGTTGTCTCCCTGCAGGATTCCCTTGTCGACGATGTCGGCGTTGAGCGTCGGCAGGTACAGCGACGCCAGCGCCTGCACGGCCTGCAGGCCGACGATCGCGAGCAGCACCCTGCGGTAGGGGCGGAGGTGGGAGCGCAGCAGTCGGGTGAGCACGGTGGGCGTCATCGTAGGGGGAGACGGCGCGAGTGAGATCGATCGGCGACCACCGACAGCGCGTCGGCGACGGGGGTGGGAGAGGCCGCTAATGTGACCCGGATGTCAGCTACGCGGGGAGGGGCGCGATGGCGGACCAGGTGAGCTTCGGGGCTCGTGTCCGGCAGCTCGCCGCCGAGGATCCCGACGTCCCGGTGTACACCCACATCGGCTCGGACGGCGGCGAGCCGGCCTTCTCCTGGCCCGACCTCGACCGCCGGTCGAGCCAGCTCGCCGGCGCGCTCGCGGCCCGCGGTCTGGGCCCGGGTGACCGGCTCGGGCTCGGGATCCGCAACTCGCCGCAGCTCGTGTTCGGCGTCCTGGCGGCGTGGAAGCTGGGCGCGGTGCCGGTGCCGATGCGGTGGGACCTGCCGGACTGGGAGCTGGCCCGGCTCCGGGAGGTCATCGCGTCCCCTGTCCACCTGGGCGCGGAGGACGTGGCGTGGATCGACGCGACCGCGGCGTGGGACCTGCCGGAGCTTCCCGACGTCGTGTCGCCGCAGGTGAACGGGATCTGCAGCAGCGGTTCGACCGGCACGCCGAAGGTCATCGTCAGCGAGCGCCCGGCGGTGTACGACCCGGCCCTGGGCACGCCCTTCCTGGCGGCATGGGCCCCGGTGCCGCGCCCCCAGACGATCCTGGGGCTCGGGCCCATGTACCACACCAACGGGTTCTCGACGCTGTTCAACCTGCTCGCCGGCGACCGGCTCGTGGTGATGGAGCGCTTCGACGCCGCCCGCGTCGTGGACGTCATCGAGCGACACCGGGTCTCGACGTTCACCGCGACGCCGACGATGCTGCAGCGCATCGCGGACCTCCCCGGGGTGGACGACCGCGACCTCTCGAGCATCGAATGGATCCTCCAGGGGGCGGCGCCGATGCCGCCGTCGCTCGTGCACCGTTGGGCCGACCTGATCGGCGCCGAACGGATCCTGATGGTCTACGGCATGACCGAGGCGCTGGGCTTCACCGCGCTGCGAGGCGACGACTGGATGTCGCACCAGGGCAGCGTCGGTCGCGGGGTCCGCGACACCGAGGTCCGCATCCTCGGCGCCGACGGCCGGGACGTGCCGGCCGGTGAGATCGGCGAGATCTACCTCCGCTCGCCGACGGGTGCCGGCTACAGCTACCTCGGTGACGCAGCGCCGCCGGTCGCGACCGACGACGGGTTCCAGACGGTCGGCGACGTCGGCTACCTGGACGCCGACGGCTACCTCTACCTGGTCGACCGGCGCATCGACATGATCGTCACCGGCGGCGCCAACGTCTTCCCCGCCGAGGTCGAGACCGCCCTCATCGACCACCCGGGCATCGCCGACATCGTGGTCGTCGGCCTGCGCGACCCTGAGTGGGGCCGCCGGGTGCACGCGATCATCGAGCCGGCCGACCCGGCCGGGCCTCCGACGTCGGAGGAGGTCATCGCCTACGCCAAGAGCCGCCTGGCGGCCTACAAGGTCCCCAAGACGGTCGAGGTCGTCGACGCCATCCCCCGGAGCGAGGCCACCAAGGTCAACCGGCGGGCGCTCGTCGACGCCCGCGGGGGCTGACCCGACGACGTCCGACGGCACCGAGCTATACCTGCACCAGGTGCAAAGTTGCATCGAATGCAATATTATGGCCGGGTGCACCCGACCGCCACCACCGCCGACGCGCCCCGGCTGTCGACCCGTCAGGTCGTGGTCAGCTTCAGCGGGCTGATGCTCGGCCTGCTGCTGGCGTCCATCGACCAGACCATCGTGGCCACGGCGTTGCCGACGATCGTCGGCGACCTGGGCGGGCTCGACCACCTGGCCTGGGTGGTCACGGCCTACCTGCTGGCCGAGACGGTCTCGACACCGCTGTGGGGCAAGCTCGGCGACCTCTACGGCCGTAAGCGGCTGTTCCAGGGAGCGATCGTCGTCTTCGTGGCCGGCAGCGTGCTCGCCGGGGTGGCCACGAGCATGACCCAGCTCATCGTCTTCCGGGGCATCCAGGGCGTCGGCGCGGGCGGGCTCATCGTCCTGACCCAGGCGATCATCGCCGACATCGTCAGTCCTCGGGAGCGGGGCCGGTACATGGGGCTGTTCGGGGCGGTGTTCGGGGCGGCGAGCGTCGTCGGCCCGCTGACCGGCGGGTTCCTGACCGACCACCTCTCGTGGCGCTGGGTGTTCTACGTGAACGTCCCGCTGGCCGCGGTCGCGCTGCTGGTGACGAGCGCGGTCCTGCCCTCCTCCCCGCGCCGGCCGTTCGTGCGCGTCGACTGGCTCGGCACCGCCCTGCTGGCCGGCGCGATCTCGTGCTTCGTCCTGCTCACGACGTGGGGCGGAACGGAGCACGCCTGGGGCTCGCCCCTCATCGTCGGGCTCGGCGTCGCGAGCGTCGTGCTGGCGGCCGTCTTCGTCGTCGTGGAGCGCCGTGCGGCCGAGCCCGCGCTCCCGCTGCGGCTGTTCCGCCTGCGGTCCTTCAGCATCGCCAGCGGCGTCAGCCTCCTCGTCGGCGTGGCGATGTACGGGGCGATCACCTACCTGCCCACCCTGCTGCAGGTCGCCAACGGTGCCTCGGCCAGCGACTCGGGCCTGCTGCTGGTGCCCCTGATGCTCGGCCTGCTCGGGGCGTCGACGCTGGCCGGCCAGATCATCACCCGCACCGGCCGGTACCGCCTCTTCCCGGTCGTCGGGACGGCGCTGGCCACGTTGGGCATGTTCCTGCTCTCGACGCTGGACACCGGGTCGAGCCGGGGGGAGTCCGGCCTCTACATGGTGATGCTGGGGGTCGGGCTCGGCTTCACGATGCAGGTCATGGTGCTCGCCACCCAGAACGAGACGCCGGCGGACGACGTCGGGGTCGCCACCGCGACCGTCACGTTCTTCCGGACGGTGGGCGGCTCGATCGGCGTCGCGCTGCTCGGCGCCCTGTTCACCACCCGGCTCACCCACCTGCTCGGGGGCGCCGCGCCCCGGAGCATGACGCCGGAGCAGATCGCCCACCTCCCCGCCGACCAGCGAGCGCACGTGGCCGCGGCGTTCGCCGACGCCATCACCGGCGTGTTCGCCTACGGCGTCCCGCTGCTCGTCGTCGCCTTCCTGCTGGCGCTCCTCCTGCGGGAGGTCCCGCTGCGGACGCAGTCGGGCCAGGCCCTGCGGGCGGTGCCGACCGCTTCCTCGAACGGGCACCGGCCCCGCCCCGTCCCGTCGGACGGCGCCCCTGCGGGACACCGCGCCGCCGACCGCGTACCGTCTGTGGTGGAGTACGCCGGTGGGGGGACGGTGTCCGGCAATGGCGCCTCACCCGAGCGGGCCGGCGGGAGGACGACCGGACGGTGAGCATGAGCGAGGGGCTGCGGGAGCGGAAGAAGGCCGAGACCCGGCGGGCGCTGTCATCGGCCGCCCTCCGGCTGGCGGAGGAGCTGGGGCCGGACGGCGTGACCGTCGAGGCCATCGCCGAGGCCGCCGGCGTGTCGTCCCGCACGTTCTTCAACTACTTCTCCTCCAAGGAGGACGCGATCGTCGGCATCACGCCGGCGCACTCCTCCGAGCTGCTCGCCGACCTCATGGCCCGCCCCGAGGACGAGGCGCCGCTCGACGCCCTGCGGGCCACGGCGCGGGACGCCGCCGACCGGCTCGAGTCGGGCGCCGACGACTGGATGAGGCGGCGCAGCCTGTTCCAGCGCCACCCCACGCTCGCGGCCCGGGCCGCCGCGGGGTTCGCCGAGGTCGAGCGAGGCCTCGTCGAGGAGATCGCCCGCCGCACCGGGCTCGACCCCGACCTCGACACCTACCCGGCCCTCGTGGTCGCGGCGACGCTGGGGGCGATCCGGGTGGCCATCGCCGTGTGGTACGAGCGCGACCGGCCCGGCCCCCTCACGGACGCGCTGGACGAGACCTTCGACCACCTGACCCGGGGGCTCGTCGGCCCCGACGCCACCTCCGGCCGCCTCTCGGTGATCCGCTGACGAGGCGATAGGGGCCTTTCTCCGGGAACCACGACGGCCGCAGCGAGGGCCCGCCGGATCGCCGTAGGGTGCACCGATGGCGCGGATCGAGGCCGTGGTGTTCGACCTCGACGGCGTGCTCGTCGACTCGGAGCCCATCTGGAACGAGGTCCGGCGCCGGTTCGTCGGGGCCCAGGGCGGCCGCTGGGTCGACGGCGCCGACCGCCGGATGCTGGGCATGGCGACGGCGGAGTGGGCCCGCTACCTGCACGACGACCTGGGCGTGGACCTGCCCGAGCCCGACATCGCCGACCGGGTCGTCGACGCGATGACCGCCCGCTACGCGGACGCCGTGCCGCTGCTGCCCGGCGCCGCCGAGGCCGTCGAGCGGGTCGCCCGGCGCTGGCCGCTGGGTCTCGCGTCGTCGTCGCCGTCCCGCCTCATCGGACCAACGCTCGAGGCCGCCGGGTTGGCGGCGTGGTTCCGGGTCACGGTCTCGACCGAGGAGGTCGGGCCCGGCAAGCCCGCCCCGGACGTCTACCTCGCGGCCGCCCGGCGGCTCGGAACCGTTCCCGACCGGTGCGCCGCCGTGGAGGACTCGACCAACGGCCTCAGGTCGGCCCGGGCCGCCGGCCTGCGCGTCGTCGCCGTGCCGACCCGCAGCTACCCGCCCGACCCTGCCGAGTTGGCGCGGGCCGACGCCGTCATCGGCTCGCTCGACGAGCTCACCGACGGCGTCATCGACCCGGGCCTCGGGTGACGGGGAGCGGCGCGCCGCTCAACACCGGCACGGGCCGACGGCCATGCCCCAGTGCGTCAGCGTGTTCCGTCCGATGACCGTCGCCGCGCCGGTCGCGACGTTGAGCTCCACGAGCTCGCCGGCGTCGGTGCAGCCCAGCAGGCGGCAGCAGTGGAACGCCAGGCCGTAGACGTGCGCCACGCCGGTCGGGCCGATCGGCGTCGCGGCGCCGGTCGTGCGGTCGATCGTGGCGAGCACGACCTGGCCGGCCTGGTCGAGGGTGCCGAACAGCACGCCGTTCGAGTCGAAGGCAAGGTCGCCACTCGACGTCAGGCCGCCGCCGAAGCTCCCGACGAGGGTGCCGGCGCCGGTGGTCGGATCGATCCTGACGAGCTCGCCGTTGGTCGTGCCGGCCAGCAGCGCGCCGTCGTCCGCCGCCGCGAGCCCGTTCGTGCTGAACCCGATGGGACCGATCGGCGTCCCGGCGCCGGTGGCGGGATCGAGGCGGAAGAGCTGGGAGAACGTGATGCCGTACAGCGTCGGACCGTGGAAGGCGATGTCGGTCACCTGGCCGACGCCGACCGGCCCGACCGTCCGCGGCGAGGCCGTCGCCGGGTCGATCGTGTGGAGCGTGCTCGTGGGATCGACCACGTAGAGAGAGCCGTGTTGCATGAGCGCTGTCCTTTCTGCCTGTCGGAGCGCCCCGTCGGTGCTTCGCGCTCCGCCAAAGGAGTCACGGCCGCCCGCGGCCGATACGCGTATCCCTGGAGCGGCCCGCGCGCTCCGCCCACCGGCGAGCAGCGCGCTGCTGGGCCGCCGGGTCCCGCACTCTACGCTGCAGGCGGCACGCCGGACGGCCGGTGGCGCCGTCGACCAGACCCGAGAGGGCCATGAGCTACAGCCTGGGGATCGATCTCGGCACGACCTACACGGCCGCGGCCATCGCCCGGCACGGGCGGGCCGAGATCGTGACGTTGAGCTACCGGACCACGTCGATCCCGACGGTCGTGGTGCTCACCGAGGACGGGACGTTCGTGGTCGGCGACCCGGCCGAGCGGCACGCCGCCACGAGCCCGGAGCGGCTGGCCCGCGAGTTCAAGCGCCGGGTCGGCGACCCGACGCCGCTGCTGCTCGGGGGGACGCCGGTGTCGGTCGACCGGCTGCTGGCCGAGATGATCGGGTTCGTCCACCGGTCGGTGGCGCAGACCGAGGGCGAGGCGCCGGCGTCGACGGTCGTCACCCACCCGGCGAACTGGGGGCCGTTCAAGCGCGACGTGCTGGTGCAGGCGCTGCGGCTGGCGGGCGTCGAGGCCGCCGGCCTGCTGCCCGAGCCGGTGGCCGCCGCGACCTGGTACGCCCGGGCCGAGCGGCTGGCGCCGGGCGCGACCGTGGCGGTGTACGACCTCGGCGGGGGCACGTTCGACACGGTGGTGCTCGAGATGGGCCGCGACGGCGCGTTCGCTGTGCGGGGCCGGCCCGAGGGCATCGAGCGGCTCGGGGGCGTCGACGTCGACGCTGCGGTGCTGGGCCACGTCCTGCGGGTCACAGGCATCGACCCACGGGTCGTCGACGCCGGTGACCCGGCCACCCTGGTCGCCATGAGCCGCCTCCGCCGGGACTGCGTCGAGGCCAAGGAGGCGCTTTCGTCGGACACGTCGGTGTCGATTCCGGTGCTGCTCCCGGCGGAGCGCGACCACGTGCTGCTGCCGCGGCGCGAGCTGGAGGAGCTGATCGGGCCGCTGCTAGCCCCGACGATCGACGCCCTGGCCCGGACCGTGGCGTCGGCGGGCCTGCACCCCGGGCAGCCGGACGCCGTGCTGCTGATCGGCGGCGCGTCGCGCACGCCGCTGGTGGCGCGGGAGGTCGGGATGGCACTCGGCCGGCCGGTGGCGATCGACGCCCACCCCAAGCACCCGGTGGCCCTGGGCGCCGCGCTGGTGGCCGAGGCACGCGCCCCGCGGGCGGACCCGGCCCGGGTCGCCACCCGGGTGGCCGCTGTCTCTTATACACATCTCCGAGCCCACGAGACGTCCTGGA
>JBKPHT010000353.1:0-16462 GCA_046730015.1 Actinomycetota bacterium
AGGCTGCGGTCGCCCAGCGTGCCGATGCGCCGCTCCTCGGGCGCCTCGCCCCGCAGCTGCAGCCAGGCCTCGAACATCATCCGCAGTCCGCTCGCCCCCACCGGGTGGCCGAACGACTTGAGCCCGCCGTCGGGGTTGACCGGCAGGTCGCCGTCGAGGTCGAACGTGCCGGCCAGGATCTCCTTCCAGGCGGTGCCGCGCTCGGCGAACTGCAGGTCCTCCATGAGCACCAGCTCGGTCGGCGTGAAGCAGTCGTGGACCTCGGCCATGGCGATCTCGGCCCGCGGGTCGGTGACGCCCGCCTGGGCGTAGGCGTCGGCCGCGCAGGCGGCGATCTCCGGGAAGGTCGTGTAGTCGTAGGCCGGGTCGGTCAGCCCGGAGCCGTTGCCGGCCACGAACGACAGGGCTTTCACGTACAGCGGGCGGTCGGTGTAGCGGTGGGCGTCCTCGGCCCGCACCACGATGGCCGCCGCCGACCCGTCGGCCACGCCCGCGCAGTCGAACACGGACAGGTCGCCGGCGACGGCCGGCATGGCGCAGATCTGGTCGACCGTCATCTCCCGCCGGAACTGGGCCCGCGCGTTGCGGGCGCCGTTGTGGTGGTTCTTCGAGGCGATGCGGGCGAGGACGCGGCGCAGCTCGGCAGGGTCGACGCCGTACCGCCGGGCGTAGGCCGGCGCCACCATCGAGAACATCGCGGCCGCGGTCAGGGTCCGGTTGGTGCCGTCGGTCGGGATGGGGAAGGCGTTGAGGCCCTGGTAGCCGGAGTCCTTCACCTTCTCGACGCCGACGGCCATGGCGACGTCGTAGGCCCCGGACGCGACCGCGTACGACGCCTGGCGGAGCGCCTCGGAGCCGGTCGCGCACATGTTCTCGACCCGGGTGACCGGCTTGCCCTCGAGCCGGAGCGGCTTGGCCAGGATCATGCCGCTCATGCCCGACTGGGCCGTGCCGACCCAGTAGGCGTCGACGTCGTCCTTGCCGACGCCGGCGGAGGCGAAGGCGTCGCCGGTGGCGTCGAGCAGCAGCTCGTCGAGCCCCTTGTCCCAGTGCTCGGCAAACCGGGTGCAGCCCATGCCGACGATGGCGACCCGGTCGCGGATGCCGTGCGAGCCCATGTCAGCCCCCTTGTCCGGTCCGCACCGGGCGGGCCTTCCAGAAGTAGTTGTGGATGCCGTCGGCGGTGAACAGCCGGCGGAACGTCATCTCCACCCGGCCGCCGATGGCGACGTCGCCGGGGTCGACGTCGGTCAGCTCCACCGGCAGCCGCCCGCCGCCGTCGAAGTCGACCACCGCGAACACCACCGGCGGCGACGGCGAGTAGGCCAGCTTGTCGACGGTGAACGTCACGATCGTGCCGGCGGCGTCGGCCATCGGCCGGGCGGTCGCGTCGTCGGGGACCGGGGGCAGGTGGACGGTGCCGTCGCCGGCCTGGGAGCCGACGAATCCGAACTTCCAGTCGCCCGACCGCCCGGCAGCCGACGCCGAGGGGCGGGCGGGCTCGGGCCGGCGGGGCGGCTCGACCGGCAGGTAGCCCCGCCAGGCCAGCACCTTGCCGTACGGCACGGGCGCGCCTGCCGCCACCTGGTCGGCCACGGTGCGCGGTGGCCGGCCGGCGGCGAGGGTGCCGGTGGTGCGGACCAGCACCACGTCGGCGCCGTCGGCCAGCACCACCAGGGCGATCAACCGGCCCGGCTCGGCCGTGTCGAGGGCATCGGCCAGCAGCAGCGCCGGGTGGGCCGCGCCCGTGAACCCGACCGTGGCGTCGAGGCCGGCGCCCGCCCGGTCGCCGAGCCGGAGGCGCTTGGCCAGCGTCGCCGCCGCCCTCGGGTGGGAGGCGGCGACGACCACCCGGTCGACCTGGTCGGCCACGAGCCCGGCGGCCTTGAGGGCGTCGTCCCAGGCGGCGGCGCCGAGGGTGACGTAGCGGTTCTCGCCGAACCGCTCCTCCCACTGCTTGGACCGGCTGTCGCCGGGCGCCCGCCAGCGGTCGAGGAACTCCTCGGTGGCGCTGCCGGTGCCGACCACCTCGGCCAGCAGCGGCCCGTCGTCGGCCGACCCGACCAGCAGCGCGGCCCCGGCGTCGCCGCCGGCCGCCTCGTCGGCCGAGCCGGGCAACCCGGTCCGCATGTCGGCGGCGACCACGAGCGCCGGCGCCCCCGAGGCGAGGCCGGCCCGGAGAGCGCCGACGGCCGACCGGACGGCCCCGTTCACGTCGTAGGCCGGGGCGTCGGCGGCCAGCCGCAGGGCGGCGTGGACGGCGGTGGCGTTGGTCTTGTCCATGTAGGCCGGGCTCACCGTGGCGAACCACAGGGAGGCCGGCGTCACCCCTCCGGGGGCGGCGACCAGGGCCTGGCGAGCGGCGGCGGCGCCCAGGGTTGTCGTGTCCTCGTCGTAGGAGGCGACGGTCCGGGTCCCCGTGCCGCCCCCGGTGCCGGCCACCGCCCGGATCTCGCTCCGGTCGAGCCGCCGGTAGGGCAGGTAGGCCCCGTAGCTGAGGATCCCCCGTGACGCCATGGGGAAAGGCTACGGCCGAATCTGACGGGTCGTCACATCTCGGCGGTCGCGGTCGACCGGAGCACCTCCCTCAGCTGCTCCGGCGTAACCCGGAGCTCCCGGCACAGCGACACGGTCGCCCCCGCCACGTCGTTGGGGACCAGGGCCGCGTTGCCCACCACGACCACCGGTCCCGACACGTCGCAGTACGGGGCGATCTCCCGGCGGGACCAGCGGACGAAGATGACGGTCCCCGCCGGCTCGCCGGCCGGCCACCGGCCGGCGTAGATCCCGTCGGCCGACAGCGCCGTGCCCCGGGCGAGGCCCCGGGCGGGGCCGTAGAGGTCGATGGCGGCCGCCTCGCCGGCGGTCGCGGTCACGACCCGCAGGCCGTCGCGGTCGGCTGCCGGCAGCACGTCGCGGACGGTGGCCACCAGGTCGACCATCTCGAGCCACCCGACCTGCTCGCCCAGGCCCGGGTAGAGGTCGTGGTACAGCGTGCCGTAGGCGTGGGCCGAGGTCGCCGGCACCACTGCCGGAGCGGCCAGCAGCCCGACCGCGACCAGCCCGGCCACGACCTTGTGCAGACGGCGCTCGTCCCACCCGACCCACCGATCGGCGGCCACCGCCCCGGCCGCGAAGCCGAGGACGTACACCGGGGCCGCGGCCTCCGGAGCGGCGTCCCCGATCACCAGTCCGGCGACGACGAGCACGGACGCCACCGCCAGCGCCCGCCAGGGCCGGCGCCGGGCCAGCCAGACCACGCCGGCAGCCGCGCCCGCCAGCCCCACCGGCCCGGCCAGCAGCACCTGCCCGACGGCGAACCCGGCGACTCCGGACCCGACGCCCGGGTCGACGGCGCCCGAGGCCCTGCCCGCCAGCCCGACGGCCGGCCAGCCGTGTCCCGCCTGCCAGGCCAGGTTCGGCACCCACAGCGCCAGGGCCAGGGCGAGCCCGGCGAGCGGCCAGCGCCCGCCGAGGAGGCGCCGGCTCTCCGGCACCACGACGAGGCCGGCGGCCAGGGCTCCGCCGGTCAGGGCGCCCGCCGGGTGGGTCTCCAGGCCCAGCCCGACCAGCAGTCCCACCGCCAGCCACCACCGGGGGTCGGCGCCGCCGAGCAGGTGGACCACCGCCAGCAGCGCCAGCGACCACCACAGCAGCCCCAGACCGAGCCGCCCGAGCACGGAGCCGGCGGCCAGCAGACCCGGCGCCAGCGCCGCCGCCAGCCCGGCCAGGACCAGCGCCCGGGGCCGGCCGCCGAGCCGGGCCGCGATGAGGCCGGTGACCACCACCACGCCGGCGTGGGCGGCGGCCGCGACCACCCGCAGCGGCCAGAGGTGCTCGCCCGCGACCGCGGTGAGCCCCCGGGCCAGGAGCGGTACGAGCGGAGGCCGGTCGACGTAGCCCGCCGCGGGGCGCCGCCCGGCGGCCAGGTCGACCAGCTCGTCGCGATGGAAGCCGAACCGGCCCGCGAGCACGGCGTGGACCACCAGCACGCCGGCGGCCAGCCCGAACACGGGCACCAGGTCCCGCCCGCGGGCGAGCCGCGCCGACTCGACGGTCAGCGCCACAGGACCAGATGATGCCCGCCCGGACGTGCCCGCGCCGCCGAACCGGTCGGCGCCAGATCTGACGGTGCGTCACATTCGTCCGTACGATTCCCCTATGCACCTGGGAGACGTGGTCAACGGCGAGGCGGCGGCATTCGGCAAGCCGCTCGACGGCGTGCGGGTCCTTGCCGCCGAGCAGATGCAGGCACTGCCGTTCGGCACCCAGCTGCTGGCCCGGCTGGGGGCGGAGGTCGTCAAGGTCGAGCACCCCGGGGCCGGCGAGAGCGGCCGGGCCTCGTTCCCCCACATGGTCGACCCGGAGGGGCGCCGCGTCGGGGCCACGTTCCTCCGCAACAACCTCGGCAAGCGGAGCGTCGCCCTCGACCTCAAGCACCCCGAGGGGCGGGAGCTGTTCCTGTCCCTGGTCCCCCGGTTCGACGTGGTGTGCGAGAACTTCAAGGCCGGGACCATGGACCGCTTGGGCCTCGGCTACGACGTCCTCGCCGAGCGGCACCCGGCGGTGATCTTCCTGTCGCTGTCGGGGTTCGGGAACACGGCTGAGACGCCGTACCGGTCGTGGCCGGCATACGCCGCCATCGTCGAGGCGATGTCCGGCATCTACGAGTACAAGCGCGAGCCGGGCCGCAACCCCCGGGCCAACCCGGTCGGCGCGCTGGGCGACATCTCGTCCGCCCTGTTCGGCGTGATCGGCGTGCTGGCCGCGCTGCGGACGCGGGACCTGACGGGCCAGGGCCAGCGGATCGACGTGGCCATGCTCGACGCCGTGATGGCCATGACCGACATCGTGACCAACCTGTGGTCGATGGGCATCCACGGCGCCATCGAGGACGAGGTCAAGGCCATCGTCGACACGTTCGCCGCCGCCGACGGGCACTTCGTGGTGCAGTGCGTCCGGCCCCAGCACTTCACCGCGCTGGCCGAGGTGATCGGGCGGCCGGAGTGGAACGAGGATCCGGCGTTCGCCACGTCCGCCGGCTGGATCGAGCGCAGCGCCGAGGTGCGGGCGGCCATCGAGGCCTGGGCGGCGCCGCTCACGAAGTTCGAGGCCGCCGCCGCCCTCAGCGCCGCCGGGCTCGCCGCGGGCCCGTGCCTCACTCCGCCGGAGGTCATCGCCGACCCCCACGTCGAAGCCCGCAACATGCTGGTGGAGGTGCCCCGCGTCGACGGGATCGCCGAGCCGATCCTGGTGCCCGGCAACCCGGTGAAGATGTCGAAGATGGCCGAGGGACCCGAGACCCGGGTCCCGTGGCTGGGCGAGCACACCGACGAGGTGCTGGGCGCCGAGCTCGGCCTCGGCGCTGGCGACCTGGCCGACCTGCGGGCCAAGGGCGTCGTCGCCTGAGACCGCGATACGGGTCGATTCCCGGTTCCCGAGGCGATAGTGGTCGGCCCCCGACCCCTATGACCTCGGGAACGACCGAACGACCCCTATCGCCTCGGGAACGACCGAACGACCCACGGGCGGGGCCGGACCGGCGGCGGCTGCTAATCTGACACTCCGTCAGATTCGTGCCGGGGTGCCGGGCACAGGGAGCGACCCATGGACTTCGAGTTCTCCGAGGAGCAGCAGCAGTTCCTGGCCGAGGTCGAGGCGTTCCTCGACGAGCGCCAGACCGTCGAGGTCATGGACCCGACCCGGGAGAACATGGCCCAGATCTGCGACACGCCCGCGCGGCGGGCGTTCATGGCGGAGGTCGGCGAGCGGGGATGGCTCGGCATGACCTGGCCCAAGGAGTACGGCGGCGCCGAGGGCGACGGCGTCTACGAGTACCTGCTGAACGAGGCCCTGGCCCGGCGGGGCGCGCCCCAGATCGGGAAGGGCGTCGGCATCATCGGCAAGACCCTGATCAGGTACGGGTCCGACAAGCTCAAGGCCGAGTTCCTCCCCAAGATCCTCCGCAACGAGGTCGAGTTCGCCGTCGGCTACTCCGAGCCCAACGCCGGTTCCGACGCCGCCAACATGCAGCTCCGGGCCACCCGCGACGGCGACGGCTGGCGGCTCAACGGCCAGAAGACCTGGACCACCTCGGCCCACTTCGCGGAGTGGTACTGGGTCGGCGCTCGCACCGACCCCGACGCCCCGAAGCACCACGGCATCACCCTGTTCCTGGTCCCGCTGGACGACCCCGGGCTCACCATCCGGCCCATCTGGACCATGGGCGACGAGCGGACCAACGAGGTCTTCTTCGACGACGTCTTCGTCCACGACGACTACGTCGTCGGCGACCTCAACAAGGGCTTCCAGTACATCGCCCAGGCGCTCGACCTCGAGCGGTTCACGATGTTCACCTACAGCCAGATCGCCGAGCGGATCCGGATCCTCGCCGACCACGTCCGCACCGCCACCCGGGACGGCGAGCCGCTCAAGGACGACCCGGTGATCCGGCGGCGGATCGCCCACCTGGTGACCGAGGGCGAGGTGGCCCGCGTGCTCGGGCTCCGGTTCGTCCACCGGTCGATGGCGGGCGGCGACCCGCCCCGGGCCGAGGCGTCGGAGTACAAGCTGTTCGCCACCGAGCTCTCCCGCCGGGTGGCGGACGCCTCGATGGACATCGGCGGGCCCGGTACCCAGCTGCGGGTCGGCACGGAGGAGGCGCCGATGGCCGGCCGGGCCGAGTCGACCTACCGGTACACGGTCATCGACACCATCGGCGGTGGCACCTCCGAGGTGCAGAAGAACATCATCGCCACCCGCAAGCTCGGCCTGCCGAAGAACTTCTGATGACCGGCGGAACGTCCGACAGGAGGAGCGAGGGCCCGCTCGCCGGCACGCTCGTCCTCGACCTGTCGACGGTCGGCCCCGCCACCCGCTGCACCCGCCTGCTGGCGGACTACGGCGCCCGGGTGGTCAAGCTCGGCCCGCCGCCCAAGGCCGGGGCCACCCCGCTGGTGCCGCCGTTCCACGCCTACAGCGGCCAGCGGGGCCTCGAGCGGGCCCAGATCGACCTGAAGGCGCCCGCCGGCCGCGACGCGTTCCTCCGGCTCGCCGCCGGGGCCGACGTGGTGGTCGAGAGCTTCCGGCCGGGCGTCGTCGACCGGCTCGGCATCGGCTACCCGGCGGTGCGGGCGGTCAACGCCGGCATCGTCTACTGCTCGACCACCGGCTACGGGCAGGACGGGCCCTACGCCGCCCGGGCCGGCCACGACCTCGACTACTTGGCCGCCGGCGGCTACCTCCACATGACCGGGCGCGACGCCGACGGCCGACCGCCGCTGCCCGGCGCCACCGTGGCGGACATCGCCGCGGGCGGGCTCCACGCCGCGGCCGCGGTGCTGGCCGCGCTCGTCGGCCGGGCGACCACCGGCGAGGGCGCCCAGCTGGACGTCGCCGTGGCCGACGGCGTGCTGTGGATGCTGTCGCTCTACGTCGACGAGTACCTCGCCACCGGCGAGGAGCCCGGCCCCGGGCACTACGTCCTCACCGGGCGCTACGCCTGCTACGACGTCTACCCCGCGGGCGACGGCGGCTGGCTGGCGGTCGGGGCCATCGAGCCGGTGTTCTGGGCCAACCTCTGCCGCCTGCTCGGTCTCGACCGGTGGATCGAGCACCAGACCGACGACGACGCCCAGGACGCCATCCGGGCCGACCTCCGCGCCGCCTTCGCGGCCCGGGGCCGGGACGAGTGGGTCGCCCTGCTCGCCGACGCCGACACCTGCGTCGCCCCGGTGCTCACCATCCCCGAGGTGGTGGACGACCCCCAGGTCGTCGCCCGGGGTTCGGTCGTCCGGGCCACCCACCCCCACCGGCCCCCGTTCCGCCAGCTGGGGCCGCTGTTGGCCGGGACGCCCCGCCGGGCGACCTACGCCCTGCCCGACGCGACGGTCACCGACACGGCGGACCTGCTGGCCGGCGCCGGCCTGGGCCCCGACGAGATCGACGCCCTGGCCGCCGAGGGGGTGATCGCGTGATCGGACCGGTGCCCGACGACGTGCGGTCGTGGATCGGGGAGACCCGCTACGCCGAGACCGCCGACTTCCCGGTCGAGCGGGGTTACCTGTGGACGTCCTGCGCCTCGGTCGAGAACGGCAACCCCCTCTTCTGGGACGACAAGGTGGCCGACGAGCTGACCGGCGGCCCGATCGCCCCGCCGTCGACGCTGTCGCTGTGGTTCCGCCCCCACCACTGGCAGCCCGACCAGGCCGCCCCGCGCCTGCCCCTCCAGGTCCACTTCGACCTGAAGGAGCGCCTCGGGCTACCCGAGGCGATCATGAGCGACAGCGAGGTGGTGTTCCACGAGCCCGTGCGGCCCGGCGACGTCATATCCACCTCGCAGGTGCTGCGGTCCCTCAGCGAGCCCAAGACCACCAAGCTGGGGACCGGCCGCTTCTGGGTCATCGACGTCCCCTACCGCAACCAGCACGGCGACCTCGTCGGCGTCGAGACCTTCACCGGCTTCGGCTACGTCCGGGCCGACGCGCCGGCGCCGGCGCCGGCGACCGGCGGCACCGCAACCGCCCCGCCGCCACCGCCGGGCGACCGCCCCGGTGAGCCCCAATGGACCGTCGGGCGGGTCGAGCTCGGCGACGTCGGCCCCGGCGACCGGCTGCCCCCGCTCCGCCACGACGTCACCGCCACCACCGTCGTGCTCGGCGCCCTGGCTACCCGCGACTGGCGGCCTATGCACCACGACCGCGACTTCGCGGTCGAACGCAACGGCGCCCGCGACATCTTCCTCAACACCCCCAACCAGCAGGCCTGGCTGGAGCGGTTCGTGACGGACTGGACGGGCCCCCGGGGCCGGCCCGGGCGGCTGCGGTTCCGGATGCGCGACTCCGTCTACCCCGGCGAGGCCATGACGCTCAGCGGCACCGTGACCCGCACGGAGACCGACCGAACCGGCTGCGGCTGGGCGACCGTCGACGTCGAGGTCCGGGCCGGCGACGCGGACCGCCTGTGCACCACCGCGACGGTCCGAGTGGCACTGCCCACCTCCCCGAACGACAACCCGTGGCGCCGGTGCGGCGACCGCTGGGCGCCCTGACCGGAAGGATCACCATGCTCGATCTCGCCTTCACCGAGGAGCAGGAGATGCTCCGCGGGGTCGTCCGCGGGCTGCTGGCAGAGCACGCGCCCACCAGCGTCGTCCGGGACATGGAGGACGACCCCGTCGGCTACCCGGCCGACCTGTGGAAGCGGCTCGCCGCCCTCGATCTGCTCGGCCTGCTGCTGCCCGAGGAGCACGGCGGCTCGGGCATGACCGCCGTCGAGGGCGTCGTCCTGTACGAGGAGCTGGGCCGCACGCTGGCCCCGGTCCCCCACTTCGTGAGCTGCGTCGTCAGCGGCACGGCCCTGTCGGTCGGCGGCACCGACGCCCAGCGGGCCGAGTGGCTGCCCCGGGTGGCGGCGGGCGACGCCGTCCTCACCCCGGCGTGGCTGGAGCCCGACGGTGGGTTCGGACCCCGCGGCGTCCGGGCCCGGGCCACGACCGGCGACCGCGGCGCCACGTTCCGGCTGACCGGGGCCAAGCGGCACGTCGCCTTCGCGGGTGCCGCCACCCGCCTCCTGGTCCTGGCGCGGACGGGCGACGCCCCGGGCGACGTCGACCTGTTCCTCGTCGACCCCACGGCACCCGGCGTCGCCCTCACCCAGCAGCTCACGATCGCCTCCGACACCCAGTACCGGGTCGACCTCGATGGCGTGGCCGTGGCCGCCGCCGACCGGCTCGGCGCCGCCGGCTCCGGCTGGGCGACCTGGGAAGCCGTGCGGGACGACGCCCTGATCCTGCTGGCTGCGTGGGCCGTCGGCGCCGCCGACCGCACCCAGGAGATCACCGTCCAGTACGCCAAGGACCGCGAGCAGTTCGGCAAGCCCATCGGCGCGTTCCAGGCGATCGCCCACTACCTGGCCGACCGGCAGGCCGAGCTCGACGGTGCCCGCATCCTGGTCCACGAGGCCGCCTGGGCCCGGGCCACCGGCCGCCCCGTCACCCGCCTGGCGCCGATGGCCAAGCTGTTCGCCGCCCGGGTCCTGCGCGAGGTGACCGCCACCGCCCAGCAGGTCCACGGCGGCAACGGGTTCACGCTGGACTACGACGTGCAGCTCTACTTCCGCCGGGCCAAGGCGCTGCAGGTCTCGTGGTGGGCCGACCGCGACCTGGAGGAGCTCATCGCCGCCGACGTCCTCGACTAGCTGGCCGCCGCGCGCGGCGTCTCTCAGGGCTTACGTCCGACTCCGGACCAGAATGGGGCCACGAAGTCGACGTCGGTGCGCCACGACGTGACGGGGACGATGCCGGGGTCGACCAGCTCGAGACCGTTGAAGAAGCGGGTGAACTCCGCCTGGGAGCGCAGGTGGAAGCCGTAGTCGACGTTGGCGCCCTCGGCGGCTCGCCGGAGCCCCTCGGTGGCGGCGGGATCGATGTCGGTCGAGAGGTGCGTCATCACGAGATAGCTGCCCGAAGGTAAGGCGTCGAGGTAGCGCGCGACGGTCTCATGGGGCTGGAGCTGGTCGCCGTGCAGGTGAAGCAGGGCGACGAGCATCAGCGCCGTCGGTTTGTCGAGGTCGAGCGTCACCGCCGCCTGCTCGAGCACGGCGGGCGGGTCGAAGAAGTCGCCCTTGACGAACAGGGCGACGCCCTCGGGCGTCGTGCGCATCAGTTGGTGGGCGTGGGCCAACACGACGTCGTCGTTGTCGACGAACACCATGCGTGCGTCCGACGCGGTCTGCCGGGCCACCCCGTGGAGATCGTCCTCGTTGGGGATGCCTGTGCCGATGTCGAGGAACTGGCGGATCCTGGCCTCGCCCGCGAGGTAGCGGATCACTCGGCCGATGAAGTCGCGGTTGGCTCGGATGTCGCGACGGGTCCGTTCCATGCCGCCGTACGCGGCAGCCTGGAACTCGGCGGCCTCGCGGTCCACTGCGAAATTGGCGTCGCCGCCGGCCAGGTAGTCGTAGATGCGTCCCTGGTGCGCGACGTCGGTCTCGATCACGGCCTCACCCGCCGCGGCCGCCATCCCGGCCTGCTGCTTCTCGTCGTTGGAGCTCACGGTCCTCCTCCCAGCGAACGGAGCGTAGCGGGTCCCGGCCCCATCGAAATACGCCAACGAGGGCGTCGTCGGACCGTGAGGCGAGCGGCGGTCGGCCCGTCGACGGGCGGCTGACGCCCGTGTGGGAACTTCCGGGCGGCGGGACGGCGACGGTCCGAGCCCCGCCGACCGACCACGCGGGGACGCCCTTGATCACCGGAACCATCGCCGTCTGCACCCGGAACCGCGCCGAGGTGCTGCCCCAGTGCCTGGCGAGCCTCGAGACCCAGGTGGCCGAGCCCGGCCAGATCGAGGTCCTGGTGGTGGACAACGGCTCGACTGACGGCACGCCCGACCTGGTCCGCCGCTGGTGCGAGCAGGGCGAGGAGCGGCGGGCCGTCACCCACTCCGAGGTCGGCCTGTCGGGCGCACGCAACGCCGCCCTCGCCGCGTCGGACCGCGACGTGGTGCTGTTCGTCGACGACGACGCGCTCACCCCGCCGACCTGGGCCCGGGCCCACCTGCAGGCCTACGCCGGCGACGACCGGGCCGGGACCGTCGGCGGGCCGGTCGGGCTGACCTGGCCGGCCGGGCGCCCCGACTGGGTCAGCGACGAGGTGACCATGTGGTACAGCGCGCTCGACAAGGGCGACGACGCCGGCCCCTTCCCCGGCGACCACGGCCCGTACGGCACCAACATGTCGGTCCGGCGGACCGCCGCGCTCGACGTCGGCGGCTACGACCCGCGGCTCGGCCGGCGCGGCGGCGCTCCGGTCACGACTGCGTCAGATTCAGGTCAGAAGCTTTTCGCACAGTGGTCGCGTCGGAGTGCAGCGCAGGCAACCGCGCGGCGTCATCCTGGGGGGAGATCGACGACGCTGAGGATCGCTGAGACACATGGCTCGACACGAGCTCTGGGTGGAGCTGGCCGACCGGCCCGGGAACCTCGCGGCCGTGGCGGCCGACCTGGCGGCCTGCGGCGCCAACATCATCCACCTCGACGTGCACGCCGGCGGGGACGCGACGGTCATCGACCGGCTGGTGGTCCAGGTCCCCGATGAGCGGAGCCACGAGCTGGCCGAGGCCGCCGCCCGCTGCGGCGCCACGCTGCTGCAGATCGACGAGGTGTCGCCCCACACCCTGGTCGACGACACCGTCCGGGCCCTCGACGTGGCGGTGGCGCTGATCGCCGCCGACCGTCCCGACGCGGTGGCCGAGGCGATCCACCGGATCATCCCGGCCGACGAGGTCCGGGTCGAGGCGGTCGTCACGGCCGCGCCGGCCGGCTCGCCCATCGCCGACGCGCTGGCCCGGGGCGTCACGAAGATCGAGCGGGCCTGGGACCCCTCCGCCGGCCGCGCCGACGACACCGACGGCACCGACCGCACCGACCGAGACGGCGACGACGGAACCTGGGACGGCGGCCCCGACAGCCGGCCCGACGAGAACGAGATGCCATGGCTGCTGCTGGTGCCCCACGAGCACCTCGGCGTCCAGTCGATCGCCGTGGTGAGCCGGGTCGGTCTCCGCTTCACCGCCACCGAGGCGGCCCGGGCCCGGGCGGTGATGCGGCTCGCCGCCCACGTCGGGGCCGGACGCCGGTCGGCCACCGTCGCCGGGCCGCCCACGCTGCCGGCCACCACCCGCCGCTCGCCCACCGCGCTCGAGCGGCTCGTCGCCCTCAGCGACGGCGGCCTCGTCCGCCTGCGGCACCTGGGGTCCGAGGACCGGGACGCGCTCGTCGAGCACCACGGCCGGTGCTCGGAGCGGACCCGCCGCCTCAGCCGGATCTTCGCGGCCGAGGCGCCGCTGGCCGCCGGCATCGTCGACGGCCTGCTCCGCAACGACGGCCGCGACCACGTCGCCCTCGCCGCTCTGGTGGGCTGCGACGTCGTCGGCGTGGCCCGCTACGACCTCGACCCGGGCGGACCCGACGCCGAGGTGGCGGTGGCGGTCGAGGACCGTCACCAGCTCCGCGGCATCGGGACGCTGCTGGTCAACGAGCTGGCCGTGCTGGCCAGCAGTGGCGACGTCCGCCGGCTGCGGCTGGTCACCCACGCCGACGACGACGGCATGGAGCGGACCCTGCGGCGGGCCGGGCTGGGGTTCAGCACCCGGCGCACCGGCGACCTCACCGTGCTGGAGTGCGGGCTCCCGCTCGGCGTGGCGGCCGGCGCCTGACGGCCGGGCGGCGGATCAGGCGCCTGTCACCGCCCGCGGCGGGTCAGGCGGAGGGCTCGAGCTCGGGCGCCGGTGGCCGGTAGAAGGTGGCCAGCAGCCCGGCGGCGAGGGCGAGCCCGCCACCGAGGGCGATGGCGAAGCCGGCCGGTCCGTTGAGACCGATGCCGAGCGCGTTGTCGAGGCTCCACTCGCCGGGACCCACCGTCGCCAGCATGACGCCGATGGCGCCGAGGACCAGGTTGTACTCCCAGCCGTTCTGGAACACGAGCAGGCCGTTGCCCTTGTGCACGGTCCAGAACGCGACGGTCATCAGGCCGACGAGGCCCATGCCGGCGAACGGCGTGAGCAGCCCGAGGGTGATGCAGGTTCCCGTGGCCAGCTCCCCCGCGGCCGCGAACCGGGCGTGCAGGTGACCGGGCCGCATCCCCATGCTGTGGAACCAGCCGGCGGTGCCGGCCAGGCGCCCGCCCCGGAAGATCTTGGCGAAACCGTGGAACGCGAACACCGGCCCGACCACCACGCGGAGCAGCAGCAGGCCGAAGTTCAGCTCGTCGACGGTCGGCAGCGTCTCCATGTCGGCGCACCCTACTCGGACCAAACCTGACGCCCCGTCAGGAGACTGGCTACGGTTGGCCCATGACCTCCGAGCGGCCCCTCGACGACCAGCTCGTGGCCCGGGAGGAGGGGGGCGTGCTGTGGCTCACGCTCAACCGGCCCGAGGCCGCCAACGCCATCACGCCCGACCAGCGCGACCGGGTGGTCGAGCTCCTCGGGGACGCCAGCCGGCGGCTCGAGGTCCGGGCGGTCGTGCTGACCGGCGCGGGGAAGCACTTCTGCACCGGCGCCGACCTGCGGGCGAGCCGGCCCGGCCCCGAGCGCCCCGAGGGCGTGCCCGACCTGGTCGTCGGGGACGTGGCGCGGACGATCCACGAGGGCGCCCAGCGCATGATCACCGCCGTGCTGGACTGCGAGAAGCCGGTGATCGGCGCCGTCAACGGCACCGCCGCGGGCATCGGCGCCCACCTGGCCCTGGCCTGTGACCTGGTGCTGGCCGCCGAGGGGGCGCGGTTCATCGAGGTGTTCGTCCGCCGGGGCCTGGTGCCGGACGGCGCGGGCTGCTGGCTGCTGCCCCGGCTCGTCGGGCTGGCGCGGGTGAAGGAGATGATGTTCTTCGGCGACGACCTGCCCGCCGACGAGGCCGAGCGGCTCGGGCTCGTCAACCGGGTCGTGCCCGGCGACAAGCTGGCCGAGGTGGCGGCGGAGTGGGCGGCGCGCCTCGCCACCGGGCCCACCCGCTCGATCGGGCTCACCAAGGGGCTGCTCAACCGCTCGCTCGACAGCGACCGGGCCACGGCGTTCCGCGAGGAGGCACTCGCCCAGGAGCTGAACATGGGGACGCACGACGCCAACGAGGGCGTCGACGCGTTCGTCGAACGCCGGGCGCCGGAGTTCGAGGGCTGGTGAGCCTCCGCCCGCCCGGGTCGACCCGACCGTCGCGGGCGAACTGCAATCCGATCCGACCCCGTCGGTAGGCTGCCGCCCGTGAGTCGCAGGGGAGCCACCACAGCTCGCGTCGCGGGAGTGGCCGCCGTCGCGGGCTCGGTCGCCCTCGGGATCGCCGCCGGGCGCCGGATCGCCGCCGCTCTCGACCGCCGCCGCCCACCCAGCATCGCCGACAACGGCGACAGCGACGGCAGCCACCCCGCCGACCGCGACCCCGTCCGGGGCCGCACGCGGGCCCAGAGGCGCCTGGAGCTGGCCCGGCTCGGCGGCCGGGCCGGAGCCGACTTCGCCGTCCACCGGGCCCGCCGGGCGTTCGCCGGCGCCGCCCGCCAGGCCGAGCTCGACACCCGGTTCGAGCTGCGGACCGCCGACGCAGTGGCCGACGCCCTCGGCAACATGAAGGGCGCGTTCATGAAGCTCGGGCAGATGGCGTCGTACCTCGACGTGGGCCTGCCCGACTCCGTGCGGGAGGCGCTGTCGTCCCTCCAGCAGGACGCCCCACCGATGTCGGCCGCCCTCGCCGCCGGGGTGGTCGAGCGCGAGCTCGGCGGCCCGCCCCGCGACGTGTTCTTGGAGTGGGACGACAGGCCGATCGCCGCGGCCTCGATCGGGCAGGTCCACCGGGCCATCACCCGGGACGGGCGGGCCGTGGCGGTCAAGGCCCAGTACCCGGGGGTCGACGAGGCCATCCGGGCTGACCTCGACAGCGCCGGGATCGTGTTCGGCGCGATGCGCCTGGCGCTCGGCAACTTCGACTCCGACGCGCTGGTGGAGGAGATCCGGGCCCGGGTGAGCGAGGAGCTCGACTACGAGAACGAGGCCCGCAACACCCAGCTCTTCGCCGACTGGTACCGGGGCCACCCGTTCATCCACGTGCCGGACGTCGTGGGCGAGCTGTCGACGGCCCGGGTGCTGACGACCGAGCTGGGCGAGGGCGCCCGATTCGACGAGATGGCCCGCTGGGACCAGGCGGAGCGCAACCTGGCCGCCGAGGCCATCTACCGCTTCGTGTTCCGGAGCCTGTACCGGCTGTCGGCCTTCAACGGCGACCCCCACCCCGGCAACTACCTGTTCCGGCCCGGCGGCCGGGTGACGTTCCTCGACTTCGGCCTGGTCAAGCACTTCACCCCGGCGGAGATCGACGTGTTCGGGGACATGATCCGGGCGCTGGTGATGGACCATGACATCGCCCGGTACCGCCGGATCATCGAGCGGATCGGGCTCCTCGCCCCGGGGACGCCCGTGTCGGACGAGCAGGTCCACGAGTACTTCAGCCACTTCTACGAGTTCGTGCTGCACGACGGCGTGGTCACGATCACGCCGCAGTGGTCGGCGGACGCGGTGTCTCGCTTCTTCGACCCGACGGGGCCGCACGGGCCGATCATCAAGGCGGCCAACCTGCCGGCCAGCTTCGTCATCATCCAGCGGATCAACCTGGGGCTGATGGCCATCCTCGGCGACCTCCGGGCCACGGCCAACTTCCGGCGGATCGCCGACGAGCTGTGGCCGTGGGTCGACGGGCCGCCCTCGACCCCGATGGGCGAGGCCGAGGCGGACTGGCTGGCCGACCGCGCCGGCCGGACCTGAGCGGGGAGGTCCCCCGCCGGCGACCGGGCCGTCCCTACGATCCGGGGGTGCCCCCGCCCGCCCCCCGCACGCTCGCCGACGCCCTCGACGCGGCCCTGGCGGACGGCGCCGGCCGGGACGTCCCGGCGCCCGGCGCGGCGCTCGCCGGGCTGCGGGAC
>JBKPHT010000354.1:0-15173 GCA_046730015.1 Actinomycetota bacterium
GGTCCGCGGGCCCGAGGGCGAGGTGCGGCTGACCCCGACCGAGTGGGGGCTGGTCGAGGTGCTGGTCCGCAACGCCGGCAAGCTCGTGTCCCAGCGCCAGCTGCTCCAGGACGTGTGGGGCCCCCAGTACGGCGACGAGACGAACTACCTGCGGGTCCACATGGCCCACATCCGCCGCAAGCTGGAACCCGAGCCGTCGCGGCCCCGGTACTTCATCACCGAGCCGGGCATGGGCTACCGCTTCGAGGGCGCCGCGCTCTGACGCCGGGGCCGGGGCCGGCCCGTTCCGTCGGTCCGTCGGGGCGTCGGCGTCGCCGCCGGGGCGCCTGTCAGCCGCCCTCGCGCCACTCGCAGGCCCGACCGTCGCCGTCCGGGTCGAGGTGGGGCCCGTAGCCGGGGTCGCCGGCCCGAAGCGGCAGCGCGCCCGCCTGCCAGGCGTCGAAGCAGTCGTCGTAGTGGGGCGGCGGCTCGGTCGGTGGGGGCGGCGGCTCGGTCGGGGGTGGCGTGGTGGTCGGCGGCCGGGGCCCGGTCGTGGCCGGGCGCGGCGCGGTGGTGGGCGGCGGTGCGGTCGTGGTCGTGGTGGGCGGGGGCAGCGCCAGGGGCACCGTGGTCGGGCTCGTGGCCGGGACGGCGGTGGTGGGCGGCGCGGTCGTGGAGGTCGTCGGCCGCACGGCCGCGGCCAGGTCGGGTCCCGGCCGGCGGACCGCCAGCGACACCCCGAGGATCAGGATCAGCACCAGGCCAGCGGCGGTGACGTCGACGGCGATCCTGGCCCACAGGGGCGCCGACCGGTAGCGCCACGCGATCGATCCGGCCGCGGCCCGGAGGACGTCCCCGGGCGGCCGGACCCGGTCATCCCCCCACTCGGGCCCCGGCGGGCGCGATGATGCACGCCCGCGCTCCTCGGCGCGCGGCCCGTAGTCCTGCCAGGGCCCGTTCGGGTCACTCATGTCGCTGTCGTCGCCCACCGATCCCAACCGGCGCCCAATGTACCCCGGCCCCCGAGCGGGCCTGGACGTCACGGACGCGTCATTGCAAACTATCGAATCACATCAGTAGGATTTCCCTACTTCGGTTCCGTCCAGGCAGGGGTGCCCGCCCGCGCAGGGCCAATCTGGAGGCCAGGTCTAGTATGGATTGGAAGAAGGCGTTCATGATCGTGGCGGCGGCCTTCCTCATCATTTCCATCTGGAACAACCCCACCGGCACGGCCACGGCGTTCGCCGACTTCCTGGGTAACGTCGGGGGGTTCCTCGAGGACGCCATCGACAAGTTCACCGAGTTCTTCCGGGGCCTGACCGCGTGAGCCCCCGCCGCCGGCCCGGAGACGACCTGTACGGCGGCGGCGACCTGGAGCCCGTCTACCCGCAGCCCGCGCCTGACCCCTATGTAACCGCCCACTCCCGGGCGGTCGAGCCGGCGGCGGCCGCCGAGCCCCCGCCCGGGCTGCTCGCCCGCACCGGCCGGCGGTTCGACGACTGGCGCCGGCGGGTCATCCCCCTGCCGGACGAGATCGTCGACCAGTACCTCGGCCACGGAGAGCGCGTCATCCACAGCGACCATCCGTCGCTGCAGTCATTCATCGTCCAGAACACGTTGCTCTTCGCCGGCCTGTTCGTGATCGCCTTGCTGGTCGGCGGCATCGCATTGAACGGATCGCTGATGACCGCGGGCATCGCCTTGCTGATACTCAGCGTGGTGCTCCTGTTCCTGGTCCTGAAACGGCTGGGCGAGCGATACACGAGCTACGTCGTGACCAACGTCCGCATCATGCGGATCAAGGGCATCGTGTCCCGGCGGGCCCATTCCATCCCCTGGGTGCGCGTCACCGACCTCACCTACGAGCAGACGCTCACGGGGCGGTTCTTCGGCTACGGCACCCTCCACATCGAGTCGGCCAACGAGGACTCGGGCCTGCGCGACCTCGAGGGCATCAGCGACCCGATGAAGTTCAACCAGTACGTCGTCGACATGGTGGTGGCCAAGCAGGGCCCGACGGCCCCGATGTGGGAGCAGCTCGGCGAGCCCGCCCCGGTCCTCCCCACCCGGCGGGTGGGCCTGCGCGACCGGTTCCGGTCGGTCCGCCGCCGCCGGACCCGGGTCGACGTCGAGCACGGCGGCACGACCACCACCACCGTCGCCCGGCGCCGCGACCCCACCGCCCCGCCGCTCATCGACCCGACCCTCCACGAGTCCGACGCCGGCCCCGACGTCGACGACAGCGGCAACCAGAGCCCCGACGCCCCCTACGACTTCGACCTCGACGAGGCCGAGGACGCGGGGGGCGACGCCCCTGACGAGGGCCCGGAAGGCCCCGACGACCTCGACTGGCGCCGCTGACCCCCGTCCCCGGCAACCAACCGGCCGTCAGGCCAGCGCCCGGGCGTTGAGGTTGGACAGGCGCTCGCAGGCGTCGAGGTACTCGGACACCAGCCGCTGGACCACCTCGGCGGTCCGCTCCACCCTGTTCATCTGCCCGACGACCTGCCCGACCGGGTTGAAGTTCACGTCCCGGGCCGCCTCCGGGTAGCGGTGGCCGCGCTGCACGGCGTCGAGGGCGACCATCATCTGCAGCGGCATGGGCAGCGGGTCGGGCGACTCGGGGCCCTCCCACGCTTCGGTCCAGTCGTTGCGGAGCATCCGGCACGGCTTGCCGGTGAACGACCGCGACCGGACGGTGTCGTGGCTGGTGGCCTCGATGTAGGTCTGCATCTGGGCGGGCGGCACGTCGGCCTCCTCGACCGTGAGCCATAGCGAGCCCGTCCACGCCCCCTGCGCGCCCATGGCCAGCGCGGCAGCGACCTGGCGGCCGTCGCCGATGCCGCCCGCGGCCAGCACCGGCAGCGGGGCCACCGCGTCGATGACCTGGGGCCACAGCACCACCGAGGCCACCTCGCCGCAGTGGCCGCCGCCCTCGGTGCCCTGGCAGACGGCGAAGTCGAGCCCGGCCTCCTTGTGCTGCAGCGCGTGCTTGACCGACCCGCACAGAGCGCCGACCAGCCGGCCGGACTCCTGGATGCGGGCGACGACGTCGGCCGGCGGGGTGCCGAGCGCGTTGGCCACCAGCCGCGCCTTGTCGTGGCGGAGGATGGCGTCGACCTGGGGCTCGGCGGTGACGGCGGTCCAGCCGAGGAGCTCGTGGTGCTTCTCGCCGTCGGGCAGCTCCGGCACCCCGTGGTCGGCGAGGATCTTGCGGCCGAAGTCGCGGTGGCCTTCAGGGACGTGCCGGGCCATCTCGGCCTCCAGCTCCTCGGGACTCATGCGCTCGAGGTCCATGCCCTCGTACTTCGACGGGATCACGATGTCGACGCCGTAGGGCGCGTCGCCGACGTGGTCGTCGAGCCAGGCGAGCTCGACCTCCAGGTCCTCGGGCGAGAACCCGACGGCACCCAGCACGCCCAGCCCGCCGGCCTTGGAGACGGCGGCGACGACGTCGCGGCAGTGGCTGAACGCGAAGATCGGGAACTCGATGCCCAGCGTGTCGCAGATCTCGGTGCGCATGCTCGTACTCCCAGGTCAGGCGGGCGGTCGGTCGGTCGGGAAGATCACGGCGGCAGTCGCGGCGGCTCGCCGGTCGACCCGGCCGGCGCGGTCGGGGCCGTCGCCCAGCAGCATCTCCTCGAGGAAGACGGCCAGCAGCTGGCCCGACACCACCGAGGTCGGCGCCGAACGGTCGTCGCCGAGCTCGGGGAACAGGTCGCCGAGCAGCCGGTCGACGGTCGCCTCCAGCGCGGCCGACAGGCGGCGCGCTTCGGCCAGGGCGACGGCGTCGTCCCGCAGGCTCTCGCCGATGAGCAGGCGCCACAGCCGGAGCTCGCCGAGCGCGCCGCCGGCCAGCTCGGCGAAGAACTGCTCCATCCGGGGCCGGGGGGCGAGGCCGGGGTCGACCGGCAGGGTGAGCGTGCGCAGGCCGTCGTCGTAGCGGCGCTCGGCGACGATGGCGCCGAGCAGGTCCGACTTCGACCCCACGTAGTGGTAGAGGGTGGCGATGTTGAGGCCGCAGGCGGCGGCCAGCTGCCGCATCGTCATGCCCTCGACGCCATGGGCGGCGATGAGGTCGAGGGCGGCGGCGAGGATCCGAGCCCGCTGCGACCGTCCCGTCCGTGAGGGGGCGCTCGTGGTCGCGGTGGGCATCTCCGAGACTTTAGTCAATCAATCGCTTGATCGAGAACCCGGCGGCCGGCGCCATTTCGGGCCGGCCTGGCTACCGTCCCCGCCGTGCTGTTCCCTCAGCGGGTCCATGCCGGACTGGCGGACGGGTCGGTCACGCTCGCGTTCCGCCGCTGGCGCCGGCCGTCGGTCAAGCCCGGCGGCCGCCAGCGGACACCGGTCGGCGAGCTGGCGATCGACGCCGTCGACGAGGTCACCCTCGACGACGTCACCGACGCCGACGCCCGTCGGGCCGGCCACGCCGACCGGGCAGCGCTGGCGGACGAGCTCGCCCGCCACCCCGACGGCACCCTCTACCGGATCGCGTTCCACCTCGCCGGCGCCGATCCCCGCATCGCCCTGCGGGAACGGGCCGACCTCGACGACGACGAGTGGCGGGCGGTGGAGGCCCGCCTCGCCCGCCTCGACCGGGCCAGCCGCCACGGCCCGTGGACCACCGTCACCCTCCGGCTCATCGCCGAGCGCCCGGCCACCCGGGCCGGCGACCTGGCTGCGTCGCTCGGCCGCGAGACCCCGCCGTTCAAGATCGACGTCCGCAAGCTCAAGGAGCTGGGCCTCACCGAGAGCCTGGACGTCGGCTACCGCCTCTCACGCCGGGGCCGGGCGGTCCTCGACCGCCTGGGGTGAGCCGCCTACCGGCCGAACATGGCGAGCCACTCGGCCTCGGTCCGGGGCGCGAACACGAAGTTCCACTCCCGGGTCTCGCCCATCGTCGCCGACGGCTCGGCCGAGTAGAGGTGCCCGGGGAACAGCACGGCGTCGTCGGGCACCTTGGTCAACGTCCGGGTGAGGCTCTCGTACAGCTGCGCCGGGTCGCCACCCGGCAGGTCGGTGCGGCCGCAGCCCTCGAGGAACAGGGTGTCGCCCGACACCAGGTAGCGGCCGTCGACGAAGAAGCACTGGCTGCCCGGCGTGTGCCCGGGCGTGTGGATGAGCTCGACCGACACGTCGCCCACCTTCACCACGTCGCCGCCGGCGTGGGCCACGAGGTCGCTGTCCGACGCGCCGGTCACCCGCTGGACCCACGGCTTCTCGTCGGCCTGCACGTGGATCGGCACCGGGTTGAGGGTGAGCAGGTCGGCCACCCCGCCGATCGAGTAGCCCATCATGTCGCCGCCCACGTGGTCGGGGTGGTAGTGGGTGGCGAGCGCCCCGGTCACCTTCATCCCGTCGGTCGCGGCGACGTCGAGGACGCCGGCGACGTCGTAGGCCGGGTCGACCACCAGGGCCTCCCCGGTCGCCCGGTCGCCGATCAGGTAGACGAAGTTCACCATCTGCCGGGCGAGCGGGTCGGAACGGGCCACATCCCGCCCGGCGAGCAGCTGGCGGAAGTAGAGGCGGTCGGCACGGTCGTCGGCGTCCACGCCGCCGAGGCTACCGGCGCCGACATCGACGGGACCCTGCTCGACACCCACCACCCGGGCGGGCGGCGACTGACGCCCAACCGCCTTGCCGCGCCCCGGTCCGACCGGGAAGCCTGCACGGCATGGGCGAGTGCGACCAACGGGACGACCTCGGCCGGTACGACGGAGCCGGCGGGCTCCGGCGCGGCGACGTCGACGCCGTCAGCCTCGACGTCGGCGGCGTGCTGGTCGTCCCCGACCACGGGCTGCTCGGCCACGCGCTGGCCGAGGCGGGCATCGACCACGACCGCAGCCGCTTCGGCGACGGGCACTACCGGGCGATGGCCGAAGTCGACCGGTGCCTGGCCCGGCCCGAGGAGTTCACCGACTACGCCCACGGGTTCCTGCGCGCCGTCGGCGTGCCCGACGGCCGGGTCGACGTGGCCGCCGCCGTGCTCGAGGCGTGGCTGATCGCCCCCATCTGGTGCCAGCCGATCCCGGGGGCGATGGCCGCCGGCCGCCGGCTCGCCGCCGCGGGCGTCCGGCTGGCCGTGACCAGCAACTCCGACGGCTCGGTGGCCGACATGCTGGCCCGTCACGAGCTCGCCCAGCTGGGGGACGGGCCCGGCCTCCCGGTCGAGCACATCAGCGACTCGGGTGTCCTCGGAGTGGCCAAGCCCCACCGGGCGATGTTCGACACCACCGCCGCGGGCCTGGGCCTCCCGCCCGACCGGATCTGCCACATCGGCGACGGCGGCGTCTACGACGCGGACGGCGCCGCGGCTGCCGGCATGCGGGCGGTCCACGTCGACCCGCTCGGCCTGTGCCCGGCCGACCACCACCACGTCGCGTCACTGGCGGAGTTCGCCGATCAGGTGCTGACCGGGACCTGACCGGCGCCGGCCGGATCCTGGCCTGCACAGTGCGTGGGCACGGCGGCGCCGAGTCGGTCGACACGAGATCGTAAGCTGCGGTCGTCGTGGGTTTCACCGAACGCTTCCGGGAGGCTGCCGAGGCAGCGCGGGCCAAGCTCGTCGAGCACGGCGTCATCAGCGACGTCGACGCCATCCACGGCGTCCACGCGGTCGATCCCCACCCCCACGACCTCGACGTGGCCAAGCGGGCCATGGCCCGCGGCGCCCCCGACCCCTACTCGCTCATCACCCACGACGAGGTCGTGGTCCTCACCGGCATCCCGGTCGGCGGGCCGTCGCTCACCTACGCCGACGACGACCTCGGCGTCCGGTTCGACGCCCAGGACGGCAACCACCGGATCTGGTCGTTCGGGGTCCACGCCGGGCACGCCGCCGACGACGAGACCCTGTTCGACCCCGTCAGCTGGTACGAGTGGATGGTGGCGCTACTCGACGACCCCGAGCACGTCCCGGACCTGGGCGACGACGCGGTGTACGCCGACGGGCTGCTCTACGTCCGGGGCCGGGGGCGGGCGTTCTACGTCCTGGTCGACACCCCGACCGGATCGCCCGCCGAGCAGTGGGCGACGGCCCTCGCCCGCCGTGTGCTCGAGCGGCTGGCATCCGGCGAGGCGGGCTGACCTCTGGCCGCGCCGCCCGCCACCGAGGAGGGCCTGGCGTTCTCGTCTCCTCAGGGCCGCTGGGTGATCGCGGCGACGGTGCTCGGGTCGGGCATCGCCTTCCTCGACTCGACGGTGGTCAACGTCGCCCTGCCCCACATCGGCGAGGAGTTCGACACCGACGTCGGCGGCCTCCAGTGGGTGCTCAGCGGCTACCTGCTGGCCGTGTCGTCGCTCATCCTGCTCGGCGGGTCGCTGGGCGACAGGTTCGGCCGCAAGCGCATCTTCCAGCTCGGGGTCATCATCTTCGCCGTGGCCTCGCTGCTCTGCGCGGTGGCACCGAACGCGCCGCTGCTGGTGGTGGCCCGGGTCGTCCAAGGCATCGGCGGCGCTCTGCTCACCCCCGGCAGCCTGGCCATCCTCGAGGCCAGCTTCCGGCCCAGCGACCGGGGACGGGCCATCGGCGCCTGGTCGGGGCTGTCGGGCGTGGCCGGCGCGATCGGGCCGTTCGTGGGGGGCTGGCTGGTCGATGCCGCCTCGTGGCGCTGGATCTTCCTCATCAACCTGCCCATCTCCGCGGCGGTCGTGGCGATCGCGGCCCGTCACGTCCCCGAGACCGCCGACCCGGAGGCGAGCCACAGCATCGACTACGCCGGCGCAGCGCTGATGGGCGTCGGGCTCGGCGGCGTGACCTGGGCCCTCATCGCCGCCGGCGACAAGGGCTGGGGCGACCCCGTCGTGTGGGGCCCGCTGCTGGTCGGCGGCGCCGCGCTGGCCCTGTTCGTCCCGGTCGAGCGGCGCAAACGGGCCCCGATGGTGCCGCCGGAGATCTTCGCGTCGGCCCAGTTCCGGGCGGCGAACCTGGTGACCGCGGCGATGTATGCGGCGCTCGGCGGCATCTTCTTCCTGCTGGTGGTGCAGCTGCAGAACGTGCTCGGCTACTCGGCGATCGAGGCGGGCGCGGCGTCGCTGCCGATCACGCTGATGATGCTGGGCCTGTCGGCCCGGTCCGGCGCGTTGGCGGCCCGCATCGGGCCCCGGCTGCAGATGACGGTGGGCCCGCTGCTCGTCGCGCTCGGCGCCCTGCTGATGACCCGCATCGAGCCCGGCGTGTCCTACGTCTCCGGCGTGCTGCCCGCGGTGCTGGTCACCGGGCTCGGGCTGGCGACGGTGGTGGCCCCGCTGACCGCCACCGCGCTGTCGGCCGTCGAGGACCGCCACGCCGGGGTCGCCTCGGGCGTCAACACGACGGTCGCCCGCGTCGCCCAGCTGGTGGCCGTGGCCGGCCTGCCGGTGCTGGCCGGCATCACCGGCCGGTCGTACCTCGACCCGAGCGAGTTCTCGTCCGGCTTCCGGACGGCGATGGTCATCACGGCGGCCCTCTCGGCGCTCGGCGGCGTGCTCGGCTTCCTCACCGTGCGGAACCCCGAGCCCGTCCCCGACGAGGTCCCGGCCCCCGCCCCGACCGGGTGGTTCTGCGGGACCGAGGGCCCACCGCTCGACACCTGCCCGCGAGCGGCGGCGGGTTCCGCCGGAGAGGGTCGGGCCGCGTAGGGTGGGGTTCGGCCGGTGGCGGCGGCCGGGACAGCTGGGGAACGCCCGACCTGGCGGCAGGGCCGGGGAGCAACGGGGGACACGTGTGATGATCACGACGTTCCGACGGATGGGTTCCGCGGCCGCGGTCGCCGCGGCGCTCGCCACGGCCGCGTGCGGAGGCGGGGGGTCGCCCTCGACCGCCGATGCCTCGACGGAGGCGCCGTCGACCGAACCACCCGGCGGCCCGTCCGCCGCCGCCCTGACGCCGGCGGGCACCCAGCTCACCATGGGGCAGACGGCGACGGTCGGCGTCGAGCACGGCGGCCGGCGCGGGGTCGTCGCCGTCACGGTGCTCGGCATCAAGGCCGGGGGGCCGCAGGATCTGCCCGCGCTCGGCCTGGCCTACGGCGACCCGTTCTACGTGACGATGACGATCCAGAACACGTCCAGCCCCGTCGACCTGGGCAGCTACGACCCGGAGCCCAACCTCCAGGGCATGCAGGACGACGGCTTGCAGGCCTCGGCGGTGAGCGAGCCCGACGGTTTCCTGCCGTGTCCCGACGCCGGGCCCACCGAGCTGGCCCTGGGCGCGAGCTACGTGACCTGCGAGGCGTTCGTGGCGTCCACCGGCACCAAGGTCGTGGCCATCGCCTACACCCCGACCCCGGGTGCCGACCCGGTCATCTGGAAGTAGCGCCGTCGGCTGCCCGAACTGGCGTCCCTCACCGCGCCAGCGCGCGGTCAGGGACGACAACTCCCGGTGACGGACCGGTTGGCGTCGCTCACCGCGCCAGCGCGCGGTCACGGACGACAACCCCCGGTGAGGGACCGACTGGCGTCCCTCACCGCGCCAGCGCGCGGTCAGGGACGACAACCCGTCAGGCGGGGTCGTCGCCCCGCCAGGCCTCCGACTCCGCTCGCCGCAGCACCTCGCGCAGCGGCAGCCGGCGGGTCCGGGCGACGTGGGCGGCGTCGTCGTGCTCGACCTTGACCCGGCCTGGGCTCACCTTGACGCGGATCGGCAGCCCGTCGACCTCGACGGTCCCGGCGGCCCGGGTGCCGGGCCACCGCTCGAGGGTCGAGCCCCGGACGCCCAGCGAGCCCGTCTCGGCCGTCAGGGTCGAGGCGACGGCCGGCACGTGGGAGGGGTCGGCGAGGGCGCTGACGACGTGGGCCGGCCGGCCCTTCTTCATCACCACCGGGGTGACCCAGGCGTCGTGGGCGCCGGCGTCGAGCAGCGCGGCGACCGCGTGGGCCAGCACCTCGCCCGTGGCGTCGTCGACGTTGGCCTCCACCAGCACCACCGGCTGCCCGGGCGGGACGCCGCGTGCGGTCGGATCGTCCTCGTCGTCCGCCCGGCCGAGCACGACCTGCACGGTGTTGGGCCGCCCGTCTATCTCCCGGCTGCCGGCGCCGAACCCGCTGGCCTCCAGGCGCATGGCGGGCAGCGGCCCCCAGCCGGTGACGGTGGCGGCGAGGAGGGCCGCGCCCGTCGGGGTGGTGAGCTCGAGCGGCAGGTCGACGCCGTAGGTGGGGGCGCCGTGGAGCAGGGCGACGACGGCGGGCGCCGGGTTCGGGAGCAGCCCGTGGGCGGCCCGGACCATGCCGGTGCCGGTGGCCACGGGGCTGGCCTGCACCTCGTCGACGCCGAGCACTTCCAGCGCGGCGGCCGTGCCGACGACGTCGACGATGGCGTCGAGGCCGCCCACCTCGTGGAAGTGGACCTGCTCGGGCGGACGGCGGTGCAGCCGGCCCTCGACCTCGGCCAGCGCGGTGAAGGTGGCGAGCGCCCGGGCCGTCACCCGTTCCGGCAGACCGGCCTCGGCGACCAGGCCGGTGATGTGGGCCGCGGTGCGAACGACGCCGGTCTCCTGGGTCCGGACGTGCGCCTGGGTGGCGGCGATGCCGCACCGGAGCACCGGCTCGACCTCCAGCTCCCAGCCCTCGATCGGGAGCTTGCCGAGCAGGCTGCGGACCTCGTCTGGGTCGGCGCCGGCGTCGATGAGCGCGCCCAGCGCCATGTCGCCGGCGATCCCCGAGAAGCAGTGGAACCAGGCGACCGTCCGGGCGGTCACTTCAGCATCCTGAGCACGGCGCTCGCCGCGCCGAACCCGTTGTCGATGCCTACCACGGTGAGGCCGGCGGCGCACGAGGCGAGCATGGCCAGCAGGGCGGTCACGCCTTCCAGCGCGGCGCCGTAACCGACGCTGGTGGGCACGGCCACGACCGGCGCCGGGGTGATGCCACCGACGAGGCTGGCGAGCGCGCCCTCCATGCCGGCCACGACGACCACGGCGTCGGCGCCGGCCAGCACGTCGGCCGACGCCAGCAGTCGGTGGACCCCGGCCACGCCCACGTCGGTGAGCCGGACCGGCTCGAGCCCGTGGGCCGCCAGCGTGGCGGTGCACTCGTCGGCGACCGGGCCGTCGGCAGTGCCCGCGGTGCACAGCACGATCCGCTCGGGCCGGGGTGCGGCCGGCCGCCACCACAGTGTCGACCCGATCCGCTGCCCGTCGGGGTTGCGGGCCAGCGCGGCGGCGGCCTGATCGTCGTCGGCCCGGGTGAGCAGCACGGGGCCCGACCCGGGGGCCGACAGCAGCTCGGCGACGATGTCGGCGCACTGCGACGGGGTCTTGCCCGGCCCGTAGACGGCCTCGGCCATCCCCTGACGGAGGGCCCGGTGGTGGTCCACGAGGGCGAACCCGAGGTCGGCGAACGGCAGGTGGCGCAGGCGTGCGACGGCGTCGTCGGTGGTGACCGCGCCGACCTGCACGGCGTCGAGCAACCGTCGGAGGGCGGCCTCGTCCACGTGACCAGCATGGCCCCTCGGGCCCGCGTGCGCCGAATGGCTGTGACAAGTTCTATCGCCGAAGGCGAAACGCGACGGCGGTCTCGATCGTTGACGTAGTCGGGGGCTGGGGTCGGTTGCCCCCGACGGGCGTCACGAGCGTCGCACGGTCGGTGCCGGGGCCGAGCGTGCCGTGGTCGAGGCGCCCGCCGGGGACGCCTGCCGGTCAGTCCGCGACGGGCGGCGGGACGTGCGCGCCGCCCAGGGCCAGCATCTCCGCCATCGTGCCCCGCTCGATCAGCCACCGCCCTCCCGCCCGGACGGCGCGCCCCCGGCGCCCCGCCACCACGGGCGTCGGCACCCGCCCGCCGACCTCGACGTCGAACCACACGACGGCCTCGTCCGGGCACACGAACCGCACGGCCCTCACCACGAAGTGGGAGTTGCCCGCAGTGGCGCCCGGCAGCCTCCGCCTCGCCGCCGCCAGTGATGCGGCCAGCCCGGCGCCGGCCTGGACGTTCACCAGGTCGGTGCCCGAGGCGTCGGCAGCGCCGTGGTCGTGGAAGGCGGCGGTGATCTCGGCCTCGGCCGCCGCCGGGTCGGCGGGCGGCGGCCCCCAGGGCACGAACTGGGCGACTTGGTCGTCGAGCGGGGGGGTGCCGAACGCCGTCCCCCGGGCCTGGAAGATCGCAGCCGCCACCGCCGACTCGTCCGTGAGGTCGACGGCCTCGGGGTCGGCGCCCATCTCCCGCAGCCGGCGCGCCCGCTCCTCGGCCTCGGTCTGAACGGTGATCCCGGGCGGCAACCGGAACATGTCGTCGGGCAACGGCACGTCCACCGCCAGTTCGGTGAACTCGGTGACCTCGATCGGCTCGCCGTCGAGCAGGCTCTCGTGGCGGAGCAGGAACCCGTGCTCGGCGTCCACGGCGATGCGCTGGTCGGCCAGCCCGAACCGGACGTCGTGGACGGCCGTGGTGAGGCCGAGCACCCGCGAGCTCCCCGGCGCCCGCCGCGTCCCGGTCGCGGTGAGGCAGCGCCGGCCGAGCACCTCCGTCTCGGCGACGTCGGTGAACCGCTGGGCGCCGAGCAGTCCCCCCGGCAGCAGCACTCGCGCCAGCATGAGCGCGTGGTCGACGCCGGGTGGCTGCCGCTCGGTGACGAACGACGCGAACCCCTCCCACCGGCGCTCGCCGTCGCCCAGGCGCAGGGTGTCGCCGTCGCCCTCCTCGCGCCAGCGGTCGGGGGCGGCGGCGAACCACACCCGTGCCCGGCTCTCATGGGTGATGGGCCGCGCCGCCCCGCCCCGAGCGTCCACGGCGATCCGCACGGCCCGAAGGTGAGCCCCCGCGGCCCGGTTGGCCCGCTCGATCGCGTCGGACATCCGCGCCACGTCCTGCCAGTGCCGCACCTCGCCGCGCAGGGTCCGCAGCCCGCCGGGCGCGGCGTCGAGCAGCACGACCAACTCGCCCCGGGCCGCTCCCCCGCCCATGGGCGGCAGGGTACCGGCTTCGGGGCGCCGACCTGGGCGGCGGTAGCATCGAGCGGATGTCGACAGCCGCAACCTCTGGGCGAGGACCCCGCATCGGATTCCTCGGGCCGGAGGGCACGTTCACCGAGCAGGCGCTGCTCTCGCAGGCCGACCTGGTCACCAACTCGCTGGTGGCGCTCCCGTCCATCCCCGAGGTGCTGGTGGCGGTCGAGGATGGGCAGGTCGACCTCGGGTTCGTCGCGGTCGAGAACTCGATCGAGGGCGCCGTGACCGTCACGGTCGACACCCTGGCCTTCGAGACCGACCTGCTGATCCAGCGCGAGGTCGTCATGGGCGTGCAGATGAACCTGCTCGCCGCCAGCGGCGTCGGCCTGTCCGACGTCAGGCGGGTGCTGTCCATCCCGGTGGCGACCGCCCAATGCCGGGCGTTCCTCCAGCGTGAGCTGCCCGGGGTGGTCAGCGTCGCCACGTCGTCCACCGCCGAGGCCGCCGCCCTGGTCGCCGGCGACGAGAACGACGGCCACACCGCGGCGATCGCACCTGCGGTGGCAGCCAAGGTCTACGGCCTCGACGTGCTCGCCACCGACATCGAGGACCACCCCGACAACGCCACCCGCTTCGTCGTGGTCGCCCGCCACGGCATCCCCGCCCCCACCGGCCACGACAAGACGTCGGTGGTCGTCTTCCAGCGGACCGACCGGCCGGGCTCCCTGCTCACCATCCTGCAGGAGTTCGCCGCCCGGTCGATCAACCTGACCAAGCTGGAGTCACGGCCCACCAAGAAGGGCCTCGGTCACTACTGCTTCCTCATCGACCTCGAGGGCCACATCGGCGACGAGCTGGTGGCGGACTGCCTGCGGGACCTGCGGTCCAAGGTGGAGGACGTGAAGTTCCTGGGCTCCTACCCCGCGGCCGGTGAGCACGGCCCTGCCCGCCGCCGCGAGGCCGAGGCCGCCTGGCGGGCGGCCAGCGAGTGGATCGAGCGGCTCCGCGGCGAGATCCTCTGACCGCAGACTGGCCGGGTACCCTCCGCCCCGGGAGCGGTGGCCGAGTGGACGAAGGCAACGGTCTTGAAAACCGTCGACCCGCAAGGGTCCGTGGGTTCGAATCCCACCCGCTCCGCACACCCGTCCGCAGGCACTCCCACGAACCCCTACGGACGGTCCCTGACCAGGGCTTACGGTTCGTCGTCATCCGCCACTGACTCCGCGTTCTCAGGCCCGTAGCTCGCGCGGTTGCTCGCGGAGTCGGCCACCTGATTCCGAACCCTGGTGACCGGTTCGTCCTCGTCGCCCTGGGCGTCGAGCACCGCACCGGCCCGCCGGGCGACCGTCTCGGGCCGACGGCCGAGGCGCTTCACATAGCCGGCCGTGGTGGCCGGCTCGGCATGCCCGACGAAGCGAGCGATGTCCTCCAGCGCCTCGTCACCGTCCACGAAGAGCGTCGTCACGACCGTGCGGCGCCCGGCATGGGTCGCCAGGTCGGCGGCGATGCCGGCGGTCTTGGCCGCCTGCTTGACGACCTTGGTCACCGCCTGGCGCAGCACAAGCCCGCCGGTCGGGTTGGTGAACACGAGGCTCACCTGCTCACCCTCGTAGGTGATCGTCGTCCACTTCGGCGCAGCGGCCCGCTCCTGCGCCTGGGTCTCCCGTCGTTTGGCCAGCAGCGCTACGACGGTCGGCATCAACCAGTGCTCACCCCGCGCCCCGTCCGTCTTGGGCGGACCGAGCTGCTGGCCCCGACCGTCGACGTAGACGGACGCCCGTCACCTGCGCAGTGCCCGCGTCGAGATCGAGAGGCGCCGGCAGAGCCCGCGCCTGGCCTGCGGGCGGCGCCCGGAGGGCGCCGTCCTCGGCCATCGCTTAGCGCCCGAAGGCATCTCGGAGCCTGCGGCATGGCACCCACTGTCACGCTGGCTGAGTCGCGTGATTAGGTCGGACCCCGAGTCCTACAGTTCAGCCTTCGCGACGGACCGTGCAGCTACCCGGAGTCGCATTCATCGCCTGCGTCTGGTCGTAGCAGTACCTCGCACGCAGTATCAATGGCTACCGGTGCCACAGCACCACAGGTGTGCCGTACCCGACCTCCTGACCGGCCGACTGCTGGCCCGCTGATCTAGTGTCATGCCAGTTCAGCGGGCCTTGGTGCCTCGACGCCTGACCGGAGGAGTCGATGCTGGGATGACGGCAGGGCGACCGATGCCCACACAGGACGACGTGCTCGGGTACTTCAGCACGCTGTCGAACTGGGGACGGTGGGGCGACGACGACGAGCTCGGCACTCTGAACCACATCACCGACGACGTCCGGCTGG